>DASVSC010000191.1:0-19345 GCA_036388295.1 Tepidisphaeraceae bacterium | reverse complement strand
TAGAGCAATGCGGCTTTTGCAGTAGCGCCGTTCTGGGCGAGTCGTTAGATTCGCCGCATGTACTTCCCGCCGATGGTCCGCCGTCGAATGGTCGAGTTGTCCGAAGACGAGGGGATGGCGGTCGAGGAGATCGCCGCGGTGTTCGCGGCCAGCGAGTCGGGCGTGCGGCGGGTGCTGCAACGCTACCGCGAACGCGGCACGCACTTGGCCCTGGCGCACAACGGCGGCCGTCGTCCGCAGGCCGTGGGCGGCCTGGCCGAGTGGCTTCGTTCACTCGTCGCCGCCCGGCCGGACGCCACGCGGCAGGAGATCAAGGACGCACTGGGCCTGACCGTGAGCGTGCAGACCGTGGGCGAGTGGCTCGTGCGTCTGGGGCTGACGCTCAAAAAAAGTCGCCCCACGCCGCCGAGCAGGACCGGCCCGACGTCGCCCTTCGCCGGGCCGTCTGGCACGACGGGCTCAAAGAAGTCGATCCGGGGAAGCTGGTGTTCCTCGACGAAGCGGGCTCGCAAACGAGCATGACCCGCACCCGCGGCCGCGCCCCGCGTGGGCGGCGGGCCGTGGCGAAGGTGCCGTGCGGGACGTGGAAAGTCGTGACCATGATCGCGGCGGTCCGCACGAGCGGCCCCTTCGCCGCCGCCAGCCTGGTCGGTGCGGTCGACACCGGCGTGTGCGTCACGTACGTGCGGGAAGTGCTGGCCCCGCGCCTGACGCCGGGCGACGTGGTGGTGATGGACGACCTGAGCCCGCACAAGGCGAACGCCGTCCGCACTGCCATCGAGACCGTCGGGGCCACGCTGCTGTACCTGCCGCCTTACTCACCGGACTTCAACCCGATCGAGAACTTGTGGAGCAAGGTCAAAGGCCGCCTGCGTTCACTGGCCGCCCGGACCGTCGACACGCTGCACGAGGCGATCGGCCGGGCATTCGCCACCGTCACCCCGACCGACTGCGTCGGCTTCTTCCGACACTGCGGCTATCCCGCTACTTCAAAAGCCACGCCGCTCTAATGAGCGCTTAGGCGGTCATTACGCGGCTCGGCTCGTCGAACGCTTTGCGGATCTGAGCCCGCTCTTCCTTGGACAGGACGAAGTTCATCGCGGCCGCGTTCTGTTTGGCCTGCTCGGCGTTGCGGGCGCCGACGAGGGCGGCGGTGATGCCCGGCTCGTGGATCGTCCAATTGATGACCAGCTGGGCGAACGACGCCTTGTGCTTGTCGGCGATCGGCTTGATCGATTCCAAAGCGTCGGCCACGCGTTGGCGGTTCTCTTTGGTGAAGAACTTGTGCGTGCGGCGGTGGTCGCCCTCGCCGAACTCGCGGTCGGGACCGACCTTGCCCGTCAACAGGCCGCGTTCCATGGGCGAGTAGCAGATCGTGCCGATGCCGTTTTCGCGGCAGAACGGCAGCACGTTCTTTTCGATGCCGCGATTGAGCAGACTGTACGGCGGCTGGTTGCTCGCCACGGGGGCGACGCGTTCATTGCGTTCCAGCCAGCGGACGTCGTAGTTGCTCGTGCCGATCGCCCGAACTTTTCCGTCCTTCCGCAGCTTCTCCATGGCCGCCCAGGAGTCTTCGGGCTCGGTGCTGAGGTCGGGCCAGTGGATTTGGTACAAATCGATGACGTCGGTCCCGAGGCGGCTCAGGCTCTGCTCGCACTCGTAGACGATGCTGTGCGGCTTGGCGTTCTTGTAGAACGTGTAGTGCTTGCCGTTCTCGTTCGTTTCGAAGGCCTTGGTGCCTTCCTGTTTGGGGTCGTCCCAGCGCATGCCGCACTTGGTGGCGATGATCACCTTATCGCGTCGCCCCTTGATCGCCCGGCCGACCAGCTCTTCGCTGTGCCCCTGGCCGTAAACGGCCGCGGTGTCTATGGTGTTTACGCCGCTGTCGATGCTGGCGTGAATGGCGTCGATCGAGTCTTGTTCGTCGTTCCCGCCCCACATCCATCCGCCGATGGCCCAGGCGCCGAAGATGACAGGGGAGACCAGTACGTCCGATTTTCCGAGCGGTCGGTGTTGCATGGCAGCGTTCCTCGTTACGGTTCGATCACACATTAGGCCCGGAAGTGCCCGTGACACTCGGTTTTCTTGATCCCCGCCGGCTGAGGAATCTGTCCAGCAAGCCGCAGCGTTCTGCCGATAAAAAGCTCGAAGCCAGTTTCCCAATGCCTATGCCGACCCAAACTCCCCCGACCGCTTGTGAGCCGCTGGAGCAGCGTTCGTTGTTCAACGCGTCCGCGATCCCCACGTACGGCGTTGATGAAAACGGCACGCTGCACCTCAACGGCACCAGCGGCGTCGACCGCATGGCCATCCGGTCCCGCTCGACCGGGGTGCTGCTCTTCCTGAACGAGGACGGCAGCCGACGCAAGCGGTTCGTGCCCGGCGCGATCAAGGACATCAAGATCGACGGCGGCGGCGGCAGCGACGCGGTCGTGCTCGACCACAACAGCCATTACACCACGTCCACCCGCCGCGTCGAACGCCGCATCGTCCGGTTCGCCGACGGCCGCACCGCCGTCGACTTTGCCACCGTCGCCGAGCCCGGCCGTGACGAAACAGGCACGCAGCACTGGCTGAACCGTTATCAGCGTCAGCAAAAAGCGCTGGGCGGCGTGCAGGCCAAAACCGTTTTCATCGGCGATTCGCTGACCGAGCGCCTGACGACCCAGGGCCGTGAGCAGTGGAAAACGCTCGAAAGCGAATTCAAAGCCGCCGATCTGGGCTTCTCCGGCGACACCACCAGCTCCCTGCTGTACCGCCTCAACGACAACCTGCTTAAAGGCCTCTGGCCGCGTCTGATCTTCCTTTCCATCGGCACCAACAACGTCACGCTGACCGACAGCGTCGCTTCCACCGTCCGCGGCGTGCGCTCGGTGCTGACCACGCTGCAGGCCCAGCGCCCGCAGGCGAAGATCGTGCTCAGCAGCATCCTGCCACGGGGCGCGGATAACCGAGACGACGCCACCGCGGACGCCGTGAATGCCAAGCTCGCCAAGCTGGCCGCCGACTTCGATGTGGTGTTCAGCGACGCGTCCGAGGCCTTCGCCCCGCAGAAGGTCAAGCCGCGCGAGTTCGACGGCGGTAGCGTTCACCTGACGCGGTGGGGTTACTCGCGATGGCTGCCGGTAATCACCGACGGCCTGAAACGGGCTGCCGCTTCTTTCGCCAGTCCGGCACGGCCATGACAACGCCCGCCCCGGCCGATACCGTGCGCACGTGGCCGACTTCGTTTCCCGTGGCGGGCTGAAACTGGATCACGCGCTGACGACGTTCGACATCGACGTCACCGCCCTTGTCTGCGCCGACCTCGGCTGCAGCACCGGCGGGTTCACCGACTGCATGCTGCGGCGCGGCGCGGCAAAGGTCTACGCCGTCGACACCGGCTACGGCGTGCTCGACTACAAACTGCGTAAAGATCCTCGCGTCGTCGTGCGCGAACGCAGTAATGCGATGCACGTGGAACTGCCAGAGCGGGCGGACCTGGTCACGATCGACGCCAGCTGGACCCGGCAGGACAAGCTGCTGCCGAACGTGGCCCGCCTCCTGAAAACGGACGGCCGCGTGGTGACGCTGATCAAGCCGCACTACGAAGCCGACCCCAAGCTGCTGCGCAAAGGCGTTCTGCCGGCCGAGGCGGTGGATGCCGTCGTGAGCGTCGTCCGCCAGCGCATCGCCGCCTGCGGCTTTGTCGTCGACGCGATCACGCCCAGCCCCATTCTCGGCGGGCACGGGAATGTGGAGGTACTCGCCCTACTCCACCGGCAGGACTGATTGGCCCGACACGTCCTGCGGGCTGACGTACACCTCAATGCTGTGCGCGGACGGAAGGTTCTCATCGATCGTAAACGACTTGATCGGCTTCCAGCCGCTGTCGCGCAGCAGCTCCTGAGTGACGACGTACTCGGAGCTGGAATTGAACACGCTGTACACCGAATCCCACACCAGCAGCGAACCGGCCGGCGCGGTTTTGGCTTCGGCCCGCGTCGGCTGGCCGGCAATGCTTTTGTTGAGCTTGTCGACGTCGAGCCGGAAGAACAGGTGCGGCGACCACGCCAGCAGCCGCGGGTACTGCACGCGGAGCGACTTGTTTTCATCAAGCCATGCGGACACGCGTTCGGCCAGGCGGTCGTCGTTCTGCGGGCCGAGCGGGAAGACGGGGTAAACCCCATTCGCCACGAACGGCAGTGCCGCACCGACCGCGACGCAGAGCAGCGGCCGTCGCCAATTGAAGCGGCGCGTGAGCCGCTCCAGGCCGCTTGCCGCCAGGATGGCCCAGAACGGGGCGGCCACCAGCAGGTAGCGCGGCTCACCGTTCGACGCCATCTTCCCCGTCACCCACAGCAGCGAATGCACGACGAGCACGCCGATCGGAACGGCCCACACCAGCGCCCGGCAGCGGGCCCGGTGGCTGGCGAAGAACCGCGTCAGCGACCCGAACGGCCGCGGCCCGTGGCGCAGCATCGCCATCGTGCCGAAGACCGCAAAGCCGAAGCCGACTGGCCCGATGACCGCGGGCAACACCTGCACGAAGGTCAGCCATCCGCCGTGCCCGTACACGCTCTCCGGCGAGTACGGCCAATTCTGTCCGAGCCATCGCCACCAGGGATATTCCTTCGGCCCGCCGAACACGTGCCAGCCGATCCACGCCCACGCAAGCAGGCCGGCCGGCAGCACGAGCAGCCAGACCCATTTTCGATGCAAGACCAACGCCACCGCGGCCACCAGCAATAGCCCGAACCCTTCCGGCCGCCCCAGCGGACTGATCGCCACCAGCAGCGCCATCAGCCCGAACGCCCGGCACTGATACGCGAAGAAGATCGCCCCCAACAGCAAGGCGAACGGGACTTCGGTCAACTCAGAAAACGAGTGCGCGAACAAAAGCGGCTGCGTCAGCAAAAACAGCCCCGCCCACGCCGGCCGCTTCAGGCCCAGCCGGCGGGCGCTGGCGATCACCAGTGGCACGGTCAGCAGCACCAGCGCCAGGCTCGTGAGGCGTGTCCCGAGCAGCCCGCCGAACTTCGCCGGCAGGCAGTACAGCGCCACGCAGAGCGGCCGACTCCAGACGCTTACGAAGTGCAGCGGCTGGTTGATCGCGAACCGTCGCGACAGGAAATGCGTGATGCCGTCCGCTTCCAGAAAATACGGCGACGCCGCCGCCATCCAGGCCGACAATGCGGCGTAAAGCACAACGGCAATCAGCAAAGGAACGCGGTCCTGCCGCGCGGGCGAAAGGTGGGTCACAGCATCTCGTCTTTCCGAATTTCGTGGCGCAGCCCGCGCACGTCCAGCAACAGTTCCTTGCGCAGCACGTACCGCGCCGCGAGCGCCGCGGTGTACGAAATCAGCGCGACCTCCAGAGCAAGTGCGCCGTGGGCCCGGTGCTGCAGGTAAGCGGCCGTCGCCGCACACGTCGCCCCTTCCGCCACCGACGCCAGCGCGAAGTCCCGCCACGGCGACGGCCGAAGCAGGAAGCCGCGCTGCGTCCGAACGTACCGCGCGTGAAAGACGGCGGTCGTCAGGATCACACAGCCGTAGCTCACGATGATCGACACGAACACCGTTCGGCCGGACACGATCAAGGCTGTGAAGTACGCCAGCGCGATCGACCAGGATAATCCAGTCACGAACGCGAACTTCGCGATCGGCGACAAGCGCGGGAACGAAAAATCGTACAGGCGCGACAAATGTTCCAGATACCGAAATTGTTCCCGTAGCGACAGTTTTGATTCGCCCGCCTGCCGGCTCGCGAAGTGGATCGGCACTTCCCGCACGCGCGTCACCCGCGCTTTGCACAGCAGTTCGAGCGCGATCTTGTACCCGAGCGGCGTCAGCCGCTGCGCCTGCTCGTAGCTGGCGCGGCGCAGGGCGAAGAACCCGCTCATCGGGTCGGCCACATGGCCGGCGAACGGGCGGGCCAGCAGGGTCGCGACGCGGCTGTTGATGCGCCGGTACGGCGACCAGTTTCCTTCGATCGATCCACCGGCCGCATAGCGCGAGCCGAGGACGAAGTCGGCCTCATTCTTTTCCAACACGGCGATCAGGGCCGGCAATGCTTCCGGCGGGTGCTGCAGGTCGGCGTCCATCACGACCAGCAGTTCGCCGCGCGCCGCGTCCATGCCGTGCAGGACCGCGCCGCTGAGGCCGTCCGTCGGCGCGTCACGCACCAGCAGTCGTAGCGGAAAACGCTCGGCCAAGCCGCGGCAGACGGCGACGGTGTCGTCGCGGCTGTTGTCGTCGACGACCAGCAGTTCGTAGGCCCGCCCCGCCAGCGCCCGTTCCACCCGCTCCGCCAGGGCCGGCAGATTGGCCGCCTCGTTAAGCGTAGGGACGATCAGGCTGATTTCGGGCGCGTTCAAGTTCGTAATGTATCGGCCGACGCGCCCGGATTCATTCGCCCGGCGCTACGGCGTCACCTTGGGCAGCTCGGACGGTTCGACAATGATGTCGAAAGGCATCACCGGCGACCCGCCGGGCGGGCCCCAAGCATCATACAGACGGTCCGTCATCCGACGACTTTTACCATTGATTGTGGTCGTGATGTCCACCGGCCCGCGCTGTTGAACCCATTTGATGCCCGCGTTGACCGTCGCCCCCGGCCCGACCGGCCCGGCGTCCATGTCGCCCCCGGTGAAGTGGACGACAACGCGGTCGATCGGCGTCGGGGTGTCGTTGCGGACAGTGACCTGGAAGCGGGGCATTTCCACCCACTTCGCGCCCAAGTGAAGACACCCGTACGCCGCCGCCACCGCCAGCCCACACGCGACGGTCGCAATGACGTAACGCCAAACAATGACCGGCTCTTTAGGTCGCCGGGCGACGGATCGCACGAGATTGACGACACTGATGACGCCGATCACGAAGGTCATCAGCCCACCGATACCGAGCCAGAAAATGCCGGCCATCGGCAGTGGTTCAAGGGCAGTTAAACCGTAAAGAATCAGAATTCCGACGCCAATCACCGTTGGCACGAACGCCAGCCCCAGCACCCACAGGGCCGCCGCCCGTGACATCGGCCGGACCGTGCGCTGCGGCGGCTCGTACTCGATCGGCAGCACGGGCAGCGGTTCGGTCTGAACGGATTCGCTCACGGCATCCTCAAGTCTGCCTGCAGTAAAGCACGGCCTTGGTGTTCGACAATTCGGGTGACATACGTATCTAGACCGTCGGCGCCGCTGCCGTGCAATTTGCCGTCGGCGAGGTTGAATCGCCACAAATGGCGCGGGCAGACGGCGCAGCCGGCTTCGATCCAGCCGCCGCTCATGCTGGCGCCGGCGTGGGGGCAGGCGTCGCCGAGCACGAACGGGCGGCCTTCGTGCAGGAACACAGCTAGGCGGTAGCCGTCGATCTCCACCGGGCGCGCCTCGCCTTCAGTCAATTCGCTCACCTCACAAAGGGTCGTCCACGGCATGACGGCATGATAATCGTTGCACCGGCCGTTGCATTGGCCGAAAAACCCGCAACAATTCGGCCCCAAAGGAGGAACCGCTCTCCCGCGGTTCATTACATATCTCATGGCAGACAAAAGCGTTTCCACCGACTCACTCGCTATGGACGACGGCAAGCCGGGCTTCAGCGGCAAGAAATTGCGCGTCGCAATCATCGGCTGCGGCGGCATCTCGCAGATGCACCTCGGCGCATTCAAAGATTTTCCTGACGTCGAAATCGTCGCCGGCGTGGACACCGTCCCCGCGCGCCTGAAAACGATGCAGGAGAAATGGGGCGTCGAGAAGGTCTACACCGACTGGAAGAAGATGCTGAAGGAAGTTCAGCCCGACGCCGTCGACATCTGTACGCCTAACGGCGTGCACAGCCAGCCCGCCATCGACGCCGCGGCCGCCGGCTGCCACGTGATCGTCGAAAAGCCGATGGCGATGAACCCGGCCGAGTGTCAGAAGATGATCGACACGGCCGCCAAAAAGAACGTGAAGCTGGCCGTCGGTTTTCAGTACCGCTACCACAGCAACACGCAGTTCATCAAGCGCGCCGCCGACGCCGGCCAGTTCGGCGACATCATGTTCGTCGACTGCAAAGCGCTGCGTCGCCGCGGCATTCCCAATTGGGGCGTGTTCGGCCAGAAAAAGCTTCAGGGCGGCGGGCCAATGATCGACATCGGCGTGCATGTCATTGAAATGGCGCACTACGTGATGGGCAGCCCCCGCCCGGTGGCCGCGACCGGCAACACCTGGACGCACCTGGGTAACCGCCCGAACACCACCGTCAGCCAATGGCCCGACTGGGACTACAAGACCTACACGGTCGAAGATTTGGCCGTCGGACACATCCGGTTCGAAAACGGCGCGGTCCTGCACATCGAGTCGATGTTCGCCGGCCACATCGAAAAAGACGTCTGGAACTTCAACCTCACCGGCACCAAGGGCGGCTGCAACTGGGACCCGCCCGCCGTCTTCCGCGACGAGGCCGGCTCTATGATCAACAGCACGCCGGCCTACGTCGGTAACACCAAAGACTTCCCGATCATGTTCAAGGTCAAGCTGCGCAACTGGGTCGACGCCTGCCTGAACGGCACGCCCCTGACCGCCCCGGGTGAAGCAGGTTTGGCCGTGCAGAAGATCCTCGACGGCGTCTACCGCTCGGCGGAAGCCGGCGGCAAGGAAGTTATCATCAAGTAGAGGTGGCGGGCGATTAGTTGAACCGCCAAGACGCCAAGAACGCCAAGAACGCCAAGAAGAAAAGCCATTCTGGTTTTGTCTTCTTGGCGTTCTTGGCGTCTTGGCGGTTCACGCTCTGCTCCTTTCCCGCTAGCTGCGAGTCGCCAGCCTCTCACCGGCCGTAGAACATGATGTTTATTTAACGCCCCGCCGTGATGTCGGCTCCTACGGTTCTTTCAGGAGTACCTATGGCAGACCGCACCACAAAGACCTCGATCGCCGACCTGAAACCCGGTTCCAACCCGGCCGACGCCGCTGCCCTGAGCGGGCGCGGTGATTTCGGCGTGCACGAAAACGACGTCGTCGGCCGGGCGTATACCTCGGAGAACACAAAGGCGGCTGACCCCGGCCACGCTCAGCCGAACTCGTACGAACACGACGGCAACCGTCAGAGCGGCGCCGGCGGACGTGACAGTGGGCCGGGCTCGGCCAGCGCGGGCGACATTGACACCGACTTCGTCGGCCTCGGCGGGTCCGGCATGTCGACGAACATCGACAAGCAAGCCCGGCATGACGCCAGCGAAAGCGACGGCTCCAGCCGCAACGCCGCCAGCGGCGGGCCGGCGCAGGGCGAGAATCAGTCGTTCGTCGGCGCGATCGGCGGGCCGCACCCGCAGGTGAACGTCGTCACCGCCGCCGACATCCGCACGACCAATACTGGAGCGGACGAAGTCTCTCATGCGGACGAGGACAATGTCGACGATTCGTTCCGCGGCGAAATCAGCAGCGCCGAAGCCGACGGCCGCGACGCGTCGGACGACGCAATCGAATAAGCCTTTCACTCACGCAAGACGTATCTCCGACCCCGTCACGGAAGCGACCGTGGCGGGGTTTTTGTTGCCGTAGTCGATCAACGAACGATGTGCGTGAAGGAAGCCGAGTCGCGGTGACGCCTCGGTTTCCCTCCCGGCCATAGCGGGAGAGGGAATATTCGGACCGTTATAGGCAATCGGACTCGCTCTAGCTGGCGGTGTAGCGTTTCACGATGATCGTGTCGTTTTGTCCGCCGAAGCCGTACTTGTTGCTCATCACCACGTCGACCTTTGCCGCGCGAGCCTGGTTCGGAATGTAATCGAGATCGCAATCCGGGTCGGGATTACTCAGGTTCATCGTCGGCGGCAGGACCTGATCACGCAGGGCCAACACGCAGCAGATCGTCTCCATCGCGCCGGCGGCGGCGATCAGGTGGCCCATCATGCTCTTGACGCTGCTGATCGGCAGCTTGCGGGCGTAGTCGCCGAAGACCTGCTTGAGGGCGCTCGTTTCGTTGCCGTCGTTTTCGCGGGTGCCGGTGCCGTGGGCGTTGACGTAGTCGACGTCCGTCGGCTGCAGGCCGGCGTCTTTGAGCGCCTCTTTCATGGCGACGACCGCGCCGAGGCCGTCCGGGTGTTGGTCGGTGATGCGGAACGCGTCGGCGGTGCTGCCGTAGCCGGCCACTTCCGCCAGAATCGTCGCGCCGCGGGCTTGGGCGTGGTCGAGTGTTTCGAGAATGACGACGCCGGCCCCTTCGCCGAGGACGAAGCCGCCGCGGTTGTTGTCGAACGGCCGACTGGCGGCGGGCGGGTTTTCGTTCGCGGTGGACAGGGCCGTCAGGCGGTTGAAGCCGGTGACGCCGAAAGGATGGATCATCGAGTGCGCCCCGCCGGTGATCATCACGTCGGTGTCGCCGCGGCGGAGGATTTCCGTCGCCTCGCCGATCGCCTGCGTCCCGGCGGCGCAAGCGGTCAGGCAATTCAATGCCGGGCCGCGCGCGCCGGTCAGCATGGCCAGATGGGCCAGAGCGGCGTTCGGTTCCTGCTCGATTTCTCGCTCCACCTGCATCCGCTCCGAAGCGGCCTTGGCCCAGGCGACCGTGTCGATCGCGTTCTTCTCCGTCGACCAGCTCAGGAGCGCGGACGTGGTGAAGGCTTCCAAATCCAGCGACCCTTCGCCGCCGGCGAAATAAATGCCGACGCGATCGAGGTCCAAGTCGGCTTCGCCGAGCTTCGCCACGTCCCACGCCTGGCTGGCGGCGGCGAGGGCGAACTGCGTGCTGCGGCCGGCGTGCTTGTGCTGCTCCACGTTCTTGATCGCGGCCGGCAGCTCGAACTGCTTCACTTCCGAGCCGATGCGCGTCGGGAACGTCCTGGCGTCGAACAGTGTGGTGCCCGCGATGCCGCTTTCGCCCGCGAGCAGGCGTTTCCAAACCGTGTCGACGTCGTTGCCCATCGGCGTGATCCAGCCGATTCCGGTAATCACCACTCGCTTCATATCAACTCCGGCCGACGTCACGGCGTTACGGGATTAGATCAATCGGAAGACCAACGCCGCGTTCTGACCGCCGAGGCTGGCGACGCTGCTGACGGCGACTTTTACCGACGCGTCGCGCGCCGTCGGCGAGACGTTCAGCGTTGTGCCATGCGCCGACGTCGGCGTGTTCAGCGCCGGCGGAATCTTGCCGTGCTTGACGCTCAGCACGGCGGCGGCGGCGTCCACGCCACACCCGGCGGCAAGATTGCCGATCTGGGCCTTGATCGGGGCGAAGGCGACGGTCGACGCGTGGGCGCCGAACGCGCTATGAATGCCCTTGAGTTCGGCCGCGTCGGCCTTGGCGATGCCGGTGCCGTTGGGGATCAGCACGTCGACGTCCGCGGGCGACACGCCGGCGTCTTTCATCGCGTTCTGCAGGGCACGGCCGTAGCTGTAGCCACTGGGGTCGGTTTCGATGACGCTGTAGACGTCCTGGCTGGCGGCGAAGCCGGCAACTTCGGCGTAGATGGTCGCGCCACGGGCCTTGGCGTGTTCGTATTCCTCCAGAATCAGCAGGCCGCCCCCTTCGCCGATGACAGTGCCGGCGGCGGCGTCATCGAACGGGCGGACGGCGTGGGCCGGGTCGTCGTTGGCGGTGGTGTTCAGGCGGTGAAGCAGTTGCTGGCGCATCTGGCCCATCGGGTTCAGGCGCGATTCGGCCCCGCCGCAGATGGCGTAGTCGGCCTTGCCGCGCTGGATGGTGCGGAACGCCTCGCCGATGGCGAGATGGCTGCTGGCGGAGTCGCAGGTGATGGTATTGCTAGGCCCCATCAGACCGTGAATGATCGTGACGTGGCACGCCAGCATGTTCGGCAAATACTTCAGCAGCCACAGCGGCGTGAGCTGCTGCATCCCGTCGCTGCCCCACTTGGCCAGGTCCAGCTTGTCGCCGTCGCGGGCGGCATTCATGGCGTAGCCCAGTTCGTTCAGGTCGGCGCTGATCAGGCCCGCGCCGATGTTGCAGCCGAAGCGCAGGCCGTCGATTTCGGCCGGGTCGGCGTAGGCCTTCGATTTCAGGCCGGCGTCCTTAAACGCTTCGTCCGCTGCGATAACGGCCAGCTCGATATCGCGGGCCATCACCTTCGTGGCTTTGCGGTAGCTCTTGGGGACGAAGTCATTGATCTTGTAGGCCGGCACTTCGCCGCCGAGGTGGCAGTCGAATCCGCTGGGGTCCATCAGGGTGATGGTGCGGATGCCGACGTCGCCGCCGAGCAGACGGTCGAAAAAGTGCGTCGCCCCGATGCCGAGCGGGCTGACGATACCAATGCCGGTGACGACGACGCGTTTCATGTTTATTCGATTGTCGAAGGTCGAGCGCCGCTTGTCGAGGGCGCTCGGATTACATCCGCGCGACGTTGTCTTCGCGGTAGTCGTTGATCAGGTCCGTGAAGGCGGTCGTGAAGACGAAGTTGTCTTCCGGGAACTTGATGCCGCTGAGATTGTTGTCGATGTGGCTGAACATCAACTCGATCTCGGCGGCCAAATCGTTCACGCCCGATCCGTCGGGGTTGCGCACTTCGATGCGGCCGGAGATGCTGGCGCCGGCGTCGCTGAGCTGGTCGACGACGGCGATGAAAAGGATCGTGTCGCCCGGCTTGATCAGGCGATGAAACACGGCCTTACCGACTTTGGCGAGGATGACCTTTTCCTTGAACTGGCGCGCCTGCCCGACCAGCAGGCCGGACGTCTGGGCCATCCCCTCGACCAGCAGCGAATGCGGGACGATCGGGAAGTCCGGATACAAATCGTGCAAATGCTCTTCGGCCAGCGTGACGTTCTTCAACGCCGTCGCGGTCTTGAGCGGTGTCACCTCAATGAACTTATCGATCCAGATCCAGCGCATGGTTATCGGTTGAACTGTTGATGAGTTGATCGGTGGCCGCTTGAAGGCTTGTGAGTTGCCACTGATCAACTCATCAACCGATCAACTTATCAACCGGCCTCAGGCCGCCTTGAGTTTGCCTTCGACGTAGTTCGTGATCGCGTCGACCGTGAACAGCTTGCTCATGTTGTCGACGGTCGGGTCTTTTTCGAACTCCTCGAAGTCGCTGTGCGGCATCTTCTCTTTGAGCATCGCGATGCCGTTGGCCGTCAGCGTGTTGTTCTGCACGTAGTTCGGGTCGGTGGCGACGTTCTCGGGCATCAGCTCGCCCTTGGGGATCTTGATGCCGAACGCCTTTTCCAGGCGGAACATGATGTCGAGGAAGTCGATCGATTCGGCGCCGAGGTCGTCCTTGATGACCGAATCGGGCTTCACTTCGTCTTCGTCAACGCCCAGCGCGTCGACCAGCACGTCTTTTACCTTGGCGTAGATCTCGTCATGCGTCATGATTCGTCCTTAAATGCTGACACTTCCCTGCGACTGCAAGACGGCCCACCGCCGCTTGGTGTCTTCGATGATTCTGGCGTCCGTATCCGCATGGTGCGGCAGCCGGTCGGCCAGGTTGAAATAGGCCATTTCAATGCGGCCCGTGAGCGCTTGGTTGTTGTTGATCAGGCCGGTGGCTTTGAAAATGGCACCGGTCGGCGTCGGCTTCGACAGTTCGACTTCCAGCCGCAGCGTATTGCCAGGGGCGACGAAGTTGCCGTAGCGAAGGTTACGGGCTTCTTTCAGCACCGCCATCGATTTGGAAAAGTCGCTGCCGACGTGCATCAGCCAGCCGGCCGCCTGCGTGAGCGCTTCGAGCATCAGCACGCCCGGCAGCACCGGGAACGACGGGAAGTGGTCGGCGAGGTATTCCTCGGCCAACGTCACGCTCTTGGCAGCGACGATGCGCTGCGGCGAGACCTCGTAGATTCTGTCGATCAGGAAAAACTTCACCGGGGCAGCGTTTTTATCGGTCGCACCGGTCGAAAGCAAGCAGTCAAAATCCTGACCCGAACAAGGTCCGCCATACCAGCCCGGCCACAATCACGTAGGCGTTGTCCCATTTTTCAGGCCGCAGGAACTCCGCCGGCGCGAACGGTTTACCGATGAATGGGCGCAGCACCCAGCCCATTTGGATGCCGACGAACGCGTAGACGCCGAGCCAGACGCGCAGCAGCCGGCCGTGCAACGGGTTGCGGCGAATCAGCGGCCGGTACCGCGCCCGCAGCGGCCGCTGCGCCGCCACGCTGGCCAGGGCGAACATCGCGGCGTTGAACAGAATCGCCGATTCGTACCGCGGCACGCTCAGGTACCAGAGCAACGTCAGCGGCGAAACACTCAGCAGCGTGACGGCCACCGCCACCTGGGCCGACAATAAACTGTGAATCACGTCGCGCAGGTCCTGCCGCAGGCCCAGCAGCAGGTGCAGCACGACGAAGCTGGGCAGCGTCAAGCCGAATGTAACGCCGATGAGCAACGGCGATTTGATCGCCGCGAACGCGATTTGCCACATCGACCCGCCGTACAGCGCGCCGAAGCTGCCCATCGCCGCCCCGTACCCGGCGATGGCAAGCGTCGCCAGCAGCACGAGGCCGCCGACCGAGCGATCGTTCGCTTCGCCGCGTAGCGCGGCCAGAACGTTCGCGTGCAGTGTGAAGGCCGCTTGTCGCATACGTTCACCAGGTGCCGAGCAGCTTGCCGATTTGAGCGGTCACGGATTCATAGAAGTTGCCGCCCGCCGGGCGGAACCAAGTAAACGGCTTATGCGGCGACCCGATGAACGGCCGCAGCACCCACGCCATTTGCGCGCCGACGAGGCCGAAGACGATGATCCAGACTTTGAACACGCCCCAGACGCTGCCGTTGGTGGCGCGGCCGTCCGGGAAAGAGAGCGGGCTGCCGACGGTCGGCGAATCTTGTGCCTCGCCCTGCAACGGCGGCGGCTCCGTCGGCCGCCCCGGCTCCGGCCGATTCGCCAAATCCATGCGGTGCAGCGTCTGCAGCAGAAAGCCGAGTCCGAGCACCCCTGCGATGGCGAACACCACCACATTCAGCAGGACCATGAACGGATAGCTGGTGCTGCTGACGCCGAAGAACCCGACGATCGGCCCGATCGAACTGAGCACCGCCAGTGTGACCGCCAGCGCGCCGATCATCAGCTTCAGCATCGGCATCAATTTCAGGTGCGAACCGAACATGGCGTTGAACACGTACAGCGACGGAAACGTCACCGCGATCGTCGCCAAAAACAGCACCGGCGTTTTGACCGTACTGGCCACGATCTGCATCCCCTGCCCGGACCCCGACCCGGTGAGGGAGAACAAGCCCATGCAGGCGCCGTAAATCATGCCCAAGCCGATCAGCACAATCGAAAGGCCGCCGACGGGCAGGTCGAAGCGGTCGTTCGTGAGGTTCGGCA
The DNA here is from genome assembly GCA_036388295.1 of Tepidisphaeraceae bacterium. GTDB lineage: Bacteria > Planctomycetota > Phycisphaerae > Tepidisphaerales > Tepidisphaeraceae > RYN-431. Next base: position 4,101 of record DASVSC010000191.1, on the reverse strand, counting down.
AGGCGGTCGCCTCGCCACGAAGCAGCTGTTCCAGCCGCCGAAGGGCATAAATCATATAGTTTCCTTTGCAGAATAGTTTACGGTGTAAAGTCCACATTCAAAAAAATTCGCGTCGGTCGATCCGCTGTCGTTCAAAGGGAATCATGCTCCGGCAACGCGCAGTCGGCCGCCCTGTTCGACCTTGGCGGCGTCGCGTACGACCCGTTCCAGTTCGCCGATGTAATCGACGAACCGCTGTCGGCCGTCCGGCGTCATCCGGCATTTGGTCTGTGGGCGGTTCTTCACGAAGCTCTTTTCGACGTCGATCAGTCCTTCATCATTCAGGGCCTGGATCTGCCGTGACAGATTGCCGTCCGTCAGATTCACCAGCACCTTCAAATCGCCGAACAGCAGGCCTTCCGGATGGGCAGCGAGGGACGACAAAATGCCCAACCGCGACGGCTCGTGCAGCAAACGTTCCAGCCCGCTGTAGGCGTACCGGCCCGACACCTTCGGCGTCGCAGCGTTGTTTTTCGGTTCAGACGGCATCAGCACGCTCCGTCGATCGCAACAGCCCCGCCGCCATAAACTGGCCGAGGCCGAAGACGGCCCCCATGGTCCAAGGATTGAACGCCGCCCACTCCCGCAGCGATAACACGAACAGGCCCGACGCCAGGTAATAGCCGGCGATCAGGCCGGAAAACCGCGGGAGCAGCCGGCGCGACGCGTGGATGCCCAGGCCGAACAGAATCATCCATAGGCCCGGCAGCATCCAGATCGTCTCGAACGCGAACTGGTACAGCACCAGCGTCAGCAGCCCGCCCGCCGTCAGCGCCGGCATGAAATGTTCGACGGCCGACCACGTGAGGTCGCGCTGCAACAAGGACTGCGACCGCCGCACCCGCCACGCCACATCCAAACCGACCACCAGCAGGCAGAGCCCCGCCGCCCCGCACCAGACGGCCAGGTACGTGCCGTCGGTGATCGCGCTGTTCCGCGTGAGGATTGCCGTGACATACGACGCGACAATCGCCACCACGCCGCTGAACGCCGTGGTGGCGGCCCGGTACCCGCGAAACATCTCTGCCCGGGCGACCTGCTCACGGATGAGGGCGATCTGGTCCATGGCCTCGGCGATACGCATCACCACACTCTACACCGTAAAGTTATTTGAAGTCAAGCAAGATGATTCACCACGGAGACACGGAGACACGTAGAAAAGATGAGAACGATGAATGCCGCAGATAGATACCGGCTAGCGTTTGCGGCCCCTGTCGTCGTTTCCCCACGGCTCTTTTCTTCTCCGTGTCTCCGTGCCTCCGTGGTGAATCCGCGCTGCCCACACTTCATAGTGCTTGACAGTTCGATCAGGATCGCCATACTTGCCGGACTTTCGATTTCCTGGAGAACCTGTGTACGCGATCATCGACCAGAACGGCAAGCAGTACAAAGTCAGCAGCGGCGACCGCATCAAGCTCGACACGCCGCTTGACGAAGAGACCAAGACCCTGACCTTCGACCGCGTCCTGCTGGTCGGCGGCGAGGGCGAGCCGAAGGTCGGTGCCCCGGTCGTCGCCGGCGCTACCGTCACGGCCGAAGTGCTGCGCGAGGTCAAGGGCAAGAAGGTCATGACCCAGAAGTACGCCCGCCGCAAAGGCTTCTCCAAAAAGATCGGCCACCGCCAGCTCTACACCGAAGTGAAGATCACGGCCATCAACGTCTGATCCCCTTCGCAAACGAACACCAGAAGCCCCGGGACCCGCGTCCCGGGGCTTCTTTTCGTTCACGGGATCGGCGGCGGAATGCCTTGAACGAAGTAGACACCAAGGCCTATCGTGAAAACCAGCAGGCCGTACAGGGCGTGTTCGATCGACACGACCACCAGCGACCGGCTGCGGTCGTACCGGTAGCCAAACAGCACGCCGCCGGCCAGCGTCAGCCAGACCGCCACCGGGTTCAGCATCACCACGTGCACCCACGCGAAGGCGAGCGCCGATGCCATGATCATCGTGCGTCCACTTCCGAACAACGTCGCGTACCGGCGAAAGAAAAGCCCCCGCCAGATCAGTTCCTGCGGGTACACGCTTAGCAGCGGGTAAAAGATCACGATCGCCGCCCACAGCCCCGGCCGCTTCATCGGGAGTGCGAACAAACGATCGGGAATCAACCAGGCGACGGCGATCCCGGACCCGACACACGCCGGCAGGTAAATCACCAGAATCGCCCGCAGGTGACGCCGCATGTCCGACCGACGCGTCAGCGCGTTACGGTCAAAGCCAAAATCCCGCCACAGCAGCCAGAACGCCAGTCCTGCTGCGACCCAGAGCAGGCCGAACACGAACGGCGACCGCCAGACCAGCACGTAGGCCAGCGGCAGGCCGTAAAAAACGAAGATCACCTCTGCGGCGAGGCGTATGCGTCGGCGAAGGTCGGCCCGCGCGGCGGCCATTGGCGTCTCAGAGACCGCCGCCGATGAGGTCGGCGTCGATCGTGAGCGCTTCGCCGACGTTAATCGCCACGTCCGTCAGCCGGATGCGGTCGCCCGGCAGCTTTAGCAGCGGAGCGGCCTTGTTGTTCAGCTTGTCCAGCCGCGACTGGACCACGCCCGCCACGATCTTGCCCGTCGCATTCAGCCCCGCGGCATTGAGCTTCGTGAAGTGCACGTTGAACGCGTCCGTGATGTCCGCCCGGCCGGTGATGCGGAAGTGCGCCGGCAGCAGCAAAAGCCTCGCCCGCACCAAAACGTCGGCCTCCAGCGAACGCGGATTGTCGCTCGTCAGGTCCAGGTCCACATTCTCCACCATAAAGGCCAGCGACTGCTTCGACTGAACGCCCTTGGCCAGGCTCTGTTTCAGGCCGTCCATGGACAAACTCAAACTCGCGTGGGCGGTCGCGCAGTCGACCAGTGACAGGCCGAACGTGCCGTCCGCGGCCGGCAGGACGCCGAGCTTCGCCTCGTTCGCGTCCAGCCGCATTCCCGCCGTAAAATGCCGATACCGCAGCGGCTCGGCCACGTAGTTCAGCAGGCCGGCCCGCAGGAAGGCGACCGGTTCGATCTGCTTCGGCTGCTGCTTCGGGACATAATCCTGGCGCACGGCGCTGCCGCTGATGTCGATAACCATCCGCGCAAACGCCCCGTCCGCCGGGCCGGGCGCGATGTCGATGCGGACCTTGTCCGGCGACTCCAAACGTAGCGCGTACCCCGCTTTCAGCGCAGCGGCCACCGCGGCGGGCGCGGACGGGACCGACTTCGTCTCCAGCGGAAAGCCCGCGCCGCCCCGCGTCAGGTCGATCGCCGGCCGTTTGAGTAGCTCTACCGGCGGGCTGGGTTGGGTGGCTGCGGCGGTCGCTCGCGGGCGCGATTTGCACCCCGCCGCCATCAGCATCATCACGGCCGTTATGCCGACGAAGGTCCGCCGCCCTGGGTACGCCATGACGGATCGTAGCGCCTGCGTCCACGGCCGTCCGTAAAGTTGACGCGGATCGTTAAAGGCCGTAGCGTCCGCCCCTCACTCTTTTGGAGCTCGAACATGCGCGCCAGCGACATCCGTAAAGGCCAGGCCGTCAAGATGGACGGCAAACTCTTCGTCGTCACCAACGCCGACCACAACACCCCCGGCAACCTTCGTGCGAAGGTCCAATTCAAGCTCCGTGACGTGCTCAAAGGCACGATCCAGGACAAGCGCGTCGGCGCGACCGACGATATCGAACTCGTCAATCTCGACCGCCGCGACGTCGAATACATCTACACCGACAGCGAAGGCCTCTGGCTGATGGACCTGGAGACGTACGAACAGCAGCCGATCCCGGCCGACGTGTTCGGCAACGACGCCAAGTTCCTTAAGCCCAACACGCAGATGCAGGCCCTGTTCTACGAGGGCAAGCTGATGAGCTACGAGCTGCCTAAAACGGTCGATCTGACCGTCACCGACACCGCCCCCGCGATCAAGGGCGCGACGGCCACCAACCAGATGAAAGACGCCACGATGGAGACCGGCCTGAACACGAAAGTGCCGCCGTTCATCGAAATCGGCGAAGTCCTCCGCATCAGCACCGACGGCGGCGGCTACCTGAGCCGGGCCTAACGGGGGCGGGATTCCAGACACTCGTGTCGTGGGGGGG
>DASVSC010000190.1:0-9174 GCA_036388295.1 Tepidisphaeraceae bacterium | reverse complement strand
CCGGCAGTTTTTGGCAGGGCATCGACGTGCGCGGGGAGAAGCTGCGGAACGTAGTGATCGTGAAGCTGCCGTTCGCCGTGCCGGACGAGCCGCTGACGGAGGCGAAGCTGGAAGCGATCCGGCGCGGCGGCGGCAACCCGTTCATGGACTTGTCGGTGCCCGAAGCGGTGATCAAGTTGAAGCAGGGCTTCGGCCGGCTGATCCGCGCCAAGAGCGACCGCGGCATTGTGGCCATCCTGGATAATCGCGTGCGCACGAAGCGGTATGGCCGCTGTTTTATCGACGCGTTACCGCCTTGCCGGATCGTCGACGTAAAGTAAGCGCACAAACTAAGCGCACCGGGGCGCTTGACTTCACACGCCGTACGGCTTCAATACCGCGCGTCCGCCGACGACGTGCCGGGGACGAGTCGAAGCTAGGCCGCGTGAGGCACGTGGCGGATAACCGGAGCGGAAATACCATGAACGATGTGACCGAACTGCTGGGCCTGTTGAATACGCCGCACGACGAAGCGTTTTCCCTGGCGCGTCTGCTGGGCCTTCCCGCCGCCGACCCCGTGATCCCCGAATGCGCCAAACGCGCGGCCGACGATGACGACGAGGACGAAGTCGCAGGCGACGAGGACGACGTGGCCGACGAGGACGAGGAAGACGACGAGTTCGAAGACGAAGAGGACGACGAAGAAGACGACGAAGACGAGGATGACGACGACGATGAGGACGAAGAAGAGGAAGAGTTCTTCGAAGACGACGACGATTTCGATGACGACGACGAAGAGTTCGAAGAAGAAGACTGAGCCGCTCTAGATTCGTCAGCGCCTCGTCGTCCGCGGCCGAAGACGCCGCGGACGACGAGGCGTACGTTCGAGACTTTACTCGCCGGTCGTTCGGCGGTTCCGCTTCACTTCAGAGCGCTGTTTCTTGGACGCAAGCCGTCTTTGTTTCGCGCCGTAGGACGGCTTGGTCTTGCGACGTCGTTTCGGTTCGACGATGGCCCGCACCAGCATTTCTCGCAGGCGGTCCAGCGCCATGGACCGGTTTCCCTCCTGCGATCGCGATTCATCGGCTGCCAGGTGAATCTCGTCCCCCTGCGTCAACTTCGACCCTGCCGCCAGCCGCAGCCGCGCTGCGGCCGCTTCGGTGAGGCCGACGATCCCGCCCACCGGCACCCACAGTTCGCACCGTGTTGACGTCTTGTTCACGTGCTGCCCGCCCGGCCCGCTGGAGCGCGAATATTGCACGCGCACGCACGCCGCCGGCACGCGGACGCGGCCGAGTTCAATTAATGCGGGCGGCAAAGCGGGTTCGCTCAAGTTCGATTCACGGCGAGGCCGGCTCCCAAAAAACGAAGATCATTCCTAGTTCGATCGCCAGCCAAGCCGGCCAGACGGTGACGAGGAGCAACAACGCACCGGCCGTCTGGCGACGCGACAGCAGGAACACACCACCCACGATCGTCCAAGCGACCGCGAGCCAGAACATGGCGTACATTGGAACGCCGATCAGCCAATTGTCATAGGCGTGTGTCCCGGTGACCGGCTCCCAGATTTCTGCGACCCCCAACTTCCATTGCACGAAGCGGATGCCGATGACGCTGCACCCGCAGAGCACGCCGCAAACAGCGACAAAGCTCACCAGCCCTTTGCACCAGGGCGGCCACGACTGGAACGACCGCGAGGGCAGAGGCGTTGCATAATCGGCTATTACCATTTCACACCAACTGGTCCAAGCCGCCGAAGGCGACGATTTCGTGGCTGTAAAATGGTTCGGCGTGTTTGGTGCCGATGCGGCTGCCGAAGTAGTCGCCGGTGACGCGCACGAGATTGACCAATTCCGGCCCCATTTGCGACTCGTACGCCGACACCGCCGCGAACTTCTGCTCCACCGTGTCGGCCACGTCGATGCAGAACGTCGGGTTGATGTTGAGGCGCAGGTGCGTGCAGAAGTAGTAGATGATGCGCTTGGGGTGCCAGGGCTCGCCGGGGATATCGGTTTTTGTCAGTTTCGAATCGAAGCGGGCGTCTTCGGCGATGCGTGTGACGGCGACGTGGTCCGGGTGCGCGTCCGGCGTGTACGGCACGAACAGCACGTTCGGCCGGTGCTCGCGGATGACGGCGGCGAGCTTGTAGCGGGCCTCGAGCGTGTGCGTGACCTGCCGGTTCATCAGGCCGAGCGGCGTGCGCCGCACGCCGAGGATCTCGGCGGCTTTGGCCGATTCCTTCAGGCGCAGCTCCGGCGTGCCGCGCGGCGTCGGCTCGCCGGTGGTCATGTCGACGAGGTGCACGTGGTGGCCCTGCTTGACGAGTTTGGCGATGGTGCCGCCCATGCCAAGTTCCTGGTCGTCCGGGTGCGGGCCGATAACGAGAAATGATGCCATGATTGCAGTATAGCTTGGCCGCCGCGCCGCGCGCGGGTAGGGTTGGCGGGATGGCAGTGCATACGGATTGGCGGGCCTTGTACGACTACATGCTTCGCGGCCGACGGGTGCTGGTGACGGGCGGCGCGGGGTTCATCGGCTCGCACCTGGTCGAAACGCTGGTGCACCTTGACGCCGACGTGACGGTGTTCGACGACCTGTCGAGCGGCCGGCCGTCGAACCTGCCGGACGCGACGAACCTGCGGCTGGTGAACGGTTCGGTGCTAGACGAAGCGGCCGTCGCGCAGGCGGTGGCGGGCGTCGATACGGTTTTCCACCTGGCCGCCCGCGTGAGCGTGCCGCAGAGCGTGACCGACCCGAAGGCCTACCACGATGTGAACGCCACCGGCACCGTAAACGTGCTGGAAGCCGCCCGACGGGCCGCTGTGCCGCGGTTCGTCTACTCCGCCAGCAGCAGCGCGTACGGCGACGCGCCCGAAATGCCGAAAGTCGAAACGATGGCCGAGCGGCCGCAGAGTCCGTACGCGGCGGCGAAGCTGGTCGGCGAGCAGTACGTGCGCGCCTACGCGGCGTGTTACGACATCGACGCGATCAGCCTCCGCTATTTCAATATCTTCGGCCCACGGCAGAACCCGCACAGCCCGTACAGCGGCGTGATCGCCGCGTTCAGCAAAATGATCCTGGCGGGCGAAGCGCCGCGCATCACGGGCGACGGCTCGGCCAGCCGCGACTTCACCTACGTGCATAACGTCGTCCACGCCAACCTGCTGGCGGCGACACTGCGCGAGCGAACGGGCGCACGCCTCGGCGGCGAAGTCGTCAACGTCGCCGTCGGCGAGCGCCGCACGATTCTGGAACTGGCCAGCAACATGTTGCGGCTGTTCGACCGCACTGATCTGAAGCCCACCTTCGCCCCCGCCCGGCCGGGCGACGTGGCACATTCGCTGGCGAACCTGGACCACGCGAAGCAGGTCATCGGCTTCACGCCGATCGTCGCGTTCGAAGAAGGCTTGGCCGAGACGTGCGCCTGGTACCGTCAGTCGTTAGACTGACGCGGCCGCATGCTCGTGGAGGATTTCGCCCAACCCCTGTCGGTCGCCGCCGCTATGGTCGGATTCAAGCGGCCCTGGTGCGTGGCGGGCGGCTGGGCGATCGACCTTTGGCTCGGCCAGGTCACACGCGACCATTTCGGCGTCGATATTGCCGTGCTGCGCGACCACCAACTGGAACTGCGACAGCACCTGGCCGAGTTCACGTTCAAGATCGCCGCCACGCAAGGGAGGCCGGTGGTTTGGAAGGACGCGAACCAGATGCTGATGCTGCCGGTGCACGAACTGTTTGCCGCCGACCGCGTAACGGGCCGAGCCTGGCGCATTTTTCTGGACGAAGCCGACGGCATCGACTGGTACGACCGCCGCTGCGCCGACATCCGCATGAACCTCACCGGCTGGCGCTGGCACGGCGCGGCGAACGTGCCGGTGCTGAACCCGCTGATCGTCCTGCTGCACAAGTCGCGACGGCCGGAACCGAAGGACGAACTGGATTTCCATCTGGCCGTCGAGCGGCTGACGCAGCAGCAGAAGTCCTGGCTGTCTGTCGCCCTGCTGCGCGTGGACGCGGAGCACCCGTGGATCAACCTTCTGTCGGCGTAAGGCACGCATCGACCGGCAGCGGCTGCCCGTCGAAGGCCGGGTCGATCGCAGGATTGTGCACGTCGGCATCGCAGCGCAGGCGGAAAATGGAAATTTCCGGCCGGCACCAGCGTTTGCGGCGCTGGCCGTAGCTGAGGCCGCGGTTGACGTACAAGTGGCGGTCGCCGAGCGGGTAATAGCCGAACGTGTACTCGCGTCGCATGCGTCCGGTGAGCTGTCGGCCGTGCGTGTGGCCGCTGAGCATCCACTGCCACGGGTAATGCATCAGCTCCAACGCATTGGCCGGATTGTGATTCAGACAGATGACCGGCTCACCCTCGGAGACGCCGGCGAAGCCTTTGTCGGCGTCGATCGCTCCGCTCCATTCGTCGTCCAGGCCCACGATCGTCAGCGGCGTCACGCAGTCGTTATGGCGAATGCGCAGCACTTCGTTGCGCAGCACGATCAGCCCGGCGTCGCGCAGCGCGTCGGCCAAATGGTCGGCCCGGTTCATGCCGTGCCGGGGCATGCGTTTGCCGAACATCGAATAGTCATGGTTCCCCAGCGTGCAGACGACGCCGTGCGTGGCCTTGATCTGCTTCAGGATATGCGCCACACGCGTGGACCAGAACTGCCCGCCGGTAACCAAATCGCCGGTGACGACGACCAGGTCCGGCTGAAAGTCGTTGACCCAGTGAACGAACTGCTGCAGGTACCGCTTCCAGACCATTGGGCTGTAGTGCAGATCGGACATCTGCACGATGCGGAACTTTTCGAAGGCCGGGTCGAGCCGCTTCATCGGCATCTTCCGGCGGTGAATCTCTACCCACTGCCGACTCACCGGCAAGCCGTGCCACCCGGTCAAACCCAGACTGGCCAAACCTTTCCACACGGCCGTCCGCCAGCGGTGCTGGCGTCGCCACTTGGGGTTGTCGGCATAAGCACGAACGGGCTTCATCGGCAGGCCGATCTTAGGCGACGTGGCGTAAGTGGCGAAAGCGGAGTCGATTTTGTTCCGGCCGTTTCCGAACGCGCAGCGCGGCGCAACCGCAGGGCCGGCCGGCGCTTCGGCCCGAAACCACGTGTGTGCCGGCCGCGCAGAGCTTGCCCAGACCGCCATGCGACTTACGTGCCGCAAAACCGCGGCCGTGTCGCCCCTTGCCTTTCCCTTCGTCGAGTGAAGGGGGAGCCGAAGCCGGCAGGTGGAACGGGCTGGCGTCATCACTCCGCAACTTACCGATCCGCAACGAGAAGTCGGCCAGAAAACAGCCAATTTTTCGCGATTTTTCAGACCAGCACGCCTATCACGCACGCGCCGACGCACGACGCGATCGCCCCGCCGACCATCGCGATCAGGCCGAGGCGCGATAGTTCGTGGCGGCGTTCGGGGGCCAGCACGCTGATGCCGCCGATCTGGATGCCGACGCTGGCGATGTTCGCGAAGCCGCACAGGGCGTAGGTGGCGAGCAGGCCGCTGCGCGGGGCGATGAAGTTGGCATCGCCGACGAACAACTGGTTCATCTGCTGATAAGCGACGAACTCATTCAAAACAGTTTTAACACCGAGCAGCGCACCGACTTCACGGCAGTCTTGCCACGGGATGCCGCACAGCCACGCGATCGGCGCGCACACATAACCGAGCAGGCCTTGCAGCGTGACGCCCGGCACGTGGATCAGGCCGAACGCGCCGCCGAGCAAGGCGTTGACTAAAGAGACCAACGCGGTGAACGCCAGCAGCATCGCGCCGACGTTGATGGCCAGCGTCAGGCCTTCGCTGGTGCCGCGTGTCGCGGCGTCGATGAGGTTGGCGTCGATCTGCTCGACGTCGTGCTTCAAGGGCACCGCCGTCGCAGGCGTCTCAGTTTCCGGCAGCAGCAGCTTCGCGACGACCAGCGTAATCGGTGCGGAGACGAAGCACGCCGCCGCCAGATGGCCGCCTGCGTTTTGGACGAAGTCCTGCAGGAACTGCGTGTAAACGACCAGCACGCCGCTGGCGATGTTAGCGAACCCGCCGACCATGATGGCCATCAGTTCGCTGCGCGTGGCGGTGGCCAGGAACGGGCGAATGATCAGCGGCGCTTCGGTCTGGCCGACGAAGATGTTGGCGGCCGTCGACAGCGTTTCCGCCCCGCTGGTCCCCATCGTCCGCCGCATGACCCACGCCAGGCCGCTGACGACCCAGCCGAGCACGTGCAGGCGGTACAGGATGGCCGTCAGCATCGAGACGAAAACGATCGTCGGCAGCACGATGAACGCGACGACCGCGCCCGTGTTGGCAAAGCCGACCGGGCGGCCGGCCCCGTCCGCCACGGGCGGGCCGGCGTAGGTGGCGAGATTGCCGAACACGAGCTGCGCGCCGTCCAGCGTAAAGCCCAGCACACGGCCGATCGCCATCTGCACGCGTTCCAGCACCTGCGGCGTGTAAAGCACGATCGCCCCGAACCCGAACGCCAGCGCGACGCCCCATAGGATCACGCGCCACTGCATGCGGCCGGGGCCGGAATAGATTCGGCCGATGAAGTAGGTGATCAGCAGGAAGACGACGAGGCCGAGCAAGCTGTGGCCGCGTTCGAGCAGCGTCCCGGGTAAGACGGCCGGGGCGGAAGCGAAGATCATGGGGCGCGAGCTTAGCCGGTCGGTTCGACCCGCCCTAGCGATTTCCGGCCGTGCGACATCCGGTCGCCTTCTCAGACGTCGATCGCGCCGAGCTTGCCGTCTAGGAACGCCTGCAGGAACGACGCGGCGGCGACCGCGTCGAGCGCCTGCTTCTTATCCTTGCGCGTCATCTTCGCCCCGGCCCGCTTGTTGGCGATCAGCGTCTGCTCGGCGTCGTAGCTGCTGAGCCGTTCGTCGACGAAAACGATCTCGGCCGTTCCGATGCTCGGTCGCAGCCGGTCGGCCCAGGCGACGACGCTGCGGGCCATCGGGCCGATCGAATCGTCCATGTTGATCGGCAAACCGAGCACAACCCGGCGGACGTCTTCCTTCGCCACCAGTGCGGCGATCGGGGCGATGGCCTGGTCCTGCGCGGTCACGAACAGCACGTCGAGCGGCGTGGCCCATTGGCCGCCCTCGTCGCTCATCGCGAGGCCGATGCGCTTCGTGCCTAGGTCGATGGCGAGGGTTCGCATTGATAAGTTTAGCCGCGGGTGTGAACCCGCGTGGAAACGGAGAATCGCAAGCTCGGTCGGCAGCGGCGAGCGGTTCGTGTGGGTTCACACCCGCGGCTTAAAATCTTCTACTCACAGATATTGCTCGCCGTACTTCTCTTTCACTTTCGCCACCAGTTCCTTCACCCGCTGCGCCTCGCTTTTCGGGCAGATCATCGTCACTTCCGGCGTGTGCACGACGATCATGTCGCTCAGGCCGATACAGGTGATGAGGTGGTTCGGGTCGCGGCTGACAATGATGTTGCCGTCGGCGTCAATGGCGGTCAGGCGTTCGACGTCAAGGCTGTTGCCCTGATCGTCCACGTCCAGCGTCTCGGCCAGCGCCGGATAGCTGCCGACGTCGATCCAGTTGACGGGCATTTCGACGACGCTGACGACCTTGCGCTGGCTGGCGGGTTCCATCACGGCGTAGTCGATGCTGATCTTCGGCAAGCGCGGGTAAACCTCGGAGATGACCTTCTGCTGGTCCGCCGTGCCCCAGGCTTCGCCGATTCGGGTCAGGCCCTGGTAGCTCTGCGGCAAATCGGCGGCGAGCTGGGCCAGCACCGTGTCGGCCCGCCACACGAACATGCCGCTGTTCCAATAGAACCGCCCGCTCTCCACATAACGGTCGGCCGTGGGCTTGTCCGGCTTCTCTTTGAACGCGAGGACCTGGTACGCGCCACTGTGTTCGCTCATCGGCTCGCCGCGTTGGATGTACCCGAGGCCGGTGTGGCCGTGGGTGGGAACGATGCCGAAGGTGACGAGCGACTTCGGGCTGGACTTCAGCACGTCGAAGGCCGTCCGCATGCACGACTGGAATGTGTCGACGGGTTCGATCACGTGGTCGGCGGTGACGATGGCGAAGGCGGCGTCCTTGTCTTTTTTGTACAGCACCGCCGCCGGGAAGCCAACGGCGTTGGCGGTGTCGCGCGGCTCGGGTTCGCCGAGCAGATTCTCCGGCGGCAGCTGCGGCAGGTTCTCCAGCACCACTTTCCGATGCGCCTCGGCGGTACAGACGTAAATCCGCTCCGGCGGCACGACGCCGAGCAGGCGGTCGTACGCCAGTTGCAGCAGGCTGCGGCCCTTTTTGACGGTGAGGAGTTGCTTCGGGAACTTCTGCCGAGACAGAGGCCACAAACGCGTGCCGAGCCCGCCGGCCATGATGACGCCGTATTCCATGCGTGGGCAGTATACCCCCAGATTTGAAAGCAGGCGACGGCCGGCCCGGCCCTGGGGCCGCTTAGACTTTCGGAATGCCCCTGCTGTGGGTCTTCGAAGACCAGCTTTCGCCCGATCTGCCGACACTGGTTGCCGCCCCTCACGCACCCGCCCTGCTGATCGAATCGGCGGTCGCGTTCACCATGTTGCCGTACCACCCGAAGCGGCTGACGTTCCTGGTCTCGGCGATGCGTCACTTCGCCGCGGAGCTTGCTAAGGGTCATCGCGACATTCACTACTACCCGCTGTGCGAGAATGGGTACCTGGACAGCTTGTCCGCATTGCGCGACGTAGTGGCCAAGACTGGCGAGCGTGAGGTTTGGGTGGTCGAGCCGAGCGAGTACCACACCCGCGCGTGGCTCGAAACACTGCCCGAAAGGCTCGGCCTGACGATCCGCTACTTTCCGAACACGCTGTTCCTGACGGACCGCGCCGAGTTCCGCTCCTGGGCCCGTGGTGTGACGTCGCCGGTGATGGAAGTCTTTTACCGTCGCATGCGAACCCGCCACGACGTGCTGATGGACGGGCCGGACCCGGCCGGCGGGCGCTGGAATCTGGACCAGGACAACCGCAAGCCGCTCAAGAAGTCGATCGACATTCCCCGGATGATGACGTTCGAGCCGGACGCCATCACGAAGGACGTGATGGCCGAAGTGTCGCGGCGGTTCGGCGGCACCGCGGGTTCGGTGGACGGCTTTGCCATGCCGGTGACGCGTTCGCAGGCCAAGAGCGCGTTCGAGCACTTCCTGGATCACCGCCTCTGCGCCTTCGGGGACTACGAAGACGCGATGGTCACG
>DASVSC010000189.1:0-7960 GCA_036388295.1 Tepidisphaeraceae bacterium | reverse complement strand
GACGAACCGACGGACGGTCTGCGGCGTGAGGGCGATTTCGGGGACGAGAACGATTGCCTGCCGTCCCGCCGCGACCACGCGCTCGATGGTGCGCAAATAGACTTCCGTCTTCCCGCTGCCGGTGATGCCGAACAGCAGGTTCACGCCGAACCGGTCGAGCCGCGCGCTGACAGCCTCCACGGCGGCGGCCTGTTCGGGATTCATTTCCAGCCCGGCCGTTGCCGCCGGCGCGACCGCGGGGCCGGGCAATTGCAGCGACAGCAGGTCGGGCTCTTCGGTCAGGCTGATCAGCCCTTCTCGCCGCAGCTTCGCCGCTGTCGGGATCGACACCTCGGCCTCGAAGGCCAGCGTATGCAGGGCGATGGATTCCCCGGCCTTGAGCTGAAGCAGGCGCGACAACAGCGTTCGCCGCTTACGGCTCTTGGTCGCCTCCAGCGCCGCCTGCAATTCCTCGGCCGGTTTTGCGGTGCGAACCATACGCGTGTAGCCCATGCCCGTGCGTCGTTTGACGGCAGAGGGGATAATGCTCTCCAGCACCATGCCGAGCGGGCTGACGTAATACCGCCCGATCCACCGGGCCAATTCCATCATCTTCGGCTGCACCAGCACGCGGTCGTCGTCGATCGCCTGGATCGGCTTGAGCTTCGGGTGGTCGCTGCCGTCGCTGAGGCCGACGACGTAGCCGTAGGTCATTTTGTTGCCACGTCCCAGTGGCACCCGCACGCGCTGCCCGATCGCCAGCGCGGCCACGAACTTGGGCGGCACTGCGTAATCGAGCACGCGATCGACCGACCGCTCGATCGCCACGACCGCCACCGGCCCGTCGTGCCGACCCACCGCCCGCGCGGGCTCCGGCGACGAGTCGATCTCGTCGGCGCGGGGGAACAGCAACTCGGTCGATTGCAAATCAGTCATTTTGGCCGATGCTATTGTAGGAGAATCCATCCATGGCGAGTAGCGTTCGCGGCAATTTGTTCGGTGAATTTTTGGGTCAACACAGGGCGGAGCTGCCGTCCCAGGGTGCTCGCCCGCTCGAGTCGATCCAGAAGCTGCTGCTCGCCTCGACCGCCGTCGGTACTTACGCCGTTTCGCGCTACGTGCTGGGCCTCCTTGGCCTTCCGGCGGTGCCCAACGTATCGGCGCTTCTCTTGCAGGATCAGCCGTTGTACGGGCCGTTGGTTGTGCTGATGTTGACCGTCGTTCTGACGCTGCTGGCCCGCCCGCTCGTCGGCCAGGTGCGCTACGACGCTCCCCTGTTTTGTGCGGTCGTCGGCCTGCTGGCGCTGCCGGTTCACGGCGGCGACGTGCGCAACGCGTTGCTGAACAGCGGGTCGCCTTCGGTTTACCTGCGGATGGCCGTCGAACTGCTGATCCTCGGCGTGGCCGTCTTCTTGGGCTACTTCGCGCTGTACCGCGGGGCCGACGTCACGACGCCCGCCGACATGGACACGATTCCGCCCGCACCGGTCGATGAAGACTCGGCCACCGACCGCGTCGCCGCCGTTGCCGTCCAAACCGTGGTGACGCTTGCGATCCTCTCAATCCTTGGCCAGAGCCCGCTCAAGGGGCAGGCGATGTTCGGCGTCGCGCTGGCGGGCGGGCTGGGTGCGTGGCTGACGTATAAAACCAGGATCGTGCGCGGCAGCGTCTGGTACGTCGCCGGCACCCTGCTGGCCGGGCTGATCGCGTACGCCTGGACGTTTTTCCAGCCCGAAGGCTTGCCGCTGGGCGACACGCGCGGCTACCTCGCCGGTGCGGCCCGCTCATTGCCGATTCATTACGCCACCGCCGGTGTCGCGGGCACGATCTACGGCTACTGGGCCGGGCGCAGTGCGGCAACCCCCGACGTCACCTAGCGGCAGGCGTTGCGCGGCCAGACGTCAATGCGAGCAATTCCATAGACGAACTCACAGCCGCGCCTTAGCATCAAGGCAATGCCGACCGCTACCGAACCGACCCTGCGCCTCCCAACCCATTTTGGCCCGTACGGCGGCACCTTCGTGCCCGAAACCCTTGTCAGCGCACTCGAGCAACTCGAAGACGAATATCTGCGCGCCAAGAGCGACCCGGCCTTCAACGACCTGTTCCACAGCATTCTCCACGACTATGTCGGCCGGCCGAGCCGCTTCTATTACGCCAAACGCCTGACCGAAAAGCTCGGCGGCGCGAAAATTTACCTGAAGCGCGAAGACCTGAACCACACCGGCGCGCACAAAATCAACAACACCATCGGCCAAGCACTGCTGACGCTGCGCATGGGCAAGAAACGCATCATCGCCGAGACCGGTGCCGGCCAGCACGGCGTCGCCAGCGCGACCGCCGCCGCCCACTTCGGGCTCGAATGCGACGTGTACATGGGCGCCGAAGACATCCGCCGGCAGAACCTGAACGTGTTCCGCATGAAGCTGATGGGCGCACGCGTGATCGAGGTCACCAGCGGCAGCCGAACGCTGAAGGACGCGACGACCGAAGCCATGCGCGACTGGATGGGCAGCGTCGACGGCACGCACTACATCATCGGCAGCGTCGTCGGCCCGCACCCGTTCCCGACTATCGTGCGCGACTTCCAGAGCGTCATCGGCAACGAGTCCCGCGAGCAGTGCCTGGAAGCCGAAGGCCGTTTGCCCGACTACGTGCTCGCCTGCGTCGGCGGCGGCAGCAATGCGGCCGGCATCTTCGCCCCGTTCGCCAAGGACGAAAACGTCAAGCTCATCGGCATAGAAGCCGGCGGCCGCGGCATGGATCTCGGCCAGCACGCCGCCGCCCTGACCAACGGCAAACCCGGCGTCCTGCACGGCAGCCTCAGCTACGTCCTGCAAGACGACGACGGCCAAACCGCCCTCGTCCACAGTTGCAGCGCCGGCCTAGATTATCCCGGCGTCGGCCCCGAACACGCCTACTGGAAAGACAGCGGCCGCGTCGAATACGTCAGCGTCGACGACGCCTGCGCGCTGCAGGGTTTCGAGCTGTTGGCTAAAACCGAGGGAATCATCCCCGCCCTTGAAACGGCCCACGCGATCTACCAGGCGTCTCAGTTGGCCCCGACCCTCGACAAGAACAAAATCCTCCTGATCAACCTCTCCGGCCGCGGCGACAAAGACTGCGAAGAAGTCGCCCGTCTGATGGGAATGAAGTAACAGACTTGGCGGCGCGTCGGAGTTCCGGGTAAACTCCGCAACGCACAGCGCGGGCGTAATTCAGTGGTAGAATGCCAGCTTCCCAAGCTGGACGTCGCGGGTTCGAGCCCCGCCGCCCGCTTTGCCGTTTAATAGCCTAAGGGCGATTGAAATGCGGCCGGCTGACAGGCCGGCCGCATTAGTTTTTTGGCATCGGCTGCACGCGATCATCAATCATTGATAGCGATCTTTCCGTATTCAACACGTGTGAGAAAGTGGCATGCCGCATTGGCTGGCAATATGAACCCTTTGATGAAGCACGCTTACGCATCGTGGCAAATGTTGTGGATTACACGATGTCGGGCAGACCCTCGATGAGCTTGTCGACCGTGATGGGGTAATCTCGTACTCGAACGCCCGTCGCGTTGTAGGTCGCGTTTGCGACGGCGGCGGCGACGCCGCAGATGCCTAACTCTGCGATGCCCATGGCTTTCATCGGCGACGAACGGGGTTCCGGGTTGTCGAGGAAGATCACGTCCTGGTGCGGGATATCGGCGTGGACCGGCACCTCGTAATTCGCCAGGTCGTGGTTGACGAAGAAGCCGACTCGTTTGTCGACGACGGCGTCCTCCATCAGCGCCGCGCCCACGCCCATGGTCATTGCGCCGATCACTTGGCTACGCGCGGCCTTGGGATTGAGAATGCGGCCGGCGGAGCAGACGGCGAGCATGCGGCGGACGCGAACTTCACCCGTAGCGGCGTGCACCGCGACCTCTACGAAGTGCGCGCCGAAGGTGCTTTGCTGCTGTTGCTTGGAGAAATCGGGGTCGTATTCGATGACGTCTTCGGCCACCAGCCCGCTGTCACCGGCGGCTTGGGCGATGGGAACACTGCGGTCGCCGGAGCGAACGTGGCCGCCTTCGAATACTGCGTCTGCGGCGTCGAATCCCAGCTTTGCCGCGACGGCTTCACGGAGCTTCATGCACGCGGCGTAGACGCCGGCGGTGGAGTTGTTACCGCCCCACTGCCCGCCGGAACCGGCCGAGACGGGGAAGGTGGAGTCGCCGAGCTGCACCAGCACGTGGTCGAGCGGCACGCCCATCATCTCGGCGGCGGTTTGGGCGATGATGGTGTAGCTGCCGGTGCCGATGTCGGTCATGTCGGTTTCGACGGTGACGAGGCCGCGCTTGTTGAGGCGCACACGGGCGGCGGATTTGGTGAGCAGGTTATTGCGGAACGCACTGGCGACGCCCATGCCGAGCAGCCAGCCGCCGTCGCGAACCTGACCCGGCTTGGCGTTGCGTTTGTTCCAGCCGAATCGCTCGGCCCCGGTTTGCAGGCATTCGTTGAGGTGTCGCTGCGAGAATGGCCGTTCGGGTTTTTCGGGATCGACTTGCGTGTCGTTGGCGACGCGGAAGAGGACCGGATCCATGCTGAGCTTTTCAGCCATCTCGTCCATCGCAATTTCCAAGGCCATCATGCCTGACGCTTCGCCGGGGGCGCGCATTGAGTCGCCCTCGGGCAGATCCAGCGCGGCCGTGTGCAAGGTGATCAGGCGGTTCGGCCCGGCGTAGAGCAGGCGCGTCTGCTCGGTACACGTTTCGGGCCGGCCGCCGGGCAGCGTGCCGGACCAGCCGTCGTGGGCGATGGCGGTGATTTTGCCGTCGCGTTCGCAGCCGATGCGGATGCGCTGCACCGTAGCCGCACGATGCCCGGTGTTATTCATGATCAGCGGCCGCTGGAGCGTGACTTTCACCGGCCTGCCCGCCGCCCGCGCACCGACCGCCGCCAGCAGCACGTCGCTGCGGATACGCAGCTTCGAGCCAAAGCCGCCGCCGATGTAAGGCGAGATCACGCGCAGCTTCTCTTTCGGGATCTGCAGCGTGTCGGCCAAGTCCGTTGTC
Source organism: Tepidisphaeraceae bacterium (assembly GCA_036388295.1). Classification (GTDB taxonomy): domain Bacteria; phylum Planctomycetota; class Phycisphaerae; order Tepidisphaerales; family Tepidisphaeraceae; genus RYN-431. The sequence continues at coordinate 2,940 of DASVSC010000189.1, read as the reverse complement.
GTCCAGTCGACCATTTGGGTGCTGGTCCAAACGGTGAGCGCGTCACCCCGCCAGGCGGCGATGGTGGCGTGCGGCTCCATCATGGCGTGCGTTTCATCGGGCGTTGAGTAGTTCTGGTCGAGGGTGACCGGGGCGCTCGCGAAGGCCTTATCGAAATCGCCGACGCGATGGACCGGCGGCGCGGTGCTGCCTTCGCCGCTGTCGCCGCCGGTTGGCCGTGCGTTTTTGATTTCGGCGGCGAGGTCGAAACGGCCTTGCTCGGGGGCGTATTCGACGCGGATCAGATTGGCGGCGTGGCGGGCCTGTTCAAAGGTGTCCGCGACGACGAGCGCGATACTCTGGTGGTAGTGTTCGATCACCGGCCCGGCCAGCAGCTTCGCGATGCTGCGTTTGCTCTTGGCCTTAACGAGGTTCCCCGCGTTTTCCCACGTCACGACGGCAATCACGCCCGGCGCGGCCTTGGCGGCTTTCAGGTCGAATGAGCGGATTCGCCCCTTCGCGATCGCGCTGCCAAGAACGTAGCCATAGGCCTGATTGGGAACGACGTCGTGACGTTCGTAGGCGTAAGGCGCGGTGCCGGTGGTTTTGAGTGGGCCGTCGATTCGGTCGATGCCTTTGCCGACGACGGTGAGGCGGTCGATCGGATTGATGGTAGCGGGCTTGTCGAACTTCATTGCGGGGCTCCCTTCGCGTCCGCCAGTACCGCGGCTAGCGTGCGTTCGACCAACTTCAGCTTGAACGCGTTGTCTTCGGTGGGTTTAGCGCCGGCGAGCAGGATGGCCGTAACGGCCTTCGCCCCGCGCGGCATCTCCGCCTCGGCCGCTTCTATCCGCCACGGCTTGTGCGCCACGCCGCCGAGCGCGACGCGGCCCGTGCCGTCGCGCTGCACGACTGCGGCAACGGAAATCAGCGCGAAGGCGTACGACGCCCGGTCGCGCACCTTGTGATAAAAGTGCGCGCCGCCGATCGGCTTGGGCAGCGTGACGGCCGTGATGAGTTCGCCGTGCGTTAGAACCGTGTCGAGATGCGGCTGGTCGCCCGGCAGGCGGTGAAAGTCTGCGATGGGAATGGCGCGCGTCGAGCCGTCAGGCCGCACCGTGTCGACGGTCGCGTCGAGCACACGCATCGCAACGGCCATGTCACTCGGGTGCGTCGCGATGCACGAGTCGCTCGCGCCGATCACCGCCAGTGGCCGCGTGAAACCGCCGATCGCGCTACAGCCGCTGCCGGGGTTGCGTTTGTTGCAGGGCATATTGGTGTCGTAAAAGTACGGACACCGGGTGCGCTGCAGCAGGTTGCCCGCGGTGGTGGCCATGTTGCGCAGCTGGCCGGTGGCACCGGCGACGAGGGCGCGGGAGAGCACGCCGTAATCGCGCCGGACGCGCTCGTCGGCGGCAAGCTCCGTGTTGCGCACCAGCGCGCCGATGCGCAGCCCGCCGTCGGGCGTCGATTCGATCTTGTCCAGCGTCAGCCGGCTGACGTCGATCACGTGTGTGGGCGCCTCGATTTCGAGCTTCATCAAATCGAGCAGATTCGTTCCGCCCGCGATGAATTTCGAACCCGGGTTACGGGCGGCGGCGGCCGCGGCTTCGGCGGGCGTTCGTACGCGTTCGAAGGTGAACGGCTTCATTTGCCCCTCCCGGCCACTTCGGTGATCGCTTCGACGATGTTGGAGTACGCGCCGCAGCGACAGATATTGCCGCTCATCCGCTCACGAAGTTCGGTATCCGTCAATTTTGGACTCACGGTGAGGTCGACCGTCGCATGGCTCGGAATGCCGGATTTCACTTCATCGAGCATCGCCACCGCCGAGCAGATTTGGCCGGGCGTGCAATAGCCGCACTGGAAGCCGTCGTGCTTAATGAAGGCGGCCTGCATGGGGTGCAGGTTCTGGGGCGTGCCGAGGCCTTCGATGGTGGTGATGCTGTCGCCCTCGTGCATCAACGCGAGCGAAAGGCACGACAGCACACGACGGCCGCCGACGATCACCGTGCACGCACCGCACTGGCCATGATCGCAGCCTTTTTTGCTGCCGGTCAGATGCAAGTGTTCGCGAAGTGCGTCGAGCAGTGTGGTCCGCGTGTCGACCTCAAGCTGATACGACTTGCCATTAACGGTGAACGCGACCTTTGACTCTGTGGACGGAGCCGTGGCAGGTGCGGGCTGCGTTGCAGGAACGTCCGCCCTGCCGAGCGTCGGCACTATTGTCGCGGCGACGGTTGCGGTACCGGCCACCAACAGCTCACGCCGAGTGACTTCAAGTTCGTCGGGACGTTGCATGACGCATTCTCCGGTTCAGGTCCGCTTCGGCTAACGATTGTGACCTCCGGAGATGGGATATCAGCCTTGATTACCTGAAATAGCCTTCACGATCGGCGTCCGACAGAACAGCGACGCCAGCAGTACGGACGCCAGACAGACGCTGCGTCGTCATCTTCCTGCACCCACTGCGTAACGGCCGAATACGCTACATTCTTTGGCGCTGTCGATTCAAAAACGATGACCTACGTGAAGGTCGACGTGTGCTGCCAAGGCTTCGGTCGCTGCGATGAGTAATTCCCGCCCGCGTTCGCGCTGCGCTGCACCGGCCGACGCCAGCAGCGCGGCGGCGCGGTCCCTGAGTTGCGTCACGTGTTGTGCGCTCGCTTCGCGATCGGCTTGCAAGATCTCCACAACCTCAAGATACGGCAGCCCGGCTCACGGCTTTCATCCGTTCCCTTAGTGCGGGATATTGAAAACCAGGACTGGCTTAAGGCACTCTTTCGGGCCGATTTAAGCCGCTTTCGCGCGGTTGCTGGTCGGGTTGAGCTTGATCGACGCCGGGGTTTGGCCGTCGTCGCTGTACTTGAAGCGTGACACCAGCGTCTGCAGCTGCGCGGCCATCTTCGACAGCTCGCCCGAGGCCGACTGCGTCTGCGTCGCCCCGCCGCTGGTGCTCTG
>DASVSC010000188.1:0-6130 GCA_036388295.1 Tepidisphaeraceae bacterium | reverse complement strand
CGCGACAACTGTCGCGGCCGCTTCGGTCGTCTAACAAATCCGTATGCGCGATTATTCTTCTTCTTCCTCTTCCGCCGGCGCGTTTTTCAGCACTTCGCTGACGCTGATCTTGCTCAGCAGCACGTCGGTCTTCTTTTCCTCGGCAAGCGTCTGGCCGAGGATGGTAGACACTTCCTTCAGCCCCAGTTGTTTGGCAATGGTGGCGACGGTGCCGTAGGCGGCGATTTCGTAATGTTCGATGCGTTGGGCCGCGCCGATCAGGGCGGCGTCGAGGACGCTCGGGTCACCCTTTTCGGTCAGCAGTTCCTTGCCTTCTTCGATCAGGCCCTTCATGGCGGCGCACACCTTGCCGGTGAGTTTGATCTCCAGCAGGCCGGCCACCTGGTTCAGGCGTTCGATCTGGTTGAGCGTCTCTTCGATGTGAACCTCGAAGGCCTCTTTCAGGGTCGGCGAGCTGATCTTCTTCACCAGGCGCGGCATGAACTTGGTCAGCTGGGTTTCGGCGCTGTAAATGTCCTTCAATTCCTCTTCGAGCAGTTCGGTCAACGTATCCATCTGTGTTCCTTCCTTTAGGGACGCGACATTGCGTGCCGGGTAATGGTAGGCCTTGCAACGGACCCGGCGACGGGAAGTGCCCGGGCGGGCATCAGGATTTTCGGCACAAGCGTCAACCCAATTTGAAGGCCGACCGGGACCAGCGGCTTGTGTTCGGCCTGTGGACAATTAAGCTGCGCCCGGGTCGATTTTCAGGAGCATTTCGTATGGCCAAAGTTCGCAAAGCCGTTATCACCGCCGCCGGTCGCGGCACCCGTCAGTACCCGGCGTCGCAGGCGGTGAAGAAAGAAATGTTCCCGCTGGTCGACCGCGACGGCGTGAGCAAGCCGGTGATCCAGATCATCGGCGAAGAAGCGATCGAATCGGGCATCGAAGAAATCTGCATCGTCACGCCGCCGGGGCAGGAGCATTTCTACCGCGACTATTTCCGCCGCATGAACGACGCCGAGCGTCGCGTCTACCGCGGCAAAGACTGGGCGATCCTGGAAAGCGAAAAGCTCGGCAACTTCGGCGAGCGTTTGCACTTTGCCGTGCAGGAAACCCCCGAAGGCTTCGGCCACGCCGTCTACCAGGCGAAGAAGTTCGCCAACGGCGAGCCGGTGCTGCTGATGCTCGGCGACCACATTTACATCAGCGACATCAAAGACCGCTGCAGCCGCCAACTGATCAAGGTGTACGAGCAATACATGCTCGACGTCGTCACGGGTGTGCAGCCGACGGTGGAACGCTTGCTGCACCTGTTCGGCGTCATCAAGGGGACGCCGATCGACCCGTCCAAGGGCATCTATAAAGCCGACGCCATCGTCGAAAAGCCGACGCCCGAATACGCCCGCGAGCACCTCGTCACCGGCGGCCTGCCCGCGGGTAATTACATGGGCCACTTCGGCATCCACGTCTTCGGCCCCGGCATCTTCGACAGCCTCGAATACCTGATCAAAAATGACATTCGCGAGAAAAACGAAATACAGCTCACCACGGCCCAGGAACATTTGCGCACGCAGACGGATAAATACTGGCTGGTCGACGTCAAAGGCCAACGCCTCGACACCGGCATCCCGTACGGCCTGATGGAAACCCAACTGGCCCTGGCGCTGGGCGGCATCCACCGCACGGAAATGTGCGAAGCCATCGCCCGGATTCTGACCCAGCAGATCAGCAAGCAGGGCTAAGCGGCTAGCGGCTAATTGTGACACGAATCGGCAAAACGGAGTTGATCATGGTTGCCAACGCTCGCCTTCCAATGTCCGAGACCGCTTTAGCAGATTTCTGTCGAACCTTCGGGGTTGCCGAAGTGTCGCTGTTCGGTTCGATTCTTCGTGACGATTTCCGTCCTGATAGCGACGTGGACGTTATGCTGGCCTTTCAGCCCGGCTACGGCTTCACCTTCGAAAACATGCCGCAAATCGAGGACGCCCTGCAGGCAATCTTTGGCCGTCCGGTAGACGTAATCGAGAAAAACCGCATTCGCAATCCGCTCCGCCGCCAGAGCATTATGTCCAGTTATCAGGTGTTGTATGCCGCGTGATTCGGACTCGCCCGGGCGTGATGCCGCTTGGCTATTCGACATGCTTGCCGCGGCGCGGGCCGTCGTATCGTTCGTCGCCGGTCGGACCTGGGAAGAATACGAGACTGATTTATTTTTCCGCTCCGCGGTCGAGCGCCAGATCGAAATCATCGGCGAGGCGGCACGTGGCATCTCAGATGGATTCAAGGCCACTCACCCGCAGATTCCCTGGCGACCGATGATCACGCAGCGGCATCGGCTCGTCCATGAATACGGCGAAATCGACGACGTTTGATCTGGACCGTTGCCACCGTTCATGTGCCGACCCTCATTGTCTTGCTCGAGTCATTGACACTGCCAATCGATGGCCAATGACGTGCCGCGAGTTGCCGTCGCTTGACGCTGTCCCGACGCGCCCTTATCTATGACACATGGGTCCCTCCGCAAAAATCGTCGACGACTTCATCACGTTCGATGACGTTCTCCTCATCCCGCAGTATTCCGACTTCGTCCCCAGCACCGCCGACGTGCGCACACGCCTCACGCGCGGCATCGACATCAACATCCCGCTCATCTCGGCCCCCATGGACACCGTCACCGAACACGCCCTGGCCATCGCGCTGGCGCAGGAAGGGGGCATCGGCATCGTGCACAAGAACCTGCCGATCGCGGCGCAGGCGCGTGAAGTGGAAAAGGTCAAACGCAGCGAGAACGGCGTGATCGTCGACCCGATCGTCCTCACCCCCAACGCCACCATCGGTGACGCGAGGCGCGTGATGCGCGAGTACAACGTCAACGGCATCCCCATCGTCGACGGCGATAACGTCCAGATCGGCGCCCGCGCCCGGGCGAACGGCAAGCCGAGCAAACTCGTCGGCATCCTCACGCGGCGCGACCTGAAGTTCCAGGAAGACGACAGCCTGCCGGTCGCCGGCGTCATGACCAAGGAAGTCATCACCGCCCCCGACACCACCAGCCTGGAAGACGCAGAGCGCATTCTCTATCGCAGCAAGGTCGAGAAGCTGCTGCTCGTCGATTCCGGCGGCGCGCTGGCGGGCCTGATCACGATGCGCGACGTCGACAAAATGCACCAGTTCCCGCAAAGCTGCAAAGACAAGCGCGGCCGGCTGCGCGTCGGGGCGGCGACGGGCGTGAACGACTTCGCCCGCATCGAAGCCCTGATTAACGCCGAGGTCGACGTCATCGTCGTCGACACCGCGCACGGCCATAGCCGCAACGTCATTGAGACGGTTAAGGCCATCAAAAAGCAGTACGACATCCAGGTCATTGCCGGCAACGTGGCGACGGCCGAGGGCGCGCGGGATTTGATCGCCGCCGGCGTGGACGGCGTGAAAGTGGGCATCGGGCCGGGGGCGATCTGCACCACGCGCATCGTCAGCGGCGTGGGCGTGCCGCAGATTTCGGCCATTATGAACGCCGTCAGCGTCGCCGATGACGCCGGCGTGCCGGTCATCGCCGACGGCGGCATCCGCCACAGCGGCGACATCACCAAAGCCCTCGCCGCCGGCGCCAGTTGCTGCATGATGGGCAGCCTGTTCGCTGGCCTTGATGAATCGCCGGGAGAAACGATCATCCACGCCGGCCGTCGTTACAAAAGTTATCGCGGCATGGGCAGCCTCGGGGCGATGGTCCATGGCAGCAAAGACCGCTACGGGCAAGGCGAAGTGACGTCGACGAGCAAGCTGGTGCCCGAGGGCGTCGAAGGCCGCGTGCCGTACCGCGGGCCATTGGGCGATTTCGTCTACCAGCTCGTCGGCGGCGTACGGGCCGGCATGGGCTACTGCGGGACGCCCAGCATCGACCGCCTGCGAAAAGACGCCAAGTTCTGCCGCGTCAGCGCCGCCAGCATGGCCGAAAGCCATCCGCACGACATCACCATCACCAAAGAAGCGCCGAATTATTCGATCGAATACCAGGCCGACGGGGTGAAGCGATAATTGAACGCCAGGACGTCAAGATGCCGAGAAGAGAGATGAACCTAGAGGCGCAGAGAAGCAGAGAATAAGGAAGCAGGAAAACAGGCCGGCCCTTTGGGTATTGGCGTCGGCTTCTTATCTCTGCACTTCTGCGTTCATCCGTCTGCTCTGCACGCCGTTCCCGTTTTCGCGGTACAATCCGGCGGAAACGGATGTGCGTCCGTAACGTCTTTGCAAGCGGGCAGGTGCCGCATGAAATTGAGTTTGGCTTTGGTGATGATCGTCGCGTGCGTCGCCCTCGCGGGCTGCGCCGATACGTCGGACACCCCATCCATGCGGCAGCGTCAGGACGCGGCCCTGAAAGACCCGTTCTCGTACAGCCCGAACCCGTCACCCGGCCAATCGGTTCAGCACGGCACTACGCCCGAGCCGGCCATGAAACCGAAGGACGACTCGCTCAAAGGCGAATGGAACCGCTTCTGGAACCCGTGATCGGCCGATAGAGTGTGAAACCGAAGGAGCGTCCCTATGCCTGAAATGAAAAACCTGTTCGCCATCGTCGCCGTGTCGCTGTCCCTGCTCGCCGGCTGCCAGCGCCAGACGTACGTCGAGCGCCAGCCGGTCGACCTCGGGCCGATGGTCATCGACCAGGCCATGCAGCAGCGCCAGTGGGAACCGGTCACGGCCTACTACGAAACCGGCGACACGCGTCACAGCACCACCGGCTTCGGCTACGCCCCGCGCCGCGACCTGCCGCCGCCGGCCTTCGCGCTGGCCGACACCGGCACCTTCTTCGTCAACCTCGTGACCATGCCGTACACCCTGTACGAGCAATGGAACGGCGTCGACAGCGGCGGCGTGAAGCTGCCTCCCAGCTACACCGCCGTTCCCCCGATGCCGCCCAGCACGCAGCCGGCGGAATAATCGCAGGCGCGGCACACGCCTCGCGGGGCCGACATCGACGGCTCTCGCACGTATCGGAATTCACGGCTCGCGCCGCGGCGTCAACGCGTTGTCGGCCCGTCGGACCCTGCCTGGCCACAAGCATCGCATAGACTTACAGTTCTCGTCATGCCCGACGCTTCGCGCCAAGACGTCTGCCGCCGCACCGCCGCCGCCTTGCGCGACAGACGGCCCGCGGGCATCAAGGCGGTGCTCGGGTTCGACGGGTTCGTTGACAACCTGATGCAGGCCGTCGACCGGCGGCTCAGCGCCGATCACTTCGAACCCGTCCGCACGCTCGACGCCCTCGGCCGACGCATCAGCGCCGCGGCCGGGCATTCGTCGAACCTGGAACTGGTCCTCAAGCAGCAAAAGCTCGGCGGCAACGGCACGATCTTCGCCAACGCCATGGCCGTACTCGGCCTAAGCGTCACCTACGTCGGCAGCCTCGGTTATCCGACCATTCACCCGATCTTCGACAATTTCGGCCGTGTCGCCACGCTTCACAGCATCGCCAACCCCGGCGTCACCGACGCCTTGGAGTTCGACGACGGCAAGTTGATGCTGAACAAAAACGAATCCCTTGCCGACGTAACCTGGGACAACCTGATCGGCCGGCTGGGCCTGGACGCATTGCGTCAGGCGTTCGACGCCGCCGACCTGATCAGCATGGCAAACTGGACGATGCTGCCGCACCTGAGTGACATCTGGCGGAAGGTATTGGTCGACGTGATGCCGACGCTGTCGAACGACCGCCGCCGGCATTTGTTTATCGACCTGGCCGACCCGGCCAAGCGGACGGACGCGGATCTGACCGACGCCCTGAACCTGCTGACGGCGTTCCAGCCGTATTGCGACGTGGTGCTGGGGCTGAACGCCAACGAAGCCCGCCGCGTCGCGACGCTGCTGAACCTGGGCGACTTCCCAGCCAACCGCGCACGGGCCGCCGCGGTGCGCGACCGGCTCGGCCTGAGCGCGATCGTCGTCCATGACCGCCACGGCGCGGCCGCCGTGACGGCGCATGACGTCGACGCCATCCAAGGCCCGTTCGTGCAGCGGCCTAAGGTCACCACCGGCGCCGGCGACCACTTCAACAGCGGCTACGCGTTCGCGCTAGCGTTGGGCCTGAAGCTGGACGAATGCCTCTGCTGTGGCGTCGCCGTCGGCGGTTACTACGTCAGCCGCGCCGCGA
>DASVSC010000187.1:0-33794 GCA_036388295.1 Tepidisphaeraceae bacterium | reverse complement strand
CGCACTTTGGACCGCTACGACACCTACGAATCTCCCCTCGCCACCCGCAACGCCAGCCGTGAGATGCTCCGGCTGTTTTCGCCGCGGTACAAGTTTGGGTTGTGGCGGCGGCTGTGGGTGGAGCTGGCGCGGGCGGAGCGGGAATTGGGCGTAGAACGCATCACGCCGGCGGCCCTGGCGCAGATGGAGGCGGCGCTCGACGACATCGATTTCGACTCTGCCGCGAACTGGGAAAAACGCCTGCGGCACGACGTGATGGCGCACGTGCACACGTTCGAAGAGGCCGCCCCGGCCGCCAAGGGCGTGATCCATCTGGGCGCGACCAGCCAATACGTGGTCGACAACGCCGACCTGATCATCATGCGCGACGCGATGCGGCTGCTGGCCGGCAAGCTGGCGGCGGCGATCGACGCGCTCTCGACCTTCGCCGAGCGTTACAAAGACCTGCCGACCCTCGGCTACACGCATTTCCAGCCGGCCCAGCTGACCACGGTCGGCAAGCGGGCCACGCTCTGGGCGCAGGACCTGGCGATTGATTTGGACGAACTGGAACACCGCATCGCCACGCTGAAGTTCCGCGGCGTTAAAGGCACCACCGGCACGCAGGCGTCGTTCGTCGCCCTGTTCGAAGGCGACACCACCAAGTGCGACCGACTAGACGAAGCCGTCACCGCCGCGTTCGGCTTCGAATCGTCGTTCGTCGTCACCGGCCAGACCTATCCGCGGAAGATCGACGCGCAGATCACGAACGCCCTGGCCGGCATTGCGGCGAGCGTGCACCGGTTCTGCAACGACGTGCGACTGCTGGCGGGCCTGAAGCAGCTGGAAGAACCGTTCGAGGCCGAACAGGTCGGCTCGTCGGCGATGGCGTACAAACGCAACCCGATGCGTTGCGAACGCGCGACCGGCCTTTGCCGGTTCGTCATCAGCCTGGCGAACAGCCCGCTGCAGACAGCAGCCGAGCAGTGGTTCGAGCGCACGCTTGACGATTCGGCCAACAAGCGTCTGAGCATCCCCGAGCCGTTCCTGGCCATCGACGGGGCACTGAGCATCGTCATCAACGTCGCGCGCGGCATGGTGGTGTACCCGAATGTGATCGCGCGCTTCGTCGCCGACGAACTGCCGTTCATGGCGACAGAAGAAATCCTAATGGCGGCCGTGCGGCAAGGGGGCGACCGTCAGGATCTGCACGAACGCATTCGCGTCCACAGCCAGGCCGCCGCCGCCGAGGTGAAACAGCACGGCCGGACCAATGACCTGATCGACCGGCTGAAGCAGGACGCGGCGTTCAATGGCGTCGATCTGGAAGACGTGCTGGACGCCCGCCGCTTCACCGGCCGGGCCGCGGAGCAGACGGTGCGGTTCATCACCGAGGTGGCCGACCCGGTGCGGCAGCGGTACGCGGCGGCACTCAATCGAGAAGTGGAACTGAAAGTCTAAAGCGACTTCACTTTCGTCGTAGCGGATGCGAGGTGACGCGGCATTTGGCGTGGCCGCTTAAGCGGCTACGTCAACGAGATGAACACACGTCCCGACGCGCTACGGTGTGCCGGAACTCGCCTTGAGATCTCCAGCCTTTGCCTCAGATGCATCGGAAGTGAGGACCAAACGACGCCGGCCGGGCAGCATGGCTGCCCGGCCGGCGTCGGTTATTTATGTACGAGATGAATCGAACTCAGGCGGTCCGGCGGCGGCGGAGCAGGACGGTGCCGCCGAGGGCAATCAGGCCGAGCGAGGCCGGCTCGGGCACGGTCGGCCCGGTGGCGGTGACGGCGGTGATGCTGATCGCCTTCTTCTCGATGAACGAGGTGCTGTTGCTGCCGCTGCTGGCCTGCAGGATGTTGTTCAGCACGACCTGCACGGTGCGCGTGCCGTCCGGCAGGTCAATCGAGTAGTCGGCGCGCCACAGGCCCGAACCGTCGCCCGAGGGCCGGCTCGGCGAGGTGAGGACCTGGCCGGTTTCCATGTTCGTGTACTTCACGACCGGCGTCTGCTGGTAGAGCACGCCGAAGTGGCCGCTATCGAGCCGGGTGATGAACAGGCCGCCGGTGGCTTTGACGATGCCAGTGTTGAGAATAGACCAGTCGCCGTATTCTTGGACGTTGATCTTGTCGAGGTCGCCGGTGGTGGTGGTGACTTTGAACGACAAGCGGTCGCTGGTCGTATCGGCCACACCGTTAGACGATTCGGCGTTAAAGTTGCTCGGCGCGAGGAACTGGAACGTCCCGCCGACGAGCGTCGGGTCGCCGTACAGGCCTTTGTCGGATTGGCCGCCGCTGTAGGTGATTTTACTGGTCGACCCGGACGGGTTCGACCAGAAGATCGGTGCCGCGACCGCCCCCTGAGCGAGCACGAAAACGCCAAGAACACCCACTACCATCCGCTTCATTGCATGAGTCATCTTCATCTCCTCCTACCTCAACCCGGGGATTTGGCCGCGGACTGCTTTGTGGGCAGTCTGTCCCGGAATCATCGCGTGGTCATATCCGCCGAAACGAACGCCATCCAGCCATTGACGTGACCATTCCACCGCTCATCCGACCCCGGTTAATTTGTCACACCGCTCCGAGAAGCGGGATGGCCGGGGCAGATGCGATTACTGTAACCAATACCACATTCCGCGTCACGTGTTGGGATTAATTCGACTTTAAGACAGTTTTCAACGCAGCAAATTATCTCCAGAGCCTTTTTGGCCTAAGGATTGCTAGAAAGATGGGCGGTTTTGGCAGACGGCGGGTTTTGCCGCATTTGTGCCGCCCGTGTGGATTGTACGGCCAAAACCGCCGACATTAGGTTGAGACGGCACCGGTTTGCCTGCGGTGCCGTTGTTTGCATTCGTCCGAGGACTTTTCGATATGCCGCGTGACATTCCCATTGGTAACGGCCGGTTGCTCTTCACTTTCGACCAGCGGTACCAGATCCGCGACGTCTATTTCCCCCACGTCGGCCAGGAAAACCACGCCGGCAACGGCCCCTGCCGCTTCGGCCTGTTCACCCAAGTCCCCGGCCACGAGCACGGGCAACTGGCCTGGACCTCGGACAGCCAGTGGACCATCCACCAGCGCTACCTGCGCGACACCCTGACCACCAGCGTCAGCCTCGACCATAAGCCGCTCAAAGTGGCGATGTACTGCAACGACGTCGTCGACTTCCACCGCCCCGTCTACGTCCGCAAGATCAAGCTGAAGAACCTGCACAACGAAGCTCGCGTGATGCGCCTGTTCCACCAGCAGGACTTCAACATGTGGGGCACGAAGATCGGCGACACCGCTTATTACGATCCCGAACTCCGCTCAATGGTCCACTACCGCGGGAAGCGGTACATCCTGACGACCTTCTTCGACGGCTCCGAACAGCGTGTCGACGAATACGCCTGCGGCACCAGCGGTTTCCACGGGGCCGAGGGCACTTGGCGCGACGCCGAAGACGGCAACCTTGGCGGCAACGCCATCGCCCAGGGCGCGGTCGACAGTACCGCCAGCCTGCACGTCCACGCCGCTGCCAACGCCGAGGCCACGGCGTACATGGTGATGATCTGCGCCGAAAGCCGCGAAGAACTCATTGCCCTCCACAAATGGCTGATGAAGCAGACGCCCCAAGGCGTTATCGACCGTACCACCGCCTACTGGCGTCTGTGGGTCGGCGGCACGAACATCAACTTCGGCAACCTGCCCGCGAAGTACGTCGACTTGTTCAAGCGCAGCCTGCTGGTGGTCCGCACGCAAATCGACAACGACGGCGCGATCATCGCCGCCAACGACAGCGATTACCTGCACTTCAACCGCGACACGTATTCGTACATGTGGCCGCGCGACGGCGCGCTCGTCGCCGACAGTCTTGACTTGGCCGGCTTCAGCGACGTGGCCAAGAGCTTCTACAGCTTCTGCCAACGCGTCATCACCGAAGACGGCTACTTTTATCACAAGTACAACCCCGACGGCTCGCCTGCTTCCAGCTGGCACCCGTGGGTGATGAAAGGCAAGCAAAGCCTGCCGATTCAGGAAGACGAAACGGCCCTCGTCGTCTGGGCCTTGTGGCGGCACTACTTCCGCTACCGCGACATCGAGTTCATTCGCCCGCTCTGGGTCGACATCGTTCAAAAAGCCGCCGACTTCATGTGCGAGTACCGCAACCCGCAGACCGGTCTGCCGCTGCCCAGCTATGACTTGTGGGAAGAGCGCTGGGGCGTTCACGCCTTCACCGTCGCCAGCGTCTACGGCGGCCTGAAAGCCGCCCGCAACTTCGCCGTCTGCTTCGGCGACCGCGAACGCGCCGAGAAATACAACAAGGCCGCCGAGGAGATCAAAGCCGGCGCCGCCAAGTACCTGTGGAGCGAAAAGCTCGGCCGGTTCGTGCGTCGCCTCGTGCCCAAGGACATCCCCACGCCGCCGGAAGACAGCAGCTACCACGAAGACGTGCCGCTGCAGTACGACGCCGAGCACGGCGACGTCTACGACGTCGATGAAGTCCTCGACGCCAGCATCTACGCCGTCTTCAAGTTCCACCTGTTCGAAGCCGACGACCCGCGCGTCGCCGCGACGATGCAGCAGATCGAAGACCGCCTCTGGGTCAAGACCGACGTCGGCGGCGTCGCCCGTTACGAGAACGATTACTACCACCGCATCAGCAACGACATCGAAAAGGTGCCCGGCAATCCGTGGTTCATCTGCACGCTCTGGCTGGCGGATTACTACATCACCCGCGCCAAAGACACGGCCGAGCTGAAGAAGGCCCTGCCAATCTTCGACTGGACCGCCAACCACGCGCTGGAAAGCGGCATCCTGGCCGAGCAGGTGAATCCGTACACGAACGAGCCGATCAGCGTCAGCCCGCTGACGTGGAGCCACGCCACGGTCGTCTCGACGGCCATTAAATATCTGGAGAAACTGGAATCGCTGCAGCGCTGCGATTCGTGCAACCAGAGCGTGTTCCGTTTGCGTCGCCGCGGCACGGTCGACATCAAGAGCCAGGGCACGTTCGACCGCTACGAAGCGGGCTTCGAGATCCTCAGCAGCCGCGAGTCGACCAGCAACGTCGGCACCTTCACGCAGCCGTCGCCCGTCGCCGGCGAGCCGGCCCGCAAGGTCACGCTCGGCATCGACGTGCGCGACTGCATCGGCTGCGAAATCTGCGTCGCCCACTGCTCGCAAGGCGTCCTGAAAATGGCCGACGGCAAGGCCGTGATCGATTTGCGCAACATCAACCACTGCAACACCGACGGCGAATGCGTCGACGTCTGCCCCACGGACGTGGTAACACTGGCGTTCGAGGAAATCACGTCGGCGGAACCGTTCCTGCCGATTGCCAAGAACGGCGACGCATTACACCTGGCCGTATGACCGCGGCACGGCGCTAAGGAATGAACGCAAAAAGCCCCGGCCGTTTTGAGCCGGGGCTTTTTGTCGTTCAGTGTACGCCCTCACGTAGAGAGCTGATCAAACCGGACCATCGCTTTAGCCGCAGCGGCGACTTCGGTGGACCCGTCTCTCGCGTAGAATAAGTAGTTGGGGTACTTGCACGTCGGATCAGCCTCAAGCCGGTCACGGTGCAACAGGCCGTCAGGCGTAACCCACGCGCAAGCGTAGTCGTTCTCGTCGAGGAAGCTTTGCAGTTGATCGACCGGAGCAACGTTTAAGACCTCGATGAGTATGGTCGGTTTCCATCGCGCGATGCACGCACGCATGCCGGCCAGTACTTCGGGCTCAGTCGTTTCGGTGTCGATTTTCATCAGGTCCACGCGTGGTATGCCACGGCGTTGGATAAACTCGTCCAAGCCGATCGCGTCCACCTTGGTCGCTTTGCGGTTGGGCCGGAACGTAGCCGACGTACTCGTGTCCGAGGCCTTAAACGCATCTCCGTCCCCCAAATACAGGTCAATCGTCCCGGTGGTCCGGCAGACCGCGGCTGAAATAACTTCCACCCGCAGGTCCGGGTTCATTGCCGCAATTTTTCGGCAGCACTCGGCCAATTTCGGAACGGCTTCGAAGGCGAACGCCTGATTTCCCTCGCGTGCGGCCGCTCCTAATAATGCGAAGTAACCGAGGTACGCTCCGACATCGAACACAACCCGGGAATGCTGGGCCAGTGTATAAAACAGTTGCGTGGACGTCGGTTCGTACCCGTTCCAGCCGTCGTACTTGATCCATTTGCTCACAATGTCGCCCTGTGGCGACCAGTGAAGAATTCGCCCGTTGGGAAGACGGACGTCGAAATTGTCGATTAACGGCAATCGCCTGTCGAAGGTGTCCTGACGGTCTTTCGGAAGGACCACACGTGCGGTGTTCCGCACCAGGTGGTTGATGGCCGAACTGCTCAAGATTCTGCGCAATACGGACATACTCTTAGCCTTCCCTATCGACGAAGCGACTGAAACCGCCACAGTTTCGAACGTCAAAGTATGTTCCAGAAACGAGCATTAGCAAGCCAACCGGATCGAAAAGTCGAATGGCAACGCATTACGCCTAACCGTGTGACTGTGGCACGGCTGGACGGGGTGACCCATCGCCGCCGGCCGGTATGATGCCGCCGATGACGGCACTGCTGACGGCGACTGCCCTCGTACTTCTTGTCTGGGCGTGCGTCGGCCCCGCCTTCGTCGGGCTCGGCCTGCTCGTGCGACGCCCCTTCGATTCGGGCCCGGCTACGCGCCTGGGCCTGCTCGAATGCTTCTGGGCGGGCCTGGCCGTGACGCTGCTGGTCGTGCAGGCGTGGGCTCTGCTCGCCCCGGTCAACGCCTGGCTGCTGGCGCTGCTGCTCGCGGGCGGCGCGTTCGGCTTGGCGTGGCGACGCGAAGACCTGCGTGCGGCGCTGCGTGGTGTTCACGCCGTCCGCAGTCGTCTGTTGATCGCCGCCGTAGCCGTCATCTGGATCGCCCACCGCGCGACCGGCCCGTGCGATATCGGTGACAGCGGGCTTTACCACTTCCCGATCATCCGCTGGGCCAATGCGTATCCCGCCGTGCCCGGGTTAAGCAATTTGTCGCCGGCGTACGCGATCAATAACAGCAGCCTGCTGTTGACCGCGTTGCTGAACACCGGCCCGCTCGCCGGCCGGGGCGAGCACTTTACCAACGGCCTGCTGCTGTCGGCGCTGGCGCTGCAGGTCGTCCGCGGCTTGGCGCGCACGCTTCGCGCCCCGGTTGACGCTGCGCCCGACGCCGGACCTTCCGCGAGAGTCGCCGACGCTTTTGATGGCCTGCTGATCGCGCCGCTGCTGCTGTACGCCCTCGGCCGCGAGGTGTCGACGCCGACCACGGACCTGCCATGCGGCGTCGTGCTTGCCACAATGGCGTCAGCCTGGCTGCGTTCGCTCGACCGGCTCACGCCGTGGCGGCTGGTCCTGATCCTGACGCTGGCGGCGGCGGCAATCACTGTCAAACTCAGCGCGGGCCTGTTCGCGGCCGCCATCGGACTGACCGCGATGGCTAGGGTCCGACACGTCCACGGCCTTCGCCGCCCCGTGCTGGCCGGCTGTGCCTTGGGCCTGTTGCTGATCGGCCCGTGGCTGACGCGCAACGTGATCCAGAGCGGCTACCCGCTTTATCCGAGCGGTGCGATGGGGCTGCCCGTCGCCTGGCGTGCGCCGCCGGACCACCTGACGTTCCTGTACGACGCGATCACGAAGCATGCCAAGGGCGGCATGCAGGTGTGGCTGAGCGATGCCCTCGCGCGTACCCCGGCGCGGGCCTACGCGCGGCTCATGACGCCGCCGTTCGCGACGTCCGAAGGCGTGGCCGGACTGAACTGGCTGCCCTCCTGGCTTTTCACACAGCCACTCGTCGGGCCCGTCGAATTGGTCCTGCCGATGCTGCTGGCGGCCTGCGCCATCTGGCCGGCGTGGCGTGCCGACCGCCGGACGACTCGGCTGCTGCTCGTGACGACCGTGCCGGCAATCCTGTTCTGGCTCCTGCAGAGTCCCGACCGCCGGTACATCTGGGCGACCACCTGGACCCTCGGCGGCGGCCTGCTCGCCGTCGCCACCGTACGCTGGCGTGAACCGGCCCGTGGCGCGCGGGCCGTGCTCGTCGTCGCCGCGGTCGCCGCAGTCGTGGCCGTGGGTTACCGCGTCGGCCTGATCGTGATTCTCCGCGGCGGCAATCCGCTGACGCAAATCCCGTTCATCCGCCCGGGCCCTGACCACGGCTTCTGGACTCGGCCTCAGGCCGACCTGGTGCCTTGGCAAAGTGACTGGGGCACAACGGTTTACACAAATCGTCCCGGCGAACCAGTACAGGTCTGGGCTCACGACCCGCCCGCCGCCGCTTGGCCGCCGCCAGATCCGGGGCTGAAACTGCGTCGGCCGGGCGACCTTGCCAGTGGGTTTGTGATCGAACGCCAACCCACCACCCGACCGCAATAACGCTCAGCGGTGGTGCAGCGGTCACTGCAAAACAAGCGGCGGCGTTACCCGCTGATCTTCACCCGGAACAGTCCGTACGGCGGCTTGCGCACGTCTTTTCCGAAGTGGTAGTTCGGCTGCCGGGCGAGTTGGTTGCTGGTGACGTACAGGTAGCCGTCGCGTAGCGCCAGCGTGTCCGGCCAAAGCAGGCGTTCGTCCTGAACTAACACCTGTACGTCGCCGGTCTTCGGGTCGACTTGGCGGATCGCGTTGTCTTCGAAGTCAGTCGTGTAGATGCGTCCTGTGGCGGGGTCGCAGAGGATGCCGTCGTTGCCGCTGGGCTTCGTGGCGACGACTTTCACCCCCGCCGCCACCGTCTGCCCGTCCGCCTTCGGGTCGGCCAGCAGGTCCGTTGGCACGGCGTAGATATCGCGGCTGACGACCGAATTGTAATACAGCGTCTTGCCGTCAGGGCTCAGTGCGATGCCGTCGGAACGAAAATCGGGGGCTGCGACTTCGTTGTTCGCTTTGCGCATCAGGAACGGCTCGCCTTCGGTCGTCTGTTTCAGCCCGATGGCAGGCAGCACGCTGGGGTGGCCGTCGAGGTGACGCCAGGAATTGCCGGTGGCCAAGTCGACAACGACGATGCCGCCCTTGCCGCTGTCGGTGATGTAGGCGGTCCCTTCCGGGCCGCGCGTCAGGTCGAAGCGCACGTCGTTCAGGGCCGTCATTTTCAGGGCCACGTCTGTTGGGAACGTGATCGCCTTAACGCGTCGGCCGGTGCTGATGTCGTAGGCCCAGAGCTTCGGGCCGCCGAGCAGGTTCGGGGCGAAGTTGAAGCTGCCGGGGTCAAGCACCCACAACCGGTCCTGGTCGTCGAACACGATCGCCTGCACGCTGATCAGGTGCTGGCTGGGATCGTATTCGCTCGGCTTGGTGGCATCGAAGCTGTTCGTCTTTTCGTCGGGGAAGGCCGCCGTTTTGCCGTCTTTGAGTTCGACGAGCGTGTTCTTCACCGGGTCCTGCCAGCGCGGGAAGCTCATGAACGTGCGGCCGCCCTTGCTGACGGCGATGCCCACGGGCATTTCGGGGCCGTTGAACAGGGCGACGCTTTCCAGCTTGTCGTCCCGCCGGCCCTTGCCGACGCCGCCGCGGGCGGTGTCCAGGCTTTCGGCCTGCTTCTCGGCGCGATCACCGGTCGACGGCACGATCTCTTTGCCCGCCGATGATTTGACGCTCCGCGGATTGGTCTGGCACCCGCCGGCCAGCGCGGCGACGGACAGGACGACGATAAAGGGACGCACGTTCATGGAAGGTCCTTGAGTCGGATCGTTACGTTTTAAACTGGTCACGGCAGGCGCGGCCGCCGGCTAAACGAAGAACTCATGGTTCGTTACTTGGCCGCTTTGAATGCGTCTTTGAGGCGCCCGGCGACGAACGCCTCGGCAGCCTTGGCCTCGTCCACGACGGCCGCCATGCCGAAGAACTCGTGCGTGACGCCTTCGTAATCTTTGGCTTCGACGTCCACGCCGGCTTCTTTCAGCTTGCGCGCGTACTCGATCCCTTCGCTACGCAGAGGATCGATCTCGGCCGTCACCACCGTGGCCGGCGGCAGGCGTTTCAACTCTGCGGCAGTCGCCCGCAACGGCGAGGCCAGCACATTGTTACCCTCGTCCGGGCTGTTGAGGTAGTGCTTGTAAAACCACTGCATCATGGCCTTGTTCAGCGGCTTGGCCTCGGCGTTTTCGACGTAGCTGGGCGTATCGAAGGCATGGTTCGTGATCGGGTAAATCAGCCCCTGGTGGATCGGCATCTTCCCGCCGCGCTCGGCGGCCATCATGCAAACGCCGGTGGCCAGATTGCCGCCGGCGCTTTCACCGACGACGGCCACCTGCTTCGGATCGCCGCCGAAGTCCGCGGCATTGTTCGCCACGTATTGCAGGGCCGCGTAGCAATCTTCATGGGCCGCGGGGAACTTGTGTTCCGGCGCGCGGCGGTATTCGACCGACACCACCACCGCGTCCGCCAGCGACGTCAGCGCCCGGCACGACGGGTCGTACACGTCGACGTCCGCGATCACCCAGCCGCCGCCGTGGAAGTAGACGACGACCGGGAACGGCCCGTCGCCCTTGGGCGTGTAGATACGCACCGGGATCGGCGTGTTGTTCGGCCCGGGGATCGCCTTCATTTCCACTTTCCCGACGGGCGGCAGCCGGTCGGGGGCGACTATGCCTTTGCTCTGCATCAACTGGTACACCGCATCCGTCGCCGACGGCTGCCGACGCGCCTCGGCCGGCGACAAGGACGCGATGGGCTTGGGCTGCAGCAGCCCGTGCTGGTCGAGCACGGCTTTCATCTGCGTGTTGGCCTTGTCGAGCGGGTCAGCGGCCAGTGCCGACGCCCCGAAACAGGCGACAAGCGTCGCCGTCCAAAACTTCGATCGTAGCAATTCCATCGGTTCTCCTCTGATCAATGCGGTCTCAGACGAACCGTAGGCGGCTTTCTGTGGACCGTCACCCGAACGGCGTAAAATCAGCGATATATGTGTTGATTCGTTCGAGGGTATTCCGGATTTTCAGTACCAACAGAAGTGCAGGCTGAAGTGAAAGCGCCGCCCCGTTCAGTTCAAGTTTGTGAACAGGTCCTTGAACTCCGATACGCGCTCGGCCGCCTTTTTCAGGTCGTATGCGTGGGAGAACAGCGCGTCGATGTAGGCCTGCAGGCGGTTATGCGACGGTTCGGCTGTACCACGGCCATGGGTCCAAAACAGTGGTACCCGGCGACGCGGTTTCGGCAGCCCATTTAGGCGGCCAGCATTCGGTCGAATTTCGTGAAATCGAGCGACAGGAACGGCTCGACCATGGCCGGGTCGAACTGTGTGCCGCCGGACTTTCGGATTTCGGCCAAGACGCGTGAGCGTTCCATGCCGTGGCGGTAGGAACGGCTGGAGCTCATGGCGTCGAAGGTGTCGGCGAACGCCAACATGCGGGCGATCACCGGGATCTGCTCGCCCGCGAGTTTGTGCGGGTAGCCGCGGCCGTCCCAGCGCTCGTGATGGTGCAGCACGCCCGGCAGGTGGAAGCTGAGCGAAGGCAAGTCCTTCAGAATGTGGTAGCCGATCTCCGGGTGCTGCTGGATCAGGGCGAACTCGGCATCGTCCAGCTTCGCGGGTTTGCGCAGCACGGCTTCGGGCACGCCGATCTTGCCGATGTCGTGCAGCAGGCCGGCGACCCGGATCATCTCGACCTGGTCGGCGGCGAAGCTGAGCTTTTCTGCCAGTTGCGACGCCAGCAGGCCGACGCGGGCGGAGTGGCCGTGCGTGTACGGGTCTTTCGCGTCGACGGCGGCCGACAGCGCGTGCAGCGTGCCGAGGAACTGCTGGCGCTGCTGGGCGAAACGGAAGGCGTTTTCGTGGAACAGTTCGAAAAAGCCGGCGGCGGCCTCAACTAATTGCAGTTCATTGCTCGTCACGTCCGGGTCGTCGCCCTCGCGATTGCCCGCGACCAGAATGCCGATGGGCGTGCCGTCGTGCATCACCCGCTCGGCTAACAGTTCTGAGCCGCTGAGCGCGGCCAATTCATTCTGGGCTGGCAGAATGACGCGACCCGACTCGGTCGGATTCAGCGTCAGCGCTTTGTCAACCATTTCGGCCTCGCTGCACGGCAAGCGGCCGCTGTGCAGCGCCGCGTCACGCAGTGACGGAAGCACCGCGTCGCCTTTGGCGAACATCATTGACAGCCACCCGTAGTGCAGCGTGTCGCGGAGTTCTTCGCACATCGTCTGCACGACTTGGCGCGGGTCGCCGCTGCTGGTCAGCAGCTTGGCCATGCGGAAGATGAGGTTGACCTGCTCGTACGACTGCGACAGCTGTTCACTGAAGCCCTCGATGGCCTCGGCGTCTTTGGCGGCGCGCAGGAGGTCAGTGTGATATTGCGTGAGGATCGCGATCAACTGTTCGCGCGGCAACACGGACGCGGCCAGGTCGGCGACGACAACGCCATGTGCATCGGGCAACACCAGCAGGTCGACGCCGTTGACCAAGCCGACGTGCGTGACGTCCTGACGAACCCAGCCGGCGCGGGCGGCGCGGGTAACGGTTGTGAGGAGGTTCGGATCGGTCGCCCCTTCGGCAGACAAGGAGGATGCCGTGACGTTCTGCTCGGCGTCCAAACACCAGCAAGGCACCTGCAGCGCCTCGGCGCGGCGGGTCAACTCAAGATGCCGGGGTGCGGGCGCGAGATCGGCCAAGACGTCATTCACGCGGCGATTCCTCCGGCCACACGCTTGGCCAGCACTTCTTCCATTTTCGCCAGCAGTTGACGCGCGCTAAACGGTTTGGGCAGCACGCCCTGGATGTTCGTGCGGGCTAATTCTTCGGCCGAAAGACGGTGGCCGCGGGCGGTCAGCATGATCACCGGGATGTGGCTGGTGCGGGGGTCGTTCTTCAGGCGGATGCACGACTGCAGGCCGTCGAGCACGGGCATCTGATAGTCCGAGACGATCAGGTCCGGCCCCAGCTTGCAGGCCAACTCGAAGCATTCCAAACCATTGCTGGCGACTTCGACGTGGATGCCGGCCTTCTTGAGACTGTATGCCACAATGTGAACCAGGTGCGGTTCGTCGTCGGCGATGATTAGGGTCCGGGCAGCCATGTAGGTCTCCACAGGAGTTAGCGCGTCGTGCTCGTCCTGCTCCCTTTCATCGGCCGAATGCGGTGCCGCAATAATACGAATGCGGCGGATTCAAGTGCGGCGGATTCAAGGCAGCGTGTCCCACCGCCAAGTGCCGGGCACGAGCGTCATGGCGTCGCCGACCGCGTAGCCGAAGGGCGGGTCGGCGTACGCCGCGCTGTCTTGGCCGAATGTGGCCGTGCCGGTGGTTTCGACCGGGCAGGCGGCGATGACCGTGCCTGTGACATACGCGTTGTCTTTGAAAATAAACGAATTGGTCGAGGCGGTAGTGACGTGAATGATGCCGCCGTAGTAAGGCGGATAACTATCGGACTTATCCGAGTCCGTGGACCCGTCATAGGGCGTGCCCGCAGGATTTAAGTTCACGCCGATGTCATTCTCGGTCAGCCATTTCGGATTCCCGGAGAATGAAATGTCCGCAGCCTTTGCGGAGATGATGACGATCGGCAGACCCGCCGGTCCGGCCTCCCAGGCGATCGGCCCGTCGAACTTGATCGTGTTCTTGTTCGCACCCTTGATCAGCAGCGTGCCGACGATCCGGCAGTTGGTGATCGTCAGCGACTCATTGCCTGCCAAAGAGATGCTGTAAATCCCCTTGGCGTTCGCAGCACCGTACGGATTGGCCGTTGCCGAGAGCAGGCGCTTTTGCATTTTTCCGCCGCTCAGCGACGCGTAGCTGATGGCTGTCGCCTCTTCCATCAAACTATCGAAGACGCTTGCAGACGGCATCCGCTTCGCAGGCGCGGGCGTGGTCACGCTCCCGAGACCGCTCGCGCTGCCGGAGACGGACATCGCCTCCAAGCTGCTCCTGACGGATCCTGATAGCGCAATGTTTCCGGCACTGGAGATCGGTCCGCTCGTGGACTGCGTCGAGCCGCCGAGCTTGACCGCGCCGGTCGAATGGAGTGCGGTGCGAAGAACGTCCAGAGGCGAGCCGCCGGGCATGATCTGAACGCTGTAGACGCGCGTGACGCTGCCGACAGTGCCGATCCCATAAATGCGGATCACGCGGAGATAGTCGGCCGCCAGATTGCCGTCGGTTTCGTCCTTGAGCGCCCAGCTGAACGTCCCGCGGCCGACGGTTTGGGTGAACGCGGTCTGCCGACTGACGAACGCGGCCCGCCATGTCATGGGCGATGCCGCCGCGGCCGCGTTGATGTGGGAGACGGCGTGCTCGGTCGCGGAAAAGGCGAGCGTGCCGGCCTGTTCCCAGTCGTTGCCAAGACCGATCGTTTTGCCGGAAACGCGGGACAGCGTCAGCGCGCCCATGCCGAGCACCGTGACGATGAGCGTTATGCCCAGCACAAACACGTACGCCGATCCACGCCGCGATAAACGGCACGGCGTACGACCGAGGCTGTGTGATCGAACCCGCGTCATTGCGAAGTCGCCACGTTGAGCGGGTGAGCGCCGCCGTACACCGTTTTGGCGGGCGAAGCGGCCTGAAGCGACACCGCCACGCCCGTGACGTAAGTGGTCTGAGCCCGCGGCACGTCTTCGTAAACGCCGAACTTCGACCGCAGGCCGGTCAGGGTGTACGTCTTTTTTGATGGCGCGGTGATCGTCACCACGATCTTTTTCAGCGTCGAGGCCGCTGCCGCATTCGCCGGGTTGGCCACGTCGACATAGCTGACACTGACCTGCTCCGACCAGCCTGCGTAGTCGGTCAGCGCCGTGCCGCTGGCTGACAGCGGCGGGCTGGCGGCGTAGCCGTGATAAGCGTCGACGTAATCGAAGGTAGAGCGGGTCATACCGGCGGCCGGGCCGAAAACGGGCGTCGCGCCCGGCTGCTGGAAGTAGCACTGCATGATCTCGGCCATCAACCGCTGGGCCAGCAGGTAAGCCATTCGGCTTTCCGCCTGCGAGAACCGCGCTCGCGCGAGCGACCCGAAAGTAGCTGTCGACGCGACCAACAGCACCCCGACGATGACGACCGATACGGTCGCCTCGACGAGGGTGAAACCGCGAGCGTTTGAGTGCGGACGTGTCCGGATCATGTTCCACTCATGGCACGGTGCCGAGAACAGTAAAGCGGGCGCAGATAGTGGTCGTGCCGGCCGACCAAGACGTCCCGCTGTTGGTGGTCTTCGACCAATATGCGGTCGACATGACACCGGACGCCGACTCGTCGGTCTCGATCTTGCACGTATCCTTCGTGCCGGCCGCGTTTTCCAGAACGATGCACAAGCCTTGCATTGGGTTTAAGTTCGCCAAGCCGCTGATCGGAACATCGACCCATTCGTAATCGCCGCTCAGGGCAGACTCATGCAGCGTGGCCTGGGCCAGCGTCACGCCGGTCGGACGGTACGCCGCGTCGGGCAGTCGGATGCTGACAGTAATCACGCCGTCGGGCGCGCCTTCGGATTTCAGGCGCATGCGAACCCGCGTGAGGGTGTAGGCGGTCGTGCCGAGCGGTAGGCTCGGGCGGAAATACTGTGACGCGCCGTGTTTGTCTTCGAGTTTAAAGTCGTTCAGCGAGCCGCTGACCGTCGCGTGGGAAGCAATGTCCTGTTCCACCGGATCGGGCTCCGGGCCCATCAGGCGGGAGACGAACGACAGGTTCAGGCTTTGCACGCCCGACAGCACCGTCGCCGCCGTGCCGCCGTTGAACTGTCGCGTGAGCGGGTCGCCGGGCGTGCCAGACCATTGGTACGAGACGACTTGCGGCGTACCGACGCTCAGGCGGTCCGGCACCGTGAAGGTGACGGCCGTTGACGTGCGTTGGGTGAAGTTCAATGCGACGTTCAGGTCGTCCGTGATCTGGCCGACCGCGTCCGCCGCTTTGAGTTGGGTCACGTTGCGCGTGGCGGTGTCGCCGGTCGCCCGCGTGGCCATGCCGACAATCGACCCGCAGGCCAGCAGCAACACCGACAGGATGGTCAGGCTCATGACCATCTCCACGAGCGTAAAGCCGTCGGGCGGGCGTCGGACCAGGATGGGAAGCGTGCGGCTCATGGCATAAGTCATTGCATAGCGGCCTGGCCGGTGTTGGCGTCGACGGTGATGGATTTCGTATAGACCCCGGACCGCACCACGATCGTCCCGCCCGCCGACGCTTGGCCGTAGCGGTCGAAGGTCAGCATCCCGGCCGTGAACGTGGTCGACACCAGCGTCGCGCTATACGGATCGGCCGAGAGCGTCACCGTATACGGCGTCGGTTGGCCCGTGAGGC
This sequence comes from Tepidisphaeraceae bacterium, assembly GCA_036388295.1. GTDB lineage: Bacteria > Planctomycetota > Phycisphaerae > Tepidisphaerales > Tepidisphaeraceae > RYN-431. The sequence continues at coordinate 17,594 of DASVSC010000187.1, read as the reverse complement.
CCGCAACGCCGGGAAGGCCATAGCTGTTCGTGGCCACGTTGAAAACGACGCTTTGGCCGACGCTGGAAATGCGGCCCTGCGATCGGGCCAGGTCCAGGTCGGCCGCGATCCGTGCCGCCGCCGCCTGGGCGCGATACAGCGCCAGCGAACTGGCGTACCGCGGCAACGCGATGGCGGACAGCACGCCGAGGATGGCCAGCATTGTCACCAGTTCGACCAGGCTGAAGGCGGTCGAACGTGAAACGCGGGCCATCATCGGTACCCCGGCTGAAACGCAGCGAACACCGACGGCCCGTCCGTTAGGGAACGGGCCGTCGGTGTTCGGGGATTGATTAGTAGGTGTTGTACGCCGTGCCCTTGGCGTCGACGTCGGTCGACGGGTTATTCACCCACACCGTTGAGCCGTCGTAGAACCAGGCGAAGTTGCCCGTGCCGGGCGCCGTGCCGCTGCTGGTCACGGTCGTCAAGCCCTTGTTCGTCCCAACGGGCAGTGTCGGGATTGATTTCAAGTACGGGCCGTAAATGTGGGTTGCCGTCTTGGTCGCCGACGTGCCGCCGCTGATGTCCGTGTAGGTGGTCAGCTGGTCCTTGAACGTCGCCGGTGTGATGCTCGGATACGTGCCGCCGTGCTCCGCGGCGAACAAGTCGATCGCGCTGCGCATCTGCGACAGGTTCTGCATCGTGGCCGAGTCGTTCGCACCGGCCGCACCGCGGCTCATCTTCGGCACCGCGATGGCGGCGATGATCGCGATGATCACCACGACAATGACCAATTCGATCAGACTGAAACCGCTGCGTACCTTACTGTTCTTTTTCATGTCACCCTACCCGTTTGAGATACTAATGTGCGTCGCATTGACGCTTACAGAACTGCTATCGACCACGAAAGTGAAGTGCTTGATTAAGGTTAATCGGATAACCGTATGGAAGCGTGCGACTCGGCACCCGATAACGTGGTCCCCTTCAGCACTAGTTCCGCGCGTGTCACGCCGTCACTGAACACGGCACGGAGCCGCCCCACCGACTCCAGCTTGAACCCGTCCAGCGACTGCCCGATTGCCAGCAATCGCCCGTCGACCATCGCCTGGCCGCTGTGGGCGGTTTCCACAATCGCCTGTAACTCATGAGACGCTTTGAACTTCGGGGCGCGGTCGGTCCACACCACACGCGGCGTCTCGGCGACCGCGACCGCCGCGACATGGGGTGGCGCGAACGCGTCACGCACGGCCGGCGGCATCGGGTTCGACTTGGCCAGCGCGTCCAGCCGGCGGGCAAGTTTTCCATTGAACACCGCCGTCACGGCGTCGGAAATACGCGCCTCGCCCGATAATTTATCGGCCGGCGTCATGCGCTCGGCTGAAGCGTTAACCTCGGCCGTGATGGCGGTCGTCGTTTCACCGCCGAGCATGTTGTCCAAGCCCAACGCGCCGAGGCCGAGGCCGAGCAGGGATAACCAGATTTTCTGTGATTTGTTGACCTTCATGGGTGCACCGCGGTTCCCCATGAAGGTCGGCAGATTCGGCGGGCGACTATTGCGGCAAAATCGCGACTGCCGGCGTGCCGGCCGTCTGCGGCAGGGCCAGCCAACGCAATTCAAAGTCGAACGCCGAACCGCTGCCGCCCGAGTCGGCCGAACCGCTCAGGTGAAACGCGCTCACGCCGACGTCCGGCGTTTGTTCGTGCAGACGGCGAAGGAAGTCCACGCTCTGCACGTAGCCGCCGCGCCCCTTCATCCGGAGCGGCACCATCATGAACCGGCGGATCCGAACGCCTTCACCCGGCTTCATGTCCTCGACGGCCAATCCGCACTCATTCGACAGCGCGACGATGCTGGCCAAACGGTCGTTCAACGCCGATTGCGGCCGAAGATTCAAAGGCGAGGCGGCGATCAACTTTTGCGTCTTATCGACGTCCATCTTTAAGGCGTTCGCGGTCGCGACCAGTGCGTTCAGCCGCTGCTTCTGCCGGGCCGCCGCCTCTTGGCGTCCGGTGTTCTGACGCTCGCGCGTGCCCAGCGGCACCAGGACACCGAACACCAACGCCACCGTCAGCACAGCAGCGACAGCCATGCCCGCCAAATCAATGGACGTGACGTTCACGAAGAATCGGCGGCCGGTCCCGGGCATGATTAGTGGCCTCCCGTGGCGTCGTGCAGGGTGCAGACGACTTGGAAACCGATGCCGTCGGAGCCTTGCCACGGGCGCGGCGTGGTCTGGAGCAACTGGACGCGGTCGAAGAAGCCCATCGATTCAATGCGCAGCACGAACTGCGTCACCGCCTGCTGCGTCCGGCCGACGCCGCCGATCTGCACGCGTCTGGGCGTTCCTTCGCCGGACGCCGCCGAAGCAACGGGCGTCGTGGCGGTGCTGTCCGAAGCGCTGGTAAGGCTGTTGAGCACGACGTCATCGCCGAGCGTTTGCGAGACGGCCGCCAGCAGGACGCTCCAGTCGGGCCGGCTTGATACGTCGGCGACGGACTGCAGCATTGCCTTGAGCGATAGCGATTCCTGCCGCAAGCCGGTTAATCGCGTATTAGCCTTTTCGATGTCTACTGCGACGGCGGCGACGCTAGCGGGTTGACCGAAATCGACCGCCGCCCAGGCGTACACGCAACCGACCGCCGCCAACAGCGATCCGTACACGCAGTTGATCACGACCCACCGGCGCGTTGCGCGGCCACGCCGTTTGGCGTGCTGGCGTTGGACTGGGAGAAGGTTCCGCCGGTTCATCGGCCGTCCTCCGACCAAAGTGCCAGCCCCAGGGCCGACACCATGGACGACGCACCGTCGGCCGCATCGACGCCGGCGATAACCGTGTCCACGCCGAGTTCGTCCTGAATGCGCCCCGCGATGTTCGGAATGGCTGCCCCGCCGCCGATCAGGAAAACACGGTCCATAGGCGAATCGGGGTATTGGTGCGTGGCGTAGCCGAACGCTTTTTTGATTTCGCCCGACATCTCCGACACGTGCGCTTTCAGCAGATCAAGGACTTCGGCGTGGTCTGCCTCGGGCTGCGGTGACGAACCGAAGCCGACGCGCCAAAGGTCGTGTTCCAGTTCGCTCGCCTGGCCGTCCGTCGCTTCCATTGCCGCCGCGTGCAGGCGCACGAGGCCGGCGTCTGCGAGCTTTCGCGTGTAGACGACGGTGCCCTGCTTCATGATCGTCAGCGTCGCGGCCGACCAGCCGATATCCACGACGGCCGTCAGGCCGCTGCTGGCGGCGGCGAAGTGCAGGCAGCCCCGCGCGCCGGCCGAGTAAGGCTCTTCGACCGCCAGAACGTCCAGGCCGACGGATTCGATTAGATCAATGTGTGCCGTCAACGACGCCGACTGCGCGCCGACCGCCAGCATGTAGGTGGCGCGACTGGCGCGGGCCGACGGGGGGAGTTCCCAAGTCGACATCGTCAGCGTCGCCGAGTCGGCCTTGTGGACGCGTCCGAACTCCGCCGCGGCGATCTGTTCGATCGGAACGCCCGCCGCGCGCGCCGGCAGTTCCAGGACGGCCGTCAGCAACAACTCCATCGGCACGGCCACTACCACTTCGCGGCCATAAAACCCGCGGCGGTCCAGAACGTCTTTGAGCCGTTCGATCTCCTGCGCCGACAAGGCCGCTCCCGGCGTCACGCGCGGCAACGACACGGAACGGACCGATTCCCAACCCTTCGCCGCCGGCTTCATCTGGACGGCCTTGAAAGAGTGCGTGCCCAGGTCGAGGCCGATGGGTGAATGCGCTGCGCGCGTGAGCCACGGCATTATTTGGCCCCCGTCGCTGAAGTCAGGTCGAACAGCGGCATGAACATGCTGAGCGCGATAAAGCCCACCATCACGCCGAGGATGATCAGGATGATCGGCTCGATGATGCTGGTCAGCGACCGGAGCGTCACGTCATTTTCTTCGTCCAGAAAGTCGGCGATGGTGCTGAGCAGCGTGCCGAGCTGGCCACTCTTTTCGCCGCTGCGCACGGCCTCGCAAACCGACGGCGCGATCAACCGCGGATCGGCGAACGCGCCGGCAAGGGAGTCACCGCGCGTGATGGCGTCACTGGCGCGGGTGAGCAGCTGCGTGTAGTAAAAGTTTGACGTCGAATCGCGCGTCAGGTCCAGCGCCTCCAGAAGCGGCACGCGGCCGTGGAGCAGGATGCCCAGCAGGCGCGTGATCTTGGCAGTCTCGAAACTACGTACGATCAGGCCGAACTGCGGGGCGGAGATGATGAGCCGGTCGAGGCCGCGCTTGCCGGTGGGCGTTTTGAGCATCGTCCACGCGCCGAAGCCGCCCGCACCCAGAATGATGGGCGACGTCCACCAGTACGTGCGGGTGATGTCACTCAGGGCCATCAAAAACTTCGTGGTCGGCGGCAGCGGCGTGTCCAACGACAGGAACAGCGCACTAAACCGCGGCAGAACAAAAATCATCAGCGTCACGAGGACGCCAACCGCGACGACCGTCAGCAACGCCGGGTAGATCATGGCGCCGATCACGCTCGCGCGAACGTGCACCTGCTTACGGCTGAGCACGGACAGCCGTTCGAGCATGACGTCCAGATTGCCGCCCGATTCCCCCGCCGCGACTAAGCCGCGGCAGATGGCGTTGAAGTACCGCGGGTGCGCGGCCATCGCCGACGAAAGCGACGCGCCTTGCTCGACCTTCGTCTTGATGTCAGTGACGACCGCCTTCCATTTTTCGTCCTTCGACTGTCGCTCCAGCGCGATCAGCGATTCGGCCACCGGCGTGCCGGTGGCGACGAGCACGTGCAACTGGCGCATGAACATGGCGACGTGCTTCAGTCGCCGGCCTTTGCCGAACGCGGACACGCTCGGCATCTTCGGCGCGGCAGCGGCGTCGGCGGCGTGGATTTCGGTCAGGTAAACGCCCTGCCGACGGAGCATTTCCGTCGCGTCGGCGATGTCACGAGCGTCGACGCTATCCGTGACGGGCTGGCCCGCGCGGTCGAAGCCTTTGTAGGTGAGTTTCATGCCGCCCTGCTTTCTTTGGCGGCGTCCGTCGTCGCGCCGCCGTGGGCCGGCGACGCGTCTTCGGTGTGGGTGATGCCAATGACTTCTTCGAGGCTGCTTTTGCCCGCCAGCGCCAGCAGAATGCCTTCCTCGCGCAGGCTGAGGTTGCCGTGCAGTTTCATCTGGTCGCGCAGCTCGTGTGAGCCGCCGCCGCGGTGGATGACCTTTCGCATCTGCGGCGTGACTTCCATCACTTCGTACACGCCCATCCGGCCGACGAACCCGCTGTCGTGGCATTTGGGGCAGCCGCCGCCCTTGCGAAAGACGTGGCCGGTCTTGGCTTCAAGGCCGGCGTCACGCAGGGATTCGGGTTCGGGGTAATACTTCGTCGCACAGGTCGGGCAGATCGTGCGGGCCAGTCGCTGGGCCACCACGCCGTTGAGCGCGCTCGACAGCAGGTACGGCTCGACGTTCATGTCCAGCAAACGGGCCACCGCGCCCGGCGCGTCGTTCGTGTGCAGCGTGGCCAGCACCAAGTGACCCGTCAGCGCGGCCTGTACCGCGACGCGGGCCGTTTCTTCGTCACGAATCTCGCCGACCATGATGACGTCCGGGTCCTGGCGAAGAATACTGCGCAGCGCCCGGGCGAACGACAGACCGATCGCGTCGTGGACGTGAATCTGGTTGACCAGGTCGAGCTGGTATTCCACCGGGTCTTCGATCGTGACGATGTTCAACTCCGGGCTGCGCAGCAGGTCCAGGGCCGAGTAAAGCGTGGTCGTCTTGCCGCTGCCCGTCGGCCCGGTGACGAGCACCAAACCGTGCGGCTGGCGAAGGATTCGCTTGAGCACCGTGAGCGCGTCCGGTCGAAAGCCCAGCTCTTCCATCTTCACGCGCAGGTTGGCCTTATCGAGGATGCGAATAACCAGCTTTTCGCCGAGCAGCGTCGGCATGCTGCTGACGCGCAAGTCGATCTCACGGCCTTCGGCGATCAGGCGCACGCGCCCTTCCTGCGGCAACCGTTTCTCGGCGATGTCCATCTTGGAGATGACCTTGACGCGCGAAACGATCGAGCCGTGGATGCCGCCGGGCGGCTTCATCAAGTCGCGCAACACGCCGTCGATGCGGTAGCGGATACGGGTGCCTTTTTTGTCGGGCTCGATGTGAATGTCGCTGGCCTTGTCGCGGATGGCGGTCATGAATGCGACGTTCACCAGATTGATGATCGGGCTGCCCGCGACCATCTTGTCCAGGTCGGTCACGGGCCCTTCGTCGACCGCCTCGCGCTCGACCACTTCGACGTTGGACTCGACCAGCGAGGAGAGGAACGCGTCGACGTTCACTTCGCCGCCGGCGTACTTCTTGATGAACTCGCGGATGTTGGCTTCGAGGGCCAGCACCGGGCGGATCTTGCAGTTGGTGATCTGCCGCAAACGGTCGATGTTCGGCAGCGACTGCGGCTCGGCCATCGCGACCGTGAGCGTGTCGCGCACCTTGAACATCGGAATCGCCAGCAACCGCTCGGCCTCTTCCTCGCCGACCAGCTTCATGACGGCCGGGTCGATCAGGCCATGGCGCAGGTGCACGCCGGGGACGCCGAGCGTCTGGCCGAGGACTTGGACCAGCGTCGTGCCGGTGATGACGCCCTGGTCGACGAGTACCTGCCCGAGCATGCGCCCCGTCGCCCGTTGTTCGGCTAGGGCGCGCGTGAGCTGTTCGCTGTTGATCGCACCCTGGCTGAGCAGCGCGTCGCCGATCTTGAGCTTTTTCGCGGGCAGCGTCTGCGTCATAGGAAACTCCGGACGGCGGAGTTCGCGTCTTCGAAATGGTCGAAAAGGGAGTCGATCTCGGTGATCTCCAGCACCTGGCGTACCGTCTTGTTCACGCCGCACAGCTTCAGGACGCGGCCGCTGTCTTCCATGACTTCGGTCAAGTCCAGCAGTGTTTCCAAGCCAACGCTGTCGACGAACGGGACGGTCGACATATCAATGACGAGCCGGCCGAGCGTGGCCGTCATGATGGCGCGTGCGGCCTGATCGAACTCGGCGGCGGCCCCTTCGATGAGTGGGCCGTCCGGCTTCAGGAGGGTGACGGCGCCGTGTCGCTGTTGGTGCAGTTTCATGGTGGTTTATGCCGCCATCGTCACGGGCATCGTGGCAGTGAACGTGCTGCCGCGATTGATTTCGGACTGGACCGTTACGTCGCCGCCGTGCAGGCGCATCACTTCGCGCGCCAGCGTCAGGCCGAGGCCGGTGCCGACGATTTTGCCGACGCGCGGGTCGCCGGAGCGGAAGAAGCGGTCGAAGATTTTTTCCGTCTCGCCCGCCGCGATACCGATGCCCGTGTCGGCCACGTCGATGGCCAACTGGCCGTCGCGTATGTCGACGCCGACGGTTACTTTGCCGCCCTGCGGCGTGTATTTGAGCGCGTTGCCGAGCAGGTTGTGAATCGCAATCGTAAGCTTGTCTTTGTCGGCCTCCAGCTTCGGCAGCTTGGGCGAAATGTTGAACTCCAACGCGATGCTCTTCTCGTCGGCCTGGGCCTTGTAGTCCGTGTGCAGTTCCTTGACGAGTGCGTCGAAATAGACCTCTTCGCGGCGGATCATCGTGGAGCCGGCTTCGATCTCTGCGACCGACAGCATCTCGCTGACAATGCGCTCCAGGCGGCGCGATTCGCTGTTGATCACGTTCAGGCAGTTGGCACGCACTTCGGGATTCGATTCGCCGTCTTCGATCGCGGTTTCCGTATACAGACGAATGTTCGTCAGCGGCGTGCGCAGTTCGTGCGTCACTTGATTGATGAACGTGTTGCGCGCCCGCTCGGCGGTGCGCTGCTGGGTGATGTCTTCGATGATGATCATCGCCGAATCGGCGTCGCCGCGGCGGACGGGGCGAACGCAGAACCGCAGCACGCCGCTTCCGGCTTCGCCGGACTGTTCCAGTTCCAACGTGATCGGGCGGCGGTTTTTGCCCGCGGCGATGACGCGGATGGCTTCCTGGAACTTCTCGTCCTGCACCAGGTCAGTCGCGGCCACGCCGGCCAGGGAGGTGCGGTCGTGCTTGAGGAACGTGCAGGCCGCGCCGTTGGAGAAGCGGACGCGCATCTTGTCGTCGATGAGAATCAGCCCTTGCGACATGGCGTCGCAAGCGGCTTCCAGATTGTTCCCGCCCGCACGACGGTTGCCGTTCGCGGCGACGGCAGTGTTCGACTTGAGCCGGCGACGCAGACCGTCCACTTCCGTCAGCAGCTTGTTCCATGCCGTGGCCGTGACGCCGAGGCGGTCGTCGAGTTGCAGCGCGGCGGTCGACGTTTCGCCGGCCTCGATCGCCTGCAGTGATCCGCGGATCAGGTCCATCTCCGCCAGTCCGCGGCGGCTGCGGCGGTAGACCAGCACCAGCACGCACAGCCCCACCGCACAGACCAAGGCCGACGGGCCGAAACGGGCGTAGGCCAGCCGTTCGGGCTGGCCGGTGAGCAATTCGACGTAGCCGGCGCCTTGGCCGGGCACACTGAATGGGTAGCGTAATGCCGGGCCGGCGTCCGCGGCGGGAGAGGAATCGTCCGCCGCATCGACGGTCCATTGGCCGGGCAAGGTGTGGGTGTTAACGCGGGCCGGCGTCAGGTCGGCCAGAATGCGGCCGCCGCCGATGGAGACGGTGCAGCCGGCCAGCTTCAATGAAACAGCCGTCGCCGCCGTGGTGCGCCGCAGGGCCGACAAATCACGGTCCGCGATCAGCCGCCCCGCGGTTTCGGCCAGCAGCGGGCCGGCCGCATTCAGTTGTGCTAATCGGGTGGCGGCAATGACTTCGGATTCGGCGCGGTCGGTCAGCCACGCATTGGCCCCGAAGCAGACGAGCAGGATCATCGCCATGGTGATGCCCATGCACGCGACGCCGCGCTCGCCCCGTTCAAGGAGATGAAAGCCGAGGCCCGACATGGTCAGCCGTGTTTTCACAACGCTTTGCTCCGGCGGCGACCGACGTCACCACACTCTCTGTATCGGATGCCCGCCGCCAGGCTTAATCAGAATAAACCGCAAACCCGTACTCCGGACGTGCCTCAGGCCACGGCTCACCCGTGGATGAAATAACTGCAGTGCCGGACGAACGCGTGCCGAAGAACGATTGGGGTCGGTGCCTGGGTAATGAGCGACTCAACATGACCGCTTCACAATCGACCAAAAAATGGATCGGCCTGGCGATCGGGCTGCAGGTGATCATTCTGCTGACCCTGTGGGGCGGCGGCCCGGCGATTTCGCCGGCCCAAGCGCAGGGCATTCCCGATTCGGGCGCCCAGCTGCAGCAGGTCATCGAACAGCTCAAGGCGGCCAACGCCAAGATGGACCGCATCGCCGCCCAACTGTCGGGCGGGCTGGAAGTGAAGGTCAGGAAGTCGGACGAAACCGACGGCAAGCGGTAAGGATCGGCCCTGCGTGACATTATGCGAAGCCGCACCCAACTGACTGTTCCGCTGCTGATCGCGTCGCTCGCCGTCGGCCCCGCGCCGCTTCGTGCCGCCGACCCGCCGCTGTTAACCGACACTCCTTCCGATCTGCCGGCCATCGAAACCGCGCCTGACGCCCCCGCCAATCCGCCGGCCGCCGCGGCCAGCGCGCAGGTCACGATCAGCGACAGCGGCACCGTGGAAATGCACGTCAGCGACGCCAGCCTGCTGGACGTGCTGCGCATGCTGTCCATGCAGTCGCGCAAGAACATTATCGCCAGCAAAGAAGTCACCGGCCGGGTGACGGCGAACCTGTACAACGTCACGATCGCGCAGGCCCTGGACGCCATCCTGCAGTCGAACGGCTACGTGTATCGCGAAAAGGGCAACTTCATCTACGTCTACGCCGCCAAAGAACTGGCCGACATGGACAAGGCCGCCCGCCGGACGGCCACCGAGGTGTTCCGCCTCTACTACACCCCCGCCGCCAACGCCGCCGGCATGATCAAGCCCGCGCTCAGCCCTGAGGCGCAGGTGGCGGTCACCATCGCGGCCGAGTCGGGGATCGAAACGACCGCCACCGAGGCCGGCGGCAATTCGCATTCGTCCAGCGACATGCTGGTGGTCACGGATTACACCGAGAACCTGGAAAAGGTCCGGATGATCTTGAAGGAAGTCGACCGCCGCCCGCAGCAGGTGCTGATCGAAGCGACCATCCTGGCGGCCACGCTGAACGACAACAACGCCCTCGGCGTCGACTTCAGCGTGATGGGCGGCGTGAAGTTCGACCAGTTCCTTAACTCACCGGTCCAGACGATTGCCGACGCCGCCTCCGGCACGCTGACGAACAAAGATTCCAACGCCGGCCAAGGCAAGTACGGCGTCGGCCAGACCAGCTTCACGAACAACCTGCCGTCGGGCGGTTTGCGCGTCGGCGTGCTGACCAACAATGTCAGCGTCTTCGTCCAAGCCCTTGAGTCCATTACCAACACCACCGTGCTGGCCAACCCGAAGGTGCTGTCGCTCGACAAGCAAAAGGGCTATGTCCACATCGGCCGAAGCGACGGCTACCAGACTACGACGGTCAGCCAGACCACATCCACGCAGACGGTTCAATTCCTGGACAGCGGCACCACGCTCGTGTTCCGCCCCTTCATCGGCGACGACGGCTACGTGCGGATGGAGATCCACCCGGAAGATTCCAGCGGCGGCCTGACGGCGTCGAACCTGCCGTTCAAGACGACGACGGAAGTCACCACGAACCTGATGGTGAAAGACGGCCGCACCATCGTCATCGGCGGCCTGTTCCGCGACTCGGCGAACACCGCCCGCGGCCAGGTCCCGGGCATCGGGAATGTGCCGTTCCTGGGCGCCTTGTTCCGCCAGCAGCAGGACCAGACGACGCGGCAGGAGATCATCGTCCTGCTGACGCCGCACATCCTCAAAGACGACTCGGCCTATAGCCGTTTGTCCGAAGTGCAGATGCAGCGCGTGGAAGAACTGCGCGTCGGCGTTCGCAAGGGCATGATGTTCTTCGGCCGAGAACGCCTCGCGGAAAGCAGTTATGAGAACGCCCTGACCGAATTGAGCCGGCCGAAGCCCGACCGCAACTTGGTGCTGTGGCACCTGAACGCGGCGACGAACCTCAACCCAACGTTTCTCGAGGCGATCGAACTGAAAGAGAAAGTCAGCGGGAAGCGCGTGACCGACTCCGACAACAGCATGATTCGTGACTTCGTCTCCAACTCGATCCTGAAAAACAGTGCCCCGCCCCGCCCCGCCGCCGCGACACTAGACAGCGGGCTTCCTCCCGTGCCGCGTGAATGAGGAACCCATGAGCCGATCCATTCTCAGTTCCGCCGCCTGTGCGGCCGGTATCGTTCTCGCGGGCTGCGGCAGCGGCAGCAGTGGCAGGCTCACGCCCAACCAGAAGGCCGAAGCGACCCAGCAGTGGAACGCCGCCCGCGCCGGCGCGCTGACGAACCTGGCGACGGACCAGTACAAAGAAGGCAACTTCGAAAAGTGCAACGAGACGCTCACGCAGGCCTTGCGCCTGGAGCCGAACAACGCCGGCCTGCACGTCCTGGCGGCCCGGCTGGCGATCGAGCAGAGCAAGCTGGAAAACGCCGAGAAGCATCTGGTCGAAGCCCGCCGCCTCGACCCGTCCAGTGCCGAGCCGTACTACCTGTCGGGCGTGCTCCTGCAACGCTGGCAGCAGCCGGAACGGGCCTGCGCGTCGTACGCCGCCGCTGTCGAGAAGAATCCGCAGGAGTTGTCGTACGTCCTCGCTCAAGGCGAGATGCTGATCACACTCGGCAAGCCGGTGGAAGCACTCGCCCTGCTGCAATCGAAGGCCGCCTACTTCGAACACAGCGGCGCGATCCGCGACGCGATCGGCCAACTGCTCGTCGGCCAGAAACGCTATACCGAAGGCGTGGACGAGCTGCGCAAGGCCAGCGTAATGTCCTCGTCAGACGCCACAATTCGCGAACACCTGGGCTTCGCGCTGTTCGCCTCCAAGCGGTACGTTGAGGCGTCGGACGTTTTCGACCGGCTATTGAAAGACCCCTCATTTGCGAAGCGCGCCGACGTGCGGGCCGCCATGGGCGAATGCTACGCGCAATCGCACCGGATGCTCGAGGCCCGGAAGCTCTACGAGACCGCGACCGAACTGCAGCCCACCTGCTGCGGCTACTGGCTCGGTTTGGCAAAAGTCGCCAGCCAGCTCGGCGACCTGCACGGCGCGGAACTGGCCGTCCGTAAGGCGATTTCCGTCGACGCGACCAGCAGCGAGGCCCAGATCCTGCTCGGGTACGTCCGCTTGCAGCAGAACCAACTGCCGCAGGCGCTCACCGCCTTCCGCACCGCGGCCGACCTGAACCCGAAGGACAGCGTCAGCGTCTGCCTACAAGGCTATCTGCTCACGCGGATGGGGTTGAGCGCGATTGCGAAGACGTACTACGCCAAGGCATTGGAAATGAACCCGCAGGACCCGCTCGCGAGCCAGCTGATTACCGCACTGCCGTTGGACTAGAGTGAAGTCCGGCACGTCGCATCGCGTTCGGACGTGTGTTCGCCTCGCCATCCGCGACGACGAGATGAAAGCCGCCCTAACGGCTGCTATTCGAACGCGGCCGGCGCTCCGCGCGCGAGCATGCCACGGTTTGTTTATCAACCGTGGCATTCAGGCACTACATCAAATCACAAAGACTATTCGCTACGCTGCCGTGGCCAGGTCGGCCAGACGTGACGGCAGCACACACACCGAACCGTCAGTGCTGTCGACGATGACGATTTCGGTCGGCCCGTCGCCTTTGCGTGTCGTCAGCGTCAGCGGGCCTCTGATGGGCGAGGCCAACACGGCCTCGATCGCGCCGAAGCGTACCGTCACGCCGGCGTACACCACGTCCGCCACCGTGATCTTCGCGTCGGCCTGCTGGCGGATCAGGCGACGGCGGTGCTCATAGGCGGTCGTCAGATTGGCCGTCGTGGCTTCCAGTTCGTCGGCCTCGGACAGCAGTTCCGTCACCTTCTCCCGCTGCTCGGGCGACAGGGTTTTCATCCGCTGCAACAGCGGCCCCGTTGTCGAACGAATGGCGGCGGCGCGCTTGTTGTTGGCGTCGATCTGCGGGGCAATGGATTCGGTCAACAGCCGCATCGTCCGGCCCTCGCCGGCTTCGATCAGCGTCGGGACCGAACTGGCTTGGCCGAGCGATTTGCACGACACGCCGCCGTTGGCCGCGATGTCGCCGCCGTAGATGACGCCGCTGACGTCCAAGCGTCCGGTGCAGGTGAGGCGGCTGTGAACGACCTCGCCACTCACCTGTACGCGGGCCCGGGTGATCAGCGCGCCGCCCGTGATGAATCGGCACTGAAGCTCGCCGCCGATCGTGTAGCGGCCCTTCGTTTTGCCGATTATGCCGCCGGCCACCGTCACCGGCCCGGCAACGGTGACATGCGCCGCTTCGATCGCCCCGCCGACGGTGAGCGAACCGCCCACCTGCAGCACGCGCCCCTCACTCACGAGGTTCTTGACCACGACGTCACCGTCATGGTTCACGGGGGCGAGGCTTTTGTCGTCATCCAGTTCCAGAACCGGTTTGGCGGAAGGATTCATCACAGGCCTTTTTTTGAGGTAGAGGCAAACAGTCGCTTAGGCCGCCTGGGCCGCCTGGGCTTTGGCGAGCGTCTGTTGCACTTTTTCGACCAGCGCCACCGGGGTGAACGGCTTGATCATGTAATTGGACGCGCCGGCGCGGATCGCGTCGAGGACGCGCTGCTTTTCGGCTTCGGTCGTGACCATGATCAGTGGCGTCTTTTTGTTCGTCTCGCGGATCTTGGCGACGAGTTCGAGCCCGTTCATGTTGGGCATGTTCCAGTCCACCAGCCCGAGATCGAACCCGCCGGGCGTGCTGGCGATCACGGCCAAGGCTTCGACGCCGTCGCCGGCTTCAAGGAAATTGACCTCGCCCAGGGCGGCAAGAGCCTTCTTCTGAATGTTGCGCATCGTCTTGGAGTCGTCGACAAGGAGAATGTTCATGATGTGGTTCCTAAAGAGAAAGTGAGTGGAGAAGGGTTAAGCCGTTTTGATGCTGATTTCGATGGCGAAGCCGCCGAGGTCGGTCGTGCACGGAACGACCAGGCACGGAATGTCGCTGGGCCGGGCGACGATGTGACCGTGGCCCATGATGACGGTCGGCACGCTGATGTTCGCCACGCCGCCAAGGTCTTTCTTGGCCGCACCGACGATCATGTTCGTCAGTTCGCCAAGGGCATCGGCGAAGTCGCTCGTGTCCGGCTCGACCGGACTGCCGACGAACGCTTCGACGATCTTGGCGGCCGCCTCACGCTGGAAGCTGACCACGACCGCGCCGACGATGTTGCCAGAAAACGAAATGATGCCGCTGTAGTCGTACTCGGTGCCGGGCTTCTGCTTAATCGTCGGCGTGCCGATCTTGCTCTCCAGGCCCAGCATCGTCTGTAGCACGCTGCGCACGCTGGTAACGAACGGAATGATCAGCTTCGGGTTGATCTGTGGCGGCTTGGCTGGGGCGGTTGCAGTGGACATAGTGCCTCGGTAATCAATGAGTTCGGGACAGACTGAACAACAGTGTTTGGGTTATTGGAGCGGCGTTTCTTTTTCGATCAGAACGACGTCAAGCGGCGAGCCTTCACAGCTCATCGCCACCCGGGTAACGACCCGGCTGCGGGGGATGCGGACCGAATACTCCGCCCCGTCCACCACGCTCGGCAATGACAACTGGCACGGCTCGGGCAGGAGCGCTTTGACGTTCCCGCCGATCATGTTCGCCAGTTCGCCCAGGGCGTCCTGCACGTCACTTTTGCCCGTACTGGCGGCGTCCAGCGCGAACATGATGCCGGCGGCGCGGGCGGCCAAATCGGCGTCACAGCTGATGGACACGGCCCCCTGCCAGGCGCCGGTGATGTGGACACACGCCGACATCATGGACGGGCCCGAGTTCGGCTCGCCGGCACGGGGTTCGACGGGCAGGCTGAGGATTGATTCCCAGACCATGGCCGTCAGCTGCTGCATCTCTTGTTCTTGCACTGGCATAAGCGTTCCTTTTCGGTCGTCGTTCATTCAAGCCGCGGCGGCCACGGCGCGGGACTGCAGGCGGTAGCAGCCGGTATTTTCGAGGGGGTGCCGTTCGAACTTGTCGTCTACGTTGAGAGTCGTTTCAGCAGCGCCCAGGAACAAAAACCCGTCCGGCCGCATCAGACCACGGATGCGGCCGAGGATCTGGCGTTTCGTCTCCTGGTTGAAGTAGATCAGCACGTTGCGGATGAACACCAGGTCCAGCGACGGCATCAACGGCCAAGCGCCCAGCAGATTGATCTCGCGGAAGTCGATCATGTTCCGCACGTCGGGAACGATCTCCCACTCCAGCCCCTGCTTCTTGAAGTACTTGACCATCATCGCAGCGGGCAGGCCGCGATTCACTTCGAGCTGCGAATAACGGCCGGCCTTGGCCTTGGCTAGCACGTCGCGCGACAAGTCGCTGGCGATGAACGTCACCTTCCAGCCGGCCAGCTGCGGGAAGTTTTCCTTCAGCAGCATCGCCAGCGTGTACGGCTCCTGACCCGTCGAACTGGCGGCGCACCAGATATTGAGCTTCCGCTCCGCCGCCCGTGAGGCCAGCAAGGACGGCATGATCTGCTTCTTCAAGGCTTCGAACGGGTGAATGTCGCGGAAGAAGCTCGTCTCGTTCGTCGTCATCGCGTCGACAATATCCCGCTCGGCCGGCTCGGTTTTCTTCGTGCGCGCCTGCTGCAGCAGTTCGACGATGCTCGGCACGTTCAGGCGTTTGATCAGCATCGAGAGCCGGGCTTCGATCAAGTATTCTTTACTCGCGTCCAGCACGATCCCGCTGCGACGCAGCACCAGGTCGCAGACGTATTTGAGATCATTCGGGTTCATGGCCATGGGACGTTCGCTCGGTAAAAGGTACGGCTTCGGCTAGGCAACGACGCGGGCCGGGGTTCTGGATTCGTTGACGCGTCGGGTGATTTCCATTGCCACCTGGCCGAGCGGCACCTGTCGGTCCGCTAAACCGTTACGGGCGACGTGGCCGGGCATGCCCCAGACCACGCTGCTGGCTTCGTCCTGCACGAACGTGACGCCGCCGCGGTCGCGAATCGCTTCGGCGCCCCGCAGGCCGTCCTGGCCCATGCCGGTGAGGATGACGCCGAGGGTGTTAGCGCCGTAGACAGCGGCGGCGGTGCGCATCAGCACGTCGGCCGCCGGCCGGCACGAGTTTTCCGGCGGTCCCTGTGACAGCATCACGCGGCACACCCCGGCGGCGCGCTCGACGTGCATATGGAAGTCGCCGGGCGCGATGTAAACCGTTCCGGGTCGAATCGCCTCGCCATGAACGGCTTCCTTGACCGCAACGGCCGACTTCAGCGCCAAGCGCTCCGCGAGCACCCGCGTGAAGACCGGCGGCATGTGCTGGACGATCAGCACCGGCACCGGCAGGTCGCGCGGCAGGCTCGGGATGACCTCCGCCAGTGCGTTCGGACCGCCCGTTGACACGCCGATGACTACCGCTTCTATGCCCCCGCTACGAACCGCCGTCGGCCGCATTACGGTCGCACGGGGTGCGGACAGGACTGGCATCGTGGCCGGCGGCGTCGGTGCCGTTTGCGGACAGAGGGCCTTGATCTTCGGGATCAGTTCTTCGCGAATCCGCGTCATCGCCGCCGACACGCTGCCGACGTTTGCCGGCTTGGTGACGTAGTCACTCGCCCCGTTGGCGAGCGCGTCCAGCGTGGTTGACGCGCCGCGCCCGGTGAGCGTGGAAAACATGATCACCGGCAGCTTGCGGTACGTTTTGCGCAGCTCCTTCAGCGTCGCCAGGCCGTCCATTTCGGGCATTTCGACGTCGAGCGTGATCAGGTCCGGGTTGGTCTGCGGGATCTTCTGCAGCGCGATTCTGCCGTTGGCGGCGGTGCCGACGATTTCGATGCCGGGCTCGCCCGCCAGCACGTCGGAAACGATCCGGCGGATGACGACCGCGTCATCCACAATGAGCACACGAATCTTGCTCATGCGGCCGCCCGGTCGATGTTCATGAGCGACAGCTTTTCTCTCAGCACGTCGCCGGTGAACGGCTTCATCAGGTATTCGTTCGCGCCGGCTTCGAGCGCGCAGGCGATCTGCGACATCTCCACTTCCGTGGTCACCATCATGATCTGCATGCCCGCGAAGGCGGCGTTCTGGCGGATCGCCTTGATGAACTCCAGGCCGTTCATGTTCGGCATGTTCCAGTCGACCAGCGCTAGGGCGGGCGGCGGGTTGTCGACCAGCTTGGTCAGGGCGTCGCAGCCGTCGACGGCTTCAGTGACGTCGTAGCCCATTTCGAGCAACGTGCGTTTGAGAATGCCACGCATGGCCCGGGAATCGTCGATGACAATGGCTCGCATTCGCACTCCGTTTCGACTCAAAATCGCGTTACTTCTTCGATGGCCGGCCGGCGCGTTTCCGCACCGGCTGACTGTGTTCGGACCCAATTACGCCGCTTTCGCGGTTCGTCCGGTTCCCGGGTTGAGCTTGATCGACGCCGGGGTTTGGCCGTCGTCGCTGTACTTGAAGCGTGACACCAGCGTCTGCAGCTGCGCGGCCATCTTCGACAGCTCGCCCGAGGCCGACTGCGTCTGCGTCGCCCCGCCGCTGGTGCTCTG
>DASVSC010000186.1:0-8847 GCA_036388295.1 Tepidisphaeraceae bacterium | reverse complement strand
CCACCGCCGCCTGGCGCGGTGGCCGGTCGGGTAGCGGGTTGCGTGGTCGGATTGGCCGGCGTGCCGTCTTCGGTCAGCAGATCGCGGTTGTTAAAGAAGTCGAACTCGATCTTGTCGTCGTTCCGCGTGGCGACTTGGTTCGTGAAGGTCAGATCGCCGAAGTAACGGCCGACCACGCCGCCGTCGAACTCCGGCCCGTTCAAAGGCTGCCAGGCGCGCAGGTCGCCGAAGCGGGTGTAGGCCAGATCGTCCCAAAAAATGCCGTACCCGCGGCTGCTGACCAGAAGCGGCACGACGATGCTGGTGTTGCGCTGCCAGAGGTCGACGCTCATGCCTTTCAGGTTGATGGCGTCGAACTGGTGTTGGCCGAGGCCATAAAGGGATTCGTCTTCGTGCGGCTGCCAGGTCTGTCGCACGTGATACGTGCGCTGGCCCTGCACGGTGGCGGGGGTAAGCGTCCGTTCGCCCTCGGCCAGCAGCGGCTTTCCGCTCACGTCGAAAAAGCTCACACGGCCACTGCTGCGGTCGACGGTGGCGCGGACGACGCCGGTATCAATCGTCGGCCCTGTTGACTCATCGACGACACGAAAATGCGCCCGGTCCGCGCCTGGTGGGACGACGACCAGGCTCTGGCGAGAAAAGAACGCGCGGTCGGGCGCAAACATCACACGCACCACGGTCGGCGACCGAACGCCCAGTTTGACGAACCCTCCGCCGGCCGGCACGACGATGCCGTCGTCGGTTCGTTCGATCGCAGAGGTCGACACAGCGGACGTTGCCGCCGCCGTCGCGGATGCCGCAACGTCCGCCGCCTGCTGCGCATGAGCCGCGCAGCCGATGCCGCCGATTGTCATGGCCGTCGCCAGCCACGCCCGTTGAGTTCGATTGTTCACGCGTTTTCCTCCTGCCGCTTGGACACAGTTCCGACCCGCCCCGATCTGTGGACACAATGTCGCATGAATACTGCAAACCCTGATTAACGGGAAACGCGGTGCCGCTTTTCCGGCGGCCGTAATATGCCGTTGCAAGCTGGATCAGACTAAGGAAAAACAACAGCGGAAAAACAACAGCATGGGTGATGAACAAATCTTTGCAAAGCTTTTAATGCAAATTGCTTGCATGTAATCACCTGAGGCTGATATAGAAGTGGATCGGTAGCATGCGTTCTTGCTACCGGCTCGCGTTCCCCTGCCGTCTGGCAGAGCACCAGGGATGTTGTCGTGATTGAAGTGCTTGAATCGCGTCGCCTGATGGCTACGAACCTGGCTGTCGATTTCCACCCGAGCGGCACCACGCCCGCGGCGGGCGCGTACAGCGACACCGGGGCCCCTCTTTCGAAGCAAAACGGCCTGAGGTACGGCTGGAACGCCAACAACGACACGCACACGTTCGCTCGGCCGCAGTCATCGAAGGTCGACGCCACGAATGACAGTTTCGCCCTGATGCAGGGCCGTTTCGGCACCCGGCGGTGGCAGATCGCCTTGCCGGACGGCACGTACCGCGTGACGGTCAGCGCCGGCGACGCCGCCCGCAATACGACGGCCGCCATCGCCGCCGAAGGCCGAACGGTCGTCAGCGGCAGTACGACGTCGGCCAACCGCTTCGCCGTCGGCGTACGCCGGGTGGTGGTGCGCGACGGGTATTTGACGCTGACGAACGCGTCGCCCGACGCGACGAACGCGATCAACTTCGTGCGCATCAAGGCGATCGTGTCGCCGGACACGTCGACCGACGGCGACCGCGGGGCCGAGGCGCCGGTAACGTCGACGCCTTCTTCCAAGGTGAAGTGGCCGGCGTCGTCCGCCTGGCGAAAGGCCGCCAGTGCGCCGATCGCCCGCTTCGAAAGTCACGCCTTCAGCTACGGCGGCAAGCTGTACGTGCTGGGCGGCTGGGCCGACAGCCGGTTCAACAGCACCAAGCGCGTCGAGCGGTACGACCCGGTCACCAACAAATGGACGCGCCTGCGCGACATGAAGGCCCCTGAAACGCACGCCGGCATGGCGCTCGACGCGAAGAACGGCGTCGTCTACTTCGTCGGCGGCCACCGCGGCAGACTGCCCTCGACGCCCAGCCGCGACGTCTGGAAGTACACGATCGGAACGGACACCTGGACCAAGATGAACGTCCGAACGCCCTACTCGCTCGGCGGGCAGGCCGCCGGCATTGTCGGCAACAAGCTGTACACCTTCGGCGGCAACCCGGCCGACCGCTATAGCGCGCTGCGTGACACGCTGATGCTGGACCTGAGCCGCCCGTCCGCCGGCTTTAAGAAGGTGGCCACGTTCCCGCTCAGCCGGGACCATTTGTCGGGCGTGGTGATCGGCAAATACATTTACGCCATCGGCGGCGAGTTCGGCCACGACCGCGACCACGACCAGCAGGCCATCCTGCAACGCTTCGACCCGTCGACCAACAAGTGGACGCGTCTGGCCAACGCGCCGGGCGAAAAGAGCCACGCCGAGAGCAGCACGTTCGTCCTGAACGGCAAGATCATTTTCGCCGGCGGCCAGGTCCAGCCGCAGGCCCCGACGAGCAGCGTCTACCAATACGATCCGGCCACGGGCAAGTGGTCCCGCCTGTCCTCGCTCCCGCAGCGCCGCCAGGGCACCGTTGTGCTGCCGGTCGGGAACGCGATGGTCTTCACCACCGGCGGCATTTACACCAACCAGCCGCAGAAGGCGACGTACGTCGTCAAGTTCGCCTGATTCGCAAAAGCGCCGCGCGAGCGAAGACGTGCCGCCCCACGGTCGCCGGCGCGACAGGCGCGCCGTCGTCGCGTCCGCGAACCGCTCAATTCCCTGACAGTGGTCCGGCGGGCGGGCCTACGATAACCTCCACGGATATTCGTCTTCAACTGAAAACATCGAAAGGTAAATCATGGCACTCGGACCGATCTCGGCCTTCGTTAAGCACAACTACCGCCACTTCAATTCCGCGACCGTCGTCGACGCCGCCGAGGCTTGGCACACGCATTTGGGCGCGGGCAAGAAAATGCTGCTGGCCATGGGCGGCGCGATGTCGACCGCGGAAATCGGCCTGTCGCTCGCGGAGATGATCCGCCAGGACAAAATCCACGCCGTCTCCTGCTCGGCCAACAACCTTGAGGAAGACATTTTCAACCTGGTCGCTCACGACCACTACGTGCGTATCCCCAATTACCGCGACCTGACGCCCGCCGACGAGCGCAAGCTGCTCGACCAGCACCTTAACCGCGTGACCGACACCTGCATCCCCGAAGGCGAGGCCATCCGCCGGCTGGAAAAACACATTTTCGAGGTCTGGAAAGCGGCCGAGGATAAGGGCGAGCGCAAGCTGCCGTTCGAATACTTCTACGACGTCATCCGCAGCGGCGTGCTCAAGCAGTATTACCAGATCGACCCGAAGGACGCCTGGGTGCTGGCGGCTGCTGAGAAGAACATCCCGATCCTCACGCCCGGCTGGGAAGACTGCACCCTCGGCAACATCTTCACCGGCTACTGCATGCGCGGCGAACTGAAGCCCAGCACCATGAAAAGCGGCATCGAGATGATGATGTACTTCGCCAAGTGGTACCAGGACAACTGCGGAAAAGACGGCATCGGCTTCTTCCAGATCGGTGGCGGCATTGCCGGCGACTTCCCGATCTGCGTCGTGCCGATGCTCCAGCAGGACATGCAGGTCGACGTGCCGTTCTGGAGCTACTTCTGCCAGATCACCGACACGAACGAGTCGTACGGCTCTTACTCGGGCGCGAACCCGACGGAGAAAATCACCTGGGGCAAGCTCGACGCCGACACGCCGAAGTTCGCGATCAACTCCGACGCGACGATCGTCGCGCCGCTGATCTTCGCCCACGTCCTGGGCTGGTAAGGCAGCGGCCGGCTTAAGCGGCGGAGCGGGTGGGATCGGCCTCGGCGATGATCGGCTCGGTCGGCAACTGGCCCCAACAGGTCACGCGATTGCGGCCCGTCTTTTTCGAGTGGTAAAGCGACCGGTCCGCCCAGTCCAGCAGTTCCTTCACGTCGGTGGCCCCTTGTTCGGAGCCGCTGGCGCCCAGGCTGGCGGTGACGGGCGTAATCGTCCAAGGCTCGTCGTCGATGGCGCGACGGAGCTTTTCGGCGAAATCGGCGGCGGCGGAGAGCGTGGTGTTCGGCAACAGAATGCAGAACTCTTCGCCACCGTATCGGCAGGCCACCGCGTCGTCGCCCTTGGCGTCGGTCGCTTCGCGCAGCACGCGTGCAACTTCCTTCAGCACCGTGTCGCCGGCCGCGTGGCCGAAGCGGTCGTTAATGCTTTTGAAGCGGTCGACGTCGACCATGATGCAACCCAGCGGCCGCCAGGTGGTGGCCGATTCTTTCCAATGACGCTCGAACTGTTCGAGGAAGGATCTTCGGTTCAGGCAATTCGTCAGTGGGTCGGTCGTCGCCAGGCGCAGCAGTTCCACGTTCTGGCGCTGAATCTCGTCGGTCGATTCCTTCAGCGCCAGGTTGATGCGTTCGACTTCGGTGACGTCGTCAAATGTTGCCAGTCCGCCGCGCACCTTACCCTCCTGGCTGACGATCGGGGCGGTGTTCACCATGTACAGGCGGCGGACACGCGATCCGGTTCCTGACGATTCCGCGTCGTTCTCGCCAGATTCCAGCCCCAACTGCACCCCAACCACGGCCTCCCCGGACTTCAGCATGCCCGTCCATGGCAAGCTGTCGGGCCGCCCCTGTCCGTTCGGCCGGACCCAGGCCATCTGGTCCACGCGGTTTCCCTGAATGCGGTCGAGCGGAAGGCCCGTGGTCCGGCTGAACGACTCGTTGGCCATCACGATCACGCCGCGGTGGTCCAGAACCAGCACGCCTTCCGCGAGGGCGTCCAGCATCGTCCGCACGCGTGGCGGGATGACGCTGGTCGGGTCCAATGACCGCAACATGCGTTTGAGATAAAAGCGGTAACAGGCAAAGCCGGCGACCGCCACGAACACCGCGAGGCGAACGCCCGGGTCGGCCAAAAGGGCCGTCAGGGCGCGCGGCAGGTATCGCTCGGCGAATGCCATCTCGCGGCGGTACTCGAATGCCGCTTCGGCCAGCAGCTTGCCCGTCGCAGGACTGATAATCGGAATACGGAGTTCGCCCGGCCCGGGGTCCGCCTTCGTGCGCCGGTTCCACTGCGGCAGCGTTTCGGCGGGAAAGGCGTACGCCACTTTGCCTTCGCCGTCATAGAGCGCGGCAGAAATGATATCGGCGTTGCTCGCCGTCATCTGCCGGACGAGCAACGCCATCGTTTTGGTGTCGTTCGCCGCCGCAGCCGGCAGGCACTGGGCCGCCACAAGCTGGACCGCTTGCATCCGCGCCCGAAGCAGCTGTGTCCCATTATCGGACGTGACCCCAATCGACTGCGCGGTCAGAACCAGGCTGACGGTGACACACGCCAGTCCGATGCTGATCATCGTGACAGAGGAAGGGAGCCGCATCTGAAGGTTTACCCGCTCATTGAATGTCCGTGAAATAAGCTGAAAGGACAGGTACGGCTCAGTCGCTACCTAGAATGTCGTCCAATTCGTGCTCGTCGCTTTCGGAATTTTCCTCATCTTCGTCCGAATCTTCCTTCTTCCGGCTCGGCCGCGGGTCTTCCCACGAATCCAGAATGGGCATCGGGTCGAACCAACGCCAGTAGGGCATAGTGCAGAGCATGCTGAGCATCAGAGAGCCGCCTTGGATCATCCAGAGCAGGTATCCGGTCAGCGCGGTGGCCGCCGCCACCGTGGCGACGGACGTCACGGCCTGCTGCTGAGACTGCTGCGCTGCCGCCGCTGCCTCGGCATCCGCCACCGCCGCCTGGATGCGCGGGTCGGCGGCGACGGTCTGATAAAGATCGGCGATCTGCCGGGCCTCTTCGATCGAGCCGCGGGCGAAGCGTTCGGTCGGGTACATCGACTCCGGCATCGCCGCCGTCGGCGGCAGGACTGCGGCAGGGATCGCCGGGACTTGTGATGGTTTCGATTCGTCCCCGCCCTGCTCGGTACGAGCCGGCTCGCCCGATTGGTCATTCGCGGGCTTGTCGGGCGTCGGCGTGGCGTCACGCGGACCCGGGTCGACGGTCGCCGGCACGGACGGCGCGGGCGCAGGCGTGATCGGGCTGCCGTGCGAACCACCGTCTTGACCGTTATCGGGCGTAGTCGGGTTGATCGGCGCAATCGGGGCAACCGGGCTCCCGCCGTCGCCGGAACTGTCGGGCGGCGGAACGGGCGGCTGGGGGGCAGGCGGCACCACGGGGGCCACGGGGGTCACAGGGGCCGGCGGCCGGTCCGACTGAATCGCCACCATCACCGGCTGGCTGGGATCCGATTCCGAACGTGCCTGTAATGCAACGATTCGATAGAACACAATGCCCGCGCTGACACCGGACGCTTCGAAACTGCGCGTGTCGGGGCTGACCGTCGTGACGGTGGTCCACACCAAGCCGTCGAGCGACTGTTCGATACGGAAGCCGAGTTTTGGCGAGATCTCGTAAACCCATTCCAGGTGCACCGCCCCGGCCGCGGGAGAGTCGCCGCTCGTCTCACTCGGCGGAAGCGCTTCGGCAGGCGTCACGACGACCAACGCGGTGGCCGACTGATCGCCGGCGGTGACGCGGACGAGGCCGAAGCCCGAATCGTCCGGCGTGACGGAGTAGACGCCGTCGGCCGTCAGCGTGCCGACGCTCCCGACGTCCAAAGACCACGCCACGGCCGGCTGCTCGATCGCCATGCCGAACTGGTCCAACACGGTGGCAAGGAATTGTCGTTCCCCGCCGCCGACGATGTCGGCCGAATCCGGCGTGACGCTGACCGTGGTGATCCGCGGCGCGACGGTCAGCGTGACGCTGCTGACAATCGTGTGCGGGCCATCAGAAATCGTGACGCTAAAGGTGTAGGCGCCGGCCCGGTCGAAGGTGACCGAAGTTGCCTTGGCAGCGTTCGTGCCGTTGGCACCGAACGCGGGCCGCGATCCCGCGGGCTTACTGGTAACGGCCCACGTGTACGTCAGGGTGGATTCGCCATCGGCGTCGATGCCGAGTGCTTCGAGGTCGGCGATAACGCCCGCGCGGCCGAGCGTCGCTGTCGGCACGGCGACGAGCGTCGGCGGTGCGTCGATGACCGTCACGCCGGCGGTGCCGCTCACCCCGCCGCTAATAGCCGCGATGACGGCGACGCCCGCCGTTCGGCCGGCCGCGAAGTTGCCTGCCGAATTGATGGTCCCAACGCCCGACACCACCGACCACGCCACAGCCGGCTGCGCGGCCAGCGCCGTGCCGAACTGGTCATAGCCGACGGCGGCGAACGGCTGAGTGGCGTAGATGCCGACGGAGGATGACGCCGGCGTCACCACCAGCGACGTCAACTGCTGGCTCACGGCCAAGCCGACAGAGCTGGTGGCCGTGAGGGATCCGTCACTGACGGTGATGAGGAACGTATAATTTCCCGCGCGATCGAACGTAGCCGTGATGGACCGCGCGCCGTGCGTGCCGTTGCCGCTGAACACCACGTTCGCACCGCTCGGCCCGGACAGCAGCGACCAGGTGTAGGTCAGATTGGCTTCGCCACCGTCGTCCGCGCCCAGGACGTCGAGCGACGCGCCCGTTGCGCCCGGGTTCAGCGTCGCGACCGGTGGCGTAGCGATCAGGGGCGATCCGTTGCCCACCGTCACCGCGGCCGTTCCGGCGACGCCGCCGTTGGCCGCCTGCACGGTCGCCGTCCCGGCTGTGGCTCCGGAATAATACAACCCGCTGGAATCAATCGATCCGACGCCGCCGGCCATCGTCCAGTTGATCGTCGGCTGCGTCGCCATGACGGTGCCGAACTGGTCGTAGCCGGTCGCGGTGAACTGCTGCGAGGCATTCAGGTTCACCGTCGACGACGCCGGCGCGACGGCGATCGACGTGAGCGTCTGGTTGACGACTACTGTTACGGAACTGGTGACGGTGTTGGTTCCGTCCGACACGGTGACAAGGAACGTGTAGCTGCCGGCCGTATCGAAGGTGACGGCCACGTTCTTGGCCGCGTTGGTGCCGTTGGCGGCGAAGGCGGGAGTGGACCACAGCGGCTTGGCCGTCGCCGTCCAGGTGTAAATCAGATTGTTCTCGCCGCCGTCGTCCGCCCCCAGAACATCGAGCACGGTCGACGTGCCGGTGACCGGGCTGGCCGACACGGAGGCCGGCGTCGTAAGGGTGGGCGCGGCGTTGGTCACGGTCACGAACGCCGTTCCGGCGACGCCATTGGCCAGCGCCTGCACCGTCGCAGTGCCGGCCGTGGCGGAGGTATAGCTGCCGCTCGCATTCACGGCACCCACGCCGGCCGTGATCGACCATGTAAAGCCCGGCGCGACAGCGAGCGCCTGGCCGAATTGATCGAACGCCGTGGCGGCAAACGACACGGATTGATTCAAACTCGCCCCGGCCGTTGCGGGACTTACGGTCACTGTCGTCACCGTCTGGTTCACCACCACGGTCACGCTGCTGGTGACCGACGACGTTCCGTCGCTGATGGTGACTTGGAACGTGTAGCTGCCGCTCTTGTCGAACGTGACAACGCTGCTCTTGGCCGCGTTCGTGCCGTTCGTGCCGAACGCCGGCGTGCTGCCGGCCGGCTTAGTAGTGGCGGTCCAGGTGTAAGTGAGGTTCGCTTCGCCGTTGTCGTCCGCGCCCAAGGCGGTCAGCGTGGTGGTCGTGCCGGTGACGGGGTTGGGCGTCGCGGCCGCAGGCGTGGCGACGGTCGGCGCGGCGTTGGCGACTGCCACGGAGGCCGTGCCCGCGACGCCGCCACTGGCGGCTTCCACGGTCGCGCTGCCGGCCGTCGCGCCGGTGGTGTACAGGCCGGCCGTATCGATAGAGCCGACGCCG
>DASVSC010000185.1:0-15707 GCA_036388295.1 Tepidisphaeraceae bacterium | reverse complement strand
GCAGCAGCGTGTGCTTGAACAGGTACGCCATCACCTTTTCGATTTCGGCGTCGCGTTTCAATTCCAGTTCGATGCGTACGTCGTCGGTGCTGATGTCTTTGACGTCGGTCAGCAGCGGCATCTTTCGGCCGATGACGATTTGCGCGATCGCTTCCACCAGTTCGGCCTTGTTCACGCCGTACGGGATGCTGGTGACGTAGATCGTCTGCGTGCCGCGGGTGGTGGCGCCTTTTTCGTAGGTCGCGCGCATCTTGATCGCGCCTTGGCCGGTCTTGTAGATCTCCAGCAGCTCAGCCTTGGTGTTCAGAATCTGGCCGGCGGTGGGGAAGTCAGGGCCGCGCACGGCGTCGTTGGCGACGAGGCGATACTCGGCAATTTCCGGTTCGTCCAATACCTTCAGCAGCGCGTTGCAGACTTCGCCGAGGTTGTGCGGCGGGATGCTGGTGGCCATGCCGACGGCGATACCGGCCGAGCCGTTGACGAGCAGGTTCGGCACCTTGCTCGGCAGAACCACGGGCTCTTTGCGCGAGCTGTCATAGTTGGGGCGAAAATGGACAGTGCCTTGATTAATCTCTTGGATCGTCTCGGCAGCGATCGCGGTAAGACGGCACTCCGTATAACGCATGGCGGCGGCGGGGTCGCCATCCATGGAGCCGAAGTTTCCACTGCCGTCGACCAGCGTGGCCCGCATCGCGAACGGCTGGGCCATGCGAACGAGAGCTTCGTAAATCGAAGAATCGCCGTGTGGGTGATAGTTACCCATGACGTCGCCGACGACCTTCGCGCATTTACGATGTTTTGCCTCAAAGCGCAGGCCACTTTCCCACATCGTGTAAATGATGCGGCGGTGCACGGGCTTCATGCCATCGCGCACGTCGGGCAGGGCGCGGCTGGTGATGACGCTGAGGGCGTAGTTCAGGTAACGCGTCTGGGCGAGGTCGTGCAGAAAGCCGCTGTCTTCGCCGCCGGGCGGCGGGGCGGTGGAGCCCTGGCGGCCGCCGGGGCCCTTCGGCCCGTTGCCGGCGGGGCCGTCGGGGGTGCCGCTGAACAGGCCGCTGGCGTCTTCGGTTTCGACGGGATCTTTTACGTCCATTGCTCACTCCCTGACCGGCCCGACCGGGGCCGGCACTTTTCCCGCCGCGGCGGACCAAGACGTTTACCGCCAAGCGCCCGTCATTACCAATCGACGACTCGACGGCCGTCCGCGCGATCGCGAAAGGCGCCGCCGCCACAACTGACGTTATCGGCCATTTGGGACGGAACGGTCCAGCGGCCTCGCCCCCGGCCGATCCGTCGGCCGGCGGGGCGAGTAAGGTTTATGTTAGGATAATTCGGTCGTTTTGTCCAGTGATCTTTGAACGGTTGCGGTCCTTCGGGGGGCCCTTATCATGCGGTCGGACGACTTTATTTTTCGTGTTCCGCATGATCGACGCCACGCCGCCAACTTCCGCCGAGGATCAGGACGCGTCGGCCGTCCGCGACCACGGAATGTCGGTCGATTTGCGGTCGATTGACCTCGTGACGACTGAGGAAATGCTCACCAGCTCGCCGCGCACGCTGTCGGAGCTGATCGAGGAAGCCCCGAGTGAGCAGGGGGCGTCGGTGCTGGAGCGGTTGCCGCTGGACCGGGCCGTAGGCGTGGCGGAATACCTGGACCCGAAGACGGCGGCGCGGATTTTCAAGGAAGTCGACGCGGGGACGGCCGCCGCGCTGGTGCTGGGGATGAACCGGGTCGAGGCGGCGATGGTGCTGGCGGAGATGGACCCGGACGACCGGGTCGACATCCTTGGCCTGGTCGACCCGGAGGCCCACGACGAACTGCTGGCCGAGCTGGACGTGGCCAAGCGGGCCGAGACGCGGCACCTGGAAAGCTACCCGCCCGACACGGCCGGCGGCATTATGACCACGCAGGTCACGGCCCTGTACGAATACCTGACGGTGGACGACGCCGTTGGCTTACTGCGCAAGCTCAGCGAAGAGCTGGAGCAGATGTTTTACGTCTACGCCATCGACCGGCTGGGCCGGCTGGTGGGCGTGCTGTCGATGCGCGATCTGATTCTGGCCAAGCCGTCGCGGCGGTTGCGCGACATCATGATCAAGGGCGTGCGCAGCGTGCCGGCCACCATGGACCAGGAGGAAGTCGCCCGCATCATGCGCGGCAGCGGCTACCTGGCGATGCCGGTCGTCGACGACGAACTACGGCTGATCGGCCTGATCACGGTGGACGACGTGATCGACGTCGTGCAGGAAGAGGCGACCGAAGACGTGCTGAAGATGTTCGGCGTCGGCGGCGAGGAACGGCTTAACAGCCCGTGGTATTTCAGCTTCAAGTCGCGCATCTGGTGGCTGCTGATCAACCTCGGCACGGCGTTCATGGCCGGTGCGGTGGTGGGCGTGTTCGAGGAGACGATCACGAAGATCGCCGTGCTGGCCATCTACATGCCGATCATCGCCGGCATGGGGGGC
Organism: Tepidisphaeraceae bacterium; assembly: GCA_036388295.1. Taxonomy (GTDB): domain Bacteria; phylum Planctomycetota; class Phycisphaerae; order Tepidisphaerales; family Tepidisphaeraceae; genus RYN-431. Next base: position 13,241 of record DASVSC010000185.1, on the reverse strand, counting down.
AACGCCAGCGCGCAGGCGATGGCCGTCAGCGTACGCGGGCTCTCCACCGGTCGGGTGGACGGGAAGCTGCTGCGCCACGTGCTGAAACGCGAATTGTACGTCGGCATCCTTACCGGCATCGTCTGCGGCTTAGTGACCGCGTTGATCGCCCTGGTGTGGCAGGGAAACCCGGCGCTGGGCTTGCTGGTCTGTGCGGCGTTGCTCATCAACCACACGCTGGCCTGCGCGTCGGGAGCGGGTATTCCGTTCATCATGAAACGGCTGGGGTTTGACCCCGCGCAAAGTGCGACGATTTTTGCGACCACGGTTACGGACGTCGGTGGGTTCTTCGCACTCCTGGGGCTGGCGACCGTGTTTTACAAATGGCTCGTTTGAGCCGAGACGACGTAGGGCGGGCACTGCCCGCCGCTTCGGCCCGGTGGCGTGCAGTGCCCGCCCTACGGCAGACCGAAGGCCGCTACACTTTCCGCCTATGCCCGAATCCTTTTTCGATTTTCGTTCGCGCATCACTAAGCCACCCGCCGAGGCGGATGACGGCCGGCTTGAGCGCGCGATCAGCGTCGGCGACTTGACCGCCAGGATCGATGCGGCCATTCGCGGCGGCGTCGGCGGCAGCGTGCTCGTGCGGGGTGAGATCAGCAATTTGAACGCGCACGCCGCCAGTGGCCATCTGTATTTCACGCTGAAAGACGACAAGAGCTGCATCGACTGCGTGATGTTCCGCGGCGAAGCCAGCAAGCTGCGCCAGCGGCCGACCGACGGGCAGGACGTGCTGATCAGCGGCAGCGTGCGCGTCTACGTGCAGCGGGGCCGGTACCAGCTGTACTGCAACACGCTCACGCCGCTGGGCCGCGGGGCGCTGGAGCTGAAGTTTAATGAGTTGCAACGGAAGCTGGAGGCGGAAGGCTTGTTCGCCGCCGAGATCAAGCGGCCGATCCCGCCGTACCCGCAGCGCATCGTGCTGATCACCAGCCGACAGGCGGCGGCGCTGCAGGACATGCTGAAGGTGTTCCAGCGAACGCCTTGGCTGACGCCGCGCGTGATTCATGTGCCTGTGCAGGGCGTCGGGGCGGCGGCGAAGATTGCGGACGCACTGGCGTCGGTGTCGCCGCGGGATTGCGATCTGGTGCTGCTCGGCCGCGGCGGCGGGTCGCTCGAAGATTTGTGGGAGTTCAACGAAGAGGCGGTCGCCCGCGCGATACGCGCGTGCCGGGTGCCGGTGATGACGGGCATCGGGCACGAAGTGGACGTGTCGATCGCGGACCTGGCGGCCGACTATCATGCGCACACGCCCACCGAGGCGGCGCAGGTGGCGGTGGCCCGCTGGCGACTGGCGGCCGACGCGCTCGACGGCGCGGCGGGGCGGCTGACGCGGTCGCTCCGGCAGACGATCCTTCACGCCCGCCAACGCCTGACGAACGTGGAACGGCACGAAACTTTCCGCCGGCCGACCGACCGAATCGACCGCCTGCGGCAAGTGCTGGACGACCGGCAGCGGCAACTGAGGGCCGCGGCGCTCGGCACGATCAACCGCGTCCGCCAGCGCCTGACGCGCCACGAACACCGTTTGCACGCCCAGCACCCGACGGCCGGCCTGCTGCGCGCCCGCCAACGCCTGACGACCGCCGCCGACGGCCTGGCACACCAACAGCGCTTGCGGCTCACGCAAGCGGCCGGGCGATTAGACGGCCTGCGTCGCGAACTGGCCGCCCTCGATCCGCGCGGCGTGCTGGCACGCGGCTATTCGATCACCCGCCTGAAAAACGGCAAACCCGTGTTCGGCCCCGCGGACGTTAAAGCGGGCGACGTGCTGGTCACGCAGGTGCGCGACGGGACGATCGAATCGACGGCGCGGGATGCGAAGCAGTTGGACTTGTTTTAGACGCGGAATCCGCCGCTCGAAAAGCTAACGGCGCGGGCGGCTTCCACAGGCCCGCTGAAGCGGGGCCTGCCGAGGGTTATCCGCCGAGGGTCATCCTTCGTTGCCGCCGAGTTCGCGGTTGCGGAACACCAGCAGGCCGACGGTCAGGGCGAATGCGACGTAGAACGCGGCGTAGAGCGCCGACAACGCGACGTTGCTCCAGATGAACGCGTACGACGTGGCCTGGGTGACGTTGCTGGTGTCGATGCCGATCTGGCCATAGACGGCGTACTTCCGCAAATCAAACACTTCCAGGAACGGCAGGAATGTCGACAGAATAAACGCCAAGCCCTTCACGACGAACGAGCCGCCCACTGCATCGCCCAGGAAGCGCGTGAGGTTGCCGGCGATATAGAGCAGGATGACCACCGGCAGGTTAACGACCAGTGAAAAGCGCGTCGAAACGGCCACGCTGATCGCCGCCAGCACGCCGATCTGCAGCCACGCCAGCAGCAGGCTCGGGTAAAGGCCGGCCAGGTGGTTCAGGCGCAGGTTCGTCAGGTTCAGCATTTCCCGCTCGTCGATCGTGCGGTTGTTCAGCGTGTAGTCAGTCGGAATGCGCCACCACGTGCACAGGCACAGCAGGGCCCCCAGTGCCGCCACGGCCAGCCCGGCCGACAGCAGCAGGCCGAGGTATTTGCCGAGCAGCACTTCCACCCGGCTGACGGGCTTGCTCATCAGCGTGAGCATGGTGCGGTCTTCGATTTCCTCGTGAATGGACCGGCTGGTGGCGAACAGCGTGGACAGCAGCACCAACACCAGAATGATGTCGAGGCCGACGGATTTGAACATCACCGTGTCTTCGCCGAGCGTGAAGAACGGCAGAAACATCAGAATCAGCAGGAACGCCGCGCCGACGGCCAGGAGGAGCGAATAAATCGGCTGGCTGATGCTCTCAGAAAACGTATGGCGGGTGATGACCCAGGTACGGTACATGCGCGGCGACTCCGGTAGACCCAGCATCGTACGCGGCAAACCGGGCTGTTGGCAATGCGTCGTGAGCGGTGTGTGGGCCGCTTATCGGCCGATGATGAACTGGCCGAAATGGCCGCTGGCGGGTTCCGAAATCTGCTGCACTTCGCGAATGTGCGGCTTCATCCGTTCATTGACGGCCCAGACGAATCCCTCGACTTCGTGCTCCGGCCCCTCGGCGACCAACTCCACGCTGCCGTCCGGCAGGTTCCGGACGAAGCCGGTGACGTCGTAGTTGATCGCCAGGTTCCGCGTCGAATACCGAAAGCCGACACCCTGCACACGACCGCGAAAAAAACAGTGGCGACGGCAGGCTTCGGTGGTGGCGACCTTCATTGCGAAATTGTATCGACCCGTCGTTTGCTCACCCAAGCTTAAATATTCTTCATAACGGGCGGCCGATTCTGACGGCTAATCGTCGCGTGTCCCGGCGGCCATGTTCCGGTCGATCCATTCGCGGTACGTCCGCTCGAACGACGGCCAATCCCGCGCCATATACGTCTGGAGCAACGGCCGGGCCGCCGCCGGGTGGTAGAGCCCGCCCACGGCGGTCCGGCCGACGCCCGGGGAACGGCCGTCGCGCAGGTCGACGAGCATCCGCCGCAAACCCGCGGCCGTCTCCGGCGTTTCCAGCAGCACTCGGGCAAGGGCCCAGCACTGCCCGTAGAACGCCTCGCGCGTGCCGAGTTCCCGGCCCGCTACATCGCCGGCGTGCATGCGGATGAGGTCACTGATCGGCCATTGCCCGCCCGGCTTCGCTGCCATGCTCAGGCCCTGCTGACGCCGGGCATTCGCTTGGCGATTTATTCGTACCGACGTGCCGGTGACGCTTACTTCCTCAAAGGTCGAAGCGATTCCTTCTTCCAACGCCGGCGGCAAGCGGGCGGGCAGGTGGCGGGCCACGTACTGGTGAAAACCTTCGTGGGCGGCGACGCCCCAGAGGTCGTTTTCGTTGAACAGCCAGCAGACGAAGCGGTCGCCGAAGGTGTAGCCACCGGGGCCGACGCTGAGATAAATCGGGGCGTCCGCGCCGGTCAGCCGGCGGGTGTAAGCGTCCCATTCTTCGGGCCTAGCCAGCAGCACGATTTCCAGTGGAACGGTGGCCGGCGACGCGGGCGGGACGAGTGCTGCGTACTCGGCATAAGCGGATTCCATCACGCGGACGAAGCGGTCGATCACGCCGTCGTCGCGCACGGTGGTCAGCAGGCGGTAATGCGGCGTGCGCACTTCGAGCCCGCTGTAGCCGCCGACGTCGTGCGCACGGCTGACGGCCACGAATCCCAGCCCCGACGCCGGCCCGGGCGAACAGCCCATCGGGGCGAGCAACGCCGCCACGACCAAGGCCGCCCCGCATTGTCTTTTAGCCCAGCCTCCGTATCGTGCGGCGATGGCCCAGGCGCGAGTGGACGTCATCAGCATTGGCACGTTGTCGCGGAACCTGCTCTGGAAGGAAAGCGAGGCCGTCCGCACGCCCCACGCGACGACTACGCTTATCCGGACGGCGAAGCGCAATATTCTCGTTGACCCCGGCCTGCCCGGTTCGATTTTGGCCGCGCGCCTGTTCGAACGGACCGGCCTGAAGCCGGACGCGATTGACACAATTTTCCTGACCAATGCCCGCGTCGCCCACCGCAGCGGCGTCAACGCATTTCCGTCAGCGAAGGTGCTGATCCACCCGACGGAGCGCGAGCGGGTGTTGCTGGATTTGTCGGTGCGCATCGAGGACGCCGAGGACGACGCAGAGCGGGCGGCGCTCGGGGCCGAGGCGCGGGTGCTGTCGTCGTTCAAGGCCGCCCCGGACACACTAGCGCCGCAGGTCGATCTGTTCCCGCTGTTCGGCTACACGGCCGGCACGTGCGGAATCCTGGTGACATTGCCGACGCAGACGATCCTGCTGGCCGGCGACGCCGTCGCCAGCGCCGACCATTTGCTGGCCGGCCAGGTGCTGCCGGGCTGCTTCGACTTGTCGGCCGCGAAGGCGTCGCTGACGGAAGTGTACGAAATCGCCGACGTCGTCATCCCCGGCCACGACAACGTGCTGCTGAACCCGCGGACGTATGGGAGTTGATCGGTTGATGGGTTGATGGGTTGAACCGTGGCCGGCTGACGCTCGGGACTACTTTTCTCGCGTCGATCTGCCACGGATCAACCCATCAACTGATCAACCGTTCAACCTCTCATCGCTTCTGCTCAAAGCGCGGGCCGTCCAGTTTCGCCTGCCCCTGCATCCAGGCGACGACGTCTTTGTCGCCGTAGGCTTCGTCCCAGCAGTTGTGGCCGAAGCCGTTATAGACGGTGTGCTTGGCGTGGCCGCCGGCGGAGTTGACCTTGCTGGCCATGCCGCTGGTGTTCCAGACGCCGACGAACGGATCGAAGCGGTTGTGGAAGGCCCAGATCGGGTAGCGCGTCAGGTTCGGCACGTCCTCTTCGCTGCTGAACGCGCACAGCGGCATCAGCGCGGCAAAACGGCCCGGATAGCGTGCGCCCAATTTCCAAACCGCCGCGCCGCCCGTAGATAAACCGGTGACGGTCACGCGCGACCGGTCGACGCTGTAGCGCTTCGAAACGTCATCCAGCGTCGCGATCGCCAGCGGAAGCTGGTCATCGTCACGCCAGCTGCTGCTGGTTTGGGCGAAGATCACGATGCAGTTAAAGCGGTCCGGGTGTTCCTTGATGGCCGGGCCGATGCCGACTTTGGTCGAACCCCGGCCGTCATTGCCGCTTTCGAACAGGCCGTGGAGGAACAGCACGGTCGGGTAACGCTTAGAGGCGTCATACTTGGCGGGCGTGTAGACGGCGTACTTGCGGGTTTTGTCGCCGTACTTGAACGATTCGCTCTTGAAGCTGACCTTTTTCGACGACGAGGAACAGCCGACGACGCTGCCGAGAAATACCGCCCACACGACCACGAGCCACTTGGACATGAAGACCGCCTTATCGAGCTATGGAGTCATCGATTGACTGGACAATTCTTTCCTGCAGCACCTTCGCCCGGCTGTTCGTTCCCTCGGCGATGCCGTTGAACAGGATGGAAAACGCGTACGTCGATCCGTCTTTGGCTTTGACGAACCCTGACAGGCCGCTGACGCCACTGATGTAGCCGCTTTTGCCGATCACACGCTCACGAAGCGTGGACGTGTCGAAGCGGTCTTTGAGTGTGCCGTCCACGCCGGCCACGGACAGGCTCGTCAGGTATACGTCGCGGTGGGGTGCGTAAAACTCGTGCTGCAGGACGGCGACGATGGCGGCGGGGGAGACGACGTTCTTGCGGCTCAGACCGCAGCCGTCGTCCAGAGAGAACTGGGCGGCATCGACGCCGACCGATCGAAGAAAATCACCGACCGCGGCCGTGCCGGTCGCCCAGGAACCGACGCCTGGCGTCGCCGATTGGGCCGCCGCCGCACCGACGCGCTTGCATAACGCCTCGGCGTACAGGTTCATGCTGTCTTTGTTGGCCCGGGCGAGCACCTGCGCGAGCGGCGTCTCGTAAACGGCCAATTCTTGCCAATCGTTTACGGCGGCTCGAACGGTGGCGTCACGTGTGACTTCGCCGCCGACGTCGATGCCTCCTTTTTTAAGTACGTCCCGCAAGACGGTTGAGGTGAACAGCGACGGGTCTTCGACGGTGACGCTGATGGGTTTGGCGTTAGCCGCGTCGGCCTGGCCGCGGAGTTCGATCTTGTTCGACGACGGCAATCGCGACAGCCACACCGCGCTGCGGCTGCCGCCCACGCAACTGTTCGCGACCGGCGCGTAAGACGTGAGCGGATCAACGGTGTAATCGACGACCTGGCCGGCCCCTTTCGGCCGCAGGTAAAAATCGAGGCAGTTGGCGTTGAAGTTCAGGCCGCCCACGCCGGCCACATATCGTTTGTGGATCTGGTCTTCCGGCCAGTTCGGGTGGACGTAACGGCTGTCAAAAATGCCGTCGTCATAGACGAGCTTCGCCGCCGACTTCACGCCCCTGGCGGCAACGCCCTCGGCCCACTTTTCGAACAGCGTTGTGCTCTTCCAGCCAGTGCCTTCCAGCACTTCGGCGTCGCCCAGCGAGGGATCGCCGTCGCCGACGAAGGCGAGCGTGTCGGCTTTTTGCAGCAGTCGCGTGCGGAACACGAACTGCGGGCCGAGCTTATCGAGGGCGGCGGCGGTGGTGATGAGCTTGAGGTTGCTGGCGGGGATCAGCGGCCGGACGGCGTCTTTCTCATAAACAGGCGTCGCCGGAGCTTTTTCGCCCAGTTTCACGATCTTGATACCGACCTGCACCTTTTTGAAGTACGGGTCGCGCAGCACGCCTTCGATGCTGTCCGTGACGTCGGCACGGAGCGGCCCGGTCAGTGAAGTGACGATGGCCATGAACGAGCACCAGACGATAAGACGCCGCATCGTGTCGAAACTGTAGCGACCCCACGGGCGGGTGCAACGCGTGCGGATCGGTTAAAATCGTCCCGTGCGCATCGGCCCGATCGAACTCACCGCCCCTTTCTGCCAAGCCGGCCTGGCCGGGTACAGCGACCGCGCCATGCGCCTGGTCGCCCGGCGGCGCGGGTGCGCTTACGCCCTGACCGAGGCGCTGCTGGACACGATTATGCTCGCCGGCGGAATAGGTCTGAAAAAATCGATCGACATCAACGACGAAGACCACCCGACCGCGGGCCAGGTCATCGGCAGCGAACCAGGCACCGTCGCGCCCGCTGCGGCCATCCTGCACGACCACGGCTACGACGTAATCGACCTGAACTTCGCCTGCCCGGTGAAGAAGATCAAAAACAAGGCGCGTGGCGGGCACATGCTGCGCGACCTGCCGCGCGGCGTGTCCATCTTGCGGGCGGTGCGCGACCGGCTGCCGACCGCGACGCTGACGGTCAGCCTCCGCCGTGCCTTCGGCGATGAAGGCCACGACACGCTGTACGGCCTTTTGGACGAGGCGTGGAACCTGGGTTACGCCGCCGCCCGGGTGCACGCGCGAACCGTGGAACAAAAGTATTTCGGCCGCGCCGACTGGTCGGCACTGACGGAGATCAAACAGCGATACCCGACACGGACCATCATCGGCAGCGGCGACGTGTTCACCGCCGAGGACGCGGTGCGGATGAAGCGCGAAACGAACGTCGACATCGTCTGGATCGCCCGCGGCGCGATCGGCAATCCTTGGATCTTTCGCGACGCGGCCACGTTGTTGCACGATGAACGCCGACTAATCCGCCCGCCGACGATCGCCGAGCAACGTGACGCGCTTCAAGAACACTGGACCGAGTCGATGCGCATCCACGGCGAGCAGGTCACCGGCCGGCGGATGCGGAAGCAGGGGATCAAATACGCCCGTTTTCACCCGGAAGCGGCCGCCGTGAAGAAGGAGTTCGTGGCGGTGTCCAGTGTCACGGATTGGGGCCGCGTGCTAGACCGCTGGTACGCCCAGGACGGTCCCGGCGTTTGGCCGGCAGTCGACGCGGCCGACGAAGTGAACGAAGCCGCCGGCTGCGGCATCGCCGAGTAAAACTGCATGCATTCACGAACTCCGCCCCGCAATCGACTGGCCAAGGTGCTGCCCGACGAATGGCGCAAGTACCTGACTGACCTCGGCTGTCCGAAGCGCAAGTACACCGCCGTGTGCCGGGCGAAACTTGTCGGCGGGCGGGAAATCGAAGACCTGATCATCGAAGAAGGCTGGGTGATCGCGCTCAGCAAGGCCGGCCTCGGCGGGCGCTTTGAAGAACGAATCGACTTCCATCCGTCGCAGATTATCGAACTGCAACTCAAACAGGTCGTCTGATGCGCACGATCCGTATTGCCCTCATCGGCCCGTCGCCGTGCGAACGCTGCGACGCCGCCTGCTGCAAGCAGTCGGCGTGGCCCTATGCCGTCCTGCTGCAAAGCGACGACGAACGCCGCAAGTTCCGCCCGTGGTCAACGACGACGATGCTGAACGACGCCGACGGGGAAACACGCCGCGTGCAAGTCATCGGCTACCGCGACGGCCGCTGCCCGTTCCTCGGCGGCGACGATCGCTGCACGATTTACGACGACCGACCGCTGAGTTGCCGACAGTTCGAATGCACGCGGCGGTTTGGACAGGACGAAACATTTTTCGTCGCGAACGAGTCGGTTCGTGCTCTGTTAAAGCACCTGTGACTAAGCGACACGAACAGTTTCAGTGTAGGACGTCGGAAGCGGAATGGCCTCGCCGCGTTCGCGCAGGTCGTCAAGGTGAAGCCGAATCGCTTCTCCGATAAGGGCGCTTACTTCCTCGCGTGTTTCGCCCGCCGCGACACATCCCGGGAGATCCGGCACGTATGCGCCGAAGCTGTTTTCGCCGCGCTCGATGATGACGACGTATTCCATAGTCAATCTTTCGTCAGCCCAGCGTGGCGGAGAACACTTCGCTCGGTCTTCGGGGGTAATTCAGTTGATTCCTTGCCAGCAATTGTAACGGTACCTGGCTTTGTCGGGTGGTGAAACTGACGGTGGCTCCCGGTTTGGCGGACGCACCGCCAACCGGCAGACTCGACGAGCCGAATAAGGTCACGTACACGCCGGGGCACGTTACAGCGCCTCCAGCCGCTGCTGTTTATCCAACTCAATCAGTGCCGCCACTAGTTCGTCCATGTTCCCTTCCATCACGGCTTCCAGGTTGAAGTTCTTCGTCCCGCTGTCCTCGCCGCCGAGGCGGTGGTCGGTGCAGCGGTTCTGGGGGAAGTTGTAGGTGCGGATGCGTTGGCTGCGGTCACCGCTGCCCATCATGGCTTTGCGGGCGCCCATCTGGGCGGAGTGCTGTTTCTGGCGTTCGGTTTCGTACAGCGTGGCGCGGAGCAGGGCCCAGGCGCGTTCCTTATTTTGCGTCTGGCTTTTGTGTTCGGTCATCTTGAAGCTCAGGCCGCTCGGCTTGTGCTTGATGTACCAACCGGTTTCGACCTTGTTCACGTTCTGCCCGCCGGGTCCGCCACCGCGACATCCGTATTCTTCGACGTCCTTTGCGGCGATGTCGATCTTCACGTCCGCCAATTCCGGCAGCACCGCCACCGTCGCGGCGCTGGTGTGAATGCGGCCCTGCGTTTCGGTTTCCGGCACGCGCTGCACGCGGTGGCCGCCGCCTTCGTATTGAAGGTGTCGGTACGCGCCCCGGCCTTTGATGTTCGCGATGACTTCCTTGAAGCCGCCGCGTTCGGATTCGCTGAAGTCACTGACTTCGAAGCGCCAGCCGTTCTTCTCACAATAGCGGCGGTACATTTCGTACAGGTTGCGGACGAACAGGGCCGCCTCGTCGCCGCCGGTGCCGGCGCGCATTTCGACGAAAAAGCTGTCGACCTTGTTGTCCTCGGCCGCCACCAGGCCGTCTTTGATCTTTTCAATCAGCTCGCTCGCCTCGGCCAGCTTCTCTTCACGCTCCAGGGCGGCCAGTTCGGCCATGTCCTTGTCGTCGCCGCGTTGCAACTCGGCGAGTTCGTCGAGCTGCTTCAGGTGGCCGAGGTACGTCCGGTAAGTGCCGACCAGCGATTCGATCGCGCCGGCGGCTTTGCTGGCGGCGATCATTTTCGTCGGGTTGCTGAGCGTGGCCGGGTCGTTCAGTTCGACCTGCAGGACGTCGTACTGGCCTTGCACTTCGTTTAATTTGCGGATGAGGGGCGACGTCGGTTCGGGCAGCATGGCGGGCCTTGGCAGAAAGCGGGTGAATCAATCGGACGAACGGCCGGGCGACGAGCGGGCAGCTAACGGTGGTGCATCAGGGGCGACATTATAAGCCGCCTCATCGTCAGCGGAAAGCGGATCGATAACCGGCATTGGGTCAATACGACAATCGACCGTCTGTGGATCAACGCCGGCGGCGGCATGGGCGTCGTCTCGTCGCCGTCGTCGCTATGACGTCCCGCGTGCCGCCTCTCCAGCGGCCCGGCCGAATAACCGATACAACCGGTGATGACTGAAGCGTCTGTCTACCGTTCCCCAACTCTTGGCGTCATCCTGGCGACCCTTGGCGTGGTGCTTTTTGCGGCCGTGCTGCGGTGCGGCATGTACATCACACTGTACGACGACGATACCGAACTGTTCGTCTACATGGGTAAGCTCGCGACGCAAGGCGGGCGAATCGGCTACGAGCTGATCGACAACAAGCTGCCGACCGTGAGCATGGCGATGTGGCTTCCGTACACGCTGATCGGCCCATGGTGGCCGGGGTACTTTCTGTTCAGCTTGGCGCTCGCCGTTATCTCAGTCGTGGCCGTGGTGGCCGCCGCGACACGGGTGTATCCGGATTCGAAATGGCCGACACTCGCGGCCGCGGCCACGTGGATGAGCTTCCCGATCGCCGTCTTCTCAGCGTTCAAGCTCGAACACATCCAGCTGGCCGCCGCGGCCGTGGCGGCCTGGGCCTTCGTCCGATGCTGGCAACGGCAGACGCTGCGCGACGCCTTCCTGATCGGCTTGTGCGCGGGCTTCGGCGCTTACGCCAAACCGAACGCGCTGTCGGTGTTGGCGGCAGCCGGGGCGTCGGTCGTCTATTGGCGTCATGTCAGCCTGAACATTCGCGTGCGCATCCTGACGGCGATGGCGGCCGGGCTGCTCGTGCCGAGTGTCATCGCGATCGTCTACCTCGTCCGCACCGGCACGCTGTCGACGCTGCCGGACACTTATGCCGAGATTCGCTCGTACAACGTCAATTCGGTGTTCGATTCGAACATAGTTTTTTGGAAGATTCTGTTCCTGATCATTCTGATCGCGACACCGATCCTGATGCGCGCATTTGCTGAACGTCACGGTCGCCAGCCCGCAGTTGCCGGGCAGCGCGAACTGATGTTGTTCGCCGGGCTGTGGCTGGCGCTGGAGACGGCCGGGGCAGTCATGCAGGGACGAATGTACGGGTACCACTTCCTGCCGCTCACCGCGCCGGCGGCGCTTTTGTTCGGGCTCATCCCGCGCCGGCCGGTCGGTCGCACGATCGTCGGCTCGTGTCTGCCCGTGATGTTGATGGGCGGGTTCTGGTTCTGGGCCGCCACATCCACCACGGTGCCCCCATACACTCGAATAGACGCGATTAATTACGTGAAGGCTCATGCGGCTCCGAATGACCGGCTTTGGATCGACCAGTATGGCCGTGCGCTGGTGGATTCTGATCTCAAGCCCGGGTCGGCCGTACCGCTGACGTTCATCTTTTCCAACAACGACACTGCCCCCACGCGTTTCGGTGCCATGATTTGCAGCGACCTGCGTCAGCGAAAAACGCGATGGGTCATTCTCCCCAGCGACTGTGTCGCCCACGCCAACAAGTGGCGGGCACTGCGCAGCGAGTTTTGCTACCGGCCCGTGCGCGGCGACGCTTATGTGCGTGCGTGGACGAAGCTGGAAAATTACGTCCGCTCGGCTTATGTGCCGGTCAACGTCAACAGCGACTACACGGTGTATGAACGCCGCGAAGCCGTCGCCAGCGTGGGCGAGTAGCTTTCGCCGCTCGGACAGGACTCCGGCGGTTACTTTTTCTTTCTGCCATCCAGCAGTTTGTCGAGGCCGCCTAACTTCTCCGTCGCCCGCTCGATCTCTTCGCTGGCTCGGCCTTTCAACTGGTCAAGCGTTCGATCGACATCGATCGACAGCAGCTGGCGCACCTGTGGCGGCAACTGATCCGAATCCTTGGCTTTGGCAGCCAGCGCCGCGACCATTTGGTTCACCACACGTCCGATTTCGTCGCCGGTCTGCGTGCCGTCGGCGTTGCCGATGTTTTTCAGGCTGACGGTGGGCAGTTTGATCTGGTACTGTTTTTCGACGCCGGGAATACCGGGAACGATGGTGACCGACGCCTCGCTCAGATCGAGCTGATCGATCACCAGCTTCATCGGTTTGGCATTCGGGTCGGCCGGTTTGGATTCGCCGCTTTTCATGTTGTCTGTCAGGGCCATCACGTTCAGCTTGCCGCCGGCCTGTTCGATCGTGAGTTGCGGGGCGGTGATCGTGACGTGGCTGATCCGGACCGGGTCGCCGAACAGTTGACCGATGCCGCTGGTGACGCCGACCCGGCCGAGCGAAAACATCTGCGGCGAAGAAAAGCCGGTCGGGGAACCGACGGTCAGGTCGGTCAACCCGACGCTCCCGCCCAATGGCGACAGGGCCGCGCCGCCGACCGTCGTTTTGATTCGCAGGCTGTTCGTCGCTGCCGTTTCCACGGCCCGACGCACCAGGCCGCTCAGCGCGAACCATCCGACGATCAGCACCAGAACCACAAGGCCGACGGCTCCCGCCGCGACGTATTTCCAGATCTTAAAGATGCCCAGCACGCTTCGCTCCTTCGGGCCGGCCAAAACGGTCGACGTTGACAGAGTGTACGCCGCACGCCACGATTCGCGGCCTAAGCCCGAAAGGATCC
>DASVSC010000184.1:0-7152 GCA_036388295.1 Tepidisphaeraceae bacterium | reverse complement strand
ACCGACGAGTCGGCCAGCGTGATCCAGGCGCAGCTCCTGTTCCTCTCGAACGAGGACGCCAAGAGCGACATCAACTTCTACATCAACAGCCCCGGCGGCAGCGTCAGCGCCGGCTTCGGGCTGATTGACACGATGAAGTTCCTGCGCTGCGACGTATCGACCACCTGCATCGGCATGGCCGCCAGCATGGGCTCGGCCCTGCTCGCCGCCGGCACGAAGGGCAAACGCTACGTGCTGCCCAACAGCCAGGTCATGCTCCACCAGCCGCTCATCGGCGGCGTGATGCAGGGCCCGGCCACGGACCTCGGCATCGAGGCCAAGCACATGCTCCGCCTGCGCGACCGTCTCTACAAGATGATGGCGGAATGGTGCGGCAAGGAGTTCGACACCATCGTGCGCGACTTCGACCGCAACAAGTGGATGTTCGCCGAAGAAGCCGTCGAATACGGTGTCGCGGACAAGGTCGTGGACCGCGTGCCGGACGTGGCCCCGCGCTCAACGACCACGGGCGACGACGAATGAACGCCCGCCGAGTGATGTCCCTGCTCGCTGCCGGCCTGATGCTTCCCGCGGCCGGCTGCTTCAAGCCGAGCGCGGCGAATATCGCGCTGCGCAAGCAGGTTCAGGAACAGTCGCGGCAGATCGAACAACTCAGCCGCCAGCACTCGGCCGATCTCGCCAGCCTGGAAGTTCAGGGAGACGGCCCGGCGAGCCGGCCGGCGTTGTCGCCGGCACTGGCGGCCGACGTGTTCACCACGCATGGCGTCCGGCTCGGACGGTTGACGCGGTCGTCGCAGGCCGGCGCGGCCTCCGGCGGTGACGGGCTGGTCGTTCACGTCATTCCGACCGACGACAGCGGTGACGACCTGAAAGCCGCCGGGGCCGTGACGGTTGAAGCGTTCGACCTTGCCGATGCCGGCCGCCGCGTCGGCCATTGGTCGTTCACGCCCGCCCAGACCCGCGCGTTCTGGAACGGCAGCGGTTTGCGTTACGAGTACGTCGTGCCATGTCCGTGGCCGCAGAAGCCGAACGCGCGGGAGCTGACGGTGAAGGTGACGTTCGTCGACGCCCTCACCGGCCGCTCGTTCAGCGCCCAGCAGGTCGTTTCGTTGGGCGGGGAGTAGTCGTCATGGCCGGCGAGCCGCCACTGCACCGTCGCCAGTTCTTCCGCCAAGGCCTGAGCGAATTGCTCAAGCCGCTGGCCAAGGCGCTCGAACCGGTCGAGCGCACTCTGAACGAGTTCGACCGCCTCAGTCGGCCGACGCCAGCGGCCGCCCCGGCCAGCGCCGCCGCGAAGGACGATCTGTGGTTGCGTCCGCCTGGCGCTTTGCGCGAAAAAGAGTTTCTCGACACCTGTTCCCGGTGCGGCGACTGCGTCAGCGTCTGCCCCGCCGAGGCGATCCACATCAGCCCGGCGGCCGGTCAGGGCGCGCCTTTCATCGACGCCGACAGCCGCGCCTGCGTCGCGTGTGATGGCCTGTACTGCATGAGCGCCTGCCCCACCGGCGCGCTCGTGCCGACGCCGCTGGTGCAGATCAAAATGGGCACCGCCGTCTGGCGGCAGCATTTGTGTACCCGCACGACCCTCAACGACGAATGCCGTCGCTGCGTCGACGTCTGCCCGATCGGCACGGCCGCCATTGAGTTGGTGAACGACCAGATCGAAGTCAAACCGCTCGGCTGCATCGGCTGCGGCATGTGCCAGCAGGACTGCCCGACGACGCCGCGCGCGATCACGGTGATCCCGAAGGCCGCGCGAGAGCGGTAAGGTGCGGGCCGAAAATCAACAGACCGACGATCAGCGCCGTGATGGACGCCACCAGCACCGCACCGGCCGCAAAGTCTTTCGCGTCGCGGGCCAACAGGTGATAGTCCGGCGACGCCAGATCAACCGCCCGCTCCAACGCACAGTTCAAACCTTCCAAACCCAGCACTAGGCCGATGGAAAGAACGACGGCGATCCATTCCATGCGATCAATGCGGAACCCGATACCGGCCGCGATAGCGATCACACCCACGGCCAATTGAATGCGGGTGTTCCGCTCACGGCTGAACCGGCCAAGGCCCGCGAAAGCGTTGGCGAACGAATGAAGAACGGTCTGCCGCGGGTGCTTTTGGCGTGCCACGCGTTCACTGTAGCGGATCGCAAAGACGTTGAAATAAGGCGCAGCAGCGACGCCTGCCTCGTTTTGCCGGCTGCAACGGCTTGAGGCAGACGGGCCGAACCAACTGACGACCGTGAGTTACACCGTCCGCGGCGTCGCGCCTTTAACTTGGCCCTGCGGCTTGTCCAGCGTGTACAGGTGGCCGAACTCATTGAACCAGGCGACGAAGCGTTTCAGCCCTTCGCCGATCGAGATCTTCGGCGAATAGCCGATCTCTTTCGTGCTGCGCGTCAGGTCGGCGTACGTGCGTTCGACGTCGCCGGGCTGGGCGGGTTTGCGATCAAGGTTGGCCTTTTTGCCGATCGCTTTTTCCAGTTCTTCGATCAGCGTGTTCAGGGAAATCGGGCTGCTGCCGCCGAGGTTGTAGACGCGATAGCGGTCGATCTTTTCCAGGGCCGCCACGATGCCGCTGACGGTGTCTTCGACGTAGGTGTAATCGCGGCTGGTGCTGCCGTCGCCGAAGAACGGGACGGGGTCGCCGTTGCTGATCAGGCGGGTGAACTTGTGGATCGCCAGGTCGGGGCGCTGGCGCGGGCCGTAGACGGTGAAGAACCGCAGGCTGGCGATCGGCAGTTTGTACAGGTGATTGAACGTGTAGCAGATCAATTCGCCGGCCCGCTTGGTGGCGGCGTACGGGCTGATCGGTTCCTCGACCGGGTCTTCCTCGCTGAACGGCACGCGGCTGGCGTTGCCGTACACGCTGCTGCTGCTGGCGAAGGCGAACTTCTCGACGTTGTTCTTCACGGCCGCCTGCAGCAGGTGCGTGGTGCCTTCGACGTTCACCCGCGCGTAATACGCCGGCTGTTCGATGCTCGGCCGCACGCCCGCCATCGCGGCTAAGTGAACGATGCCCCACGGCCGGACCAGGCGAACGAGCTTGGCGATTTCGGCGCCGCTGGCGATGTCGATTTCTTCGACATCGATTTTATCGCCTTTGATGCTTTTGAGGTTCATTTCCTTCCACGAGCGGTCGTAGAAGTCGGAAAAATTATCGACGCCGATGACGCGATACCCGCCGGCCATCAGCCGTTCGGCCGTGTGGGAGCCGATGAAACCCGCCGCGCCCGTCACGAGGACCGTTTTCTGCATTGCCATAGAGTCTTATGTTCGGCGTTCGCGGCGGAAGATCAATACACGGGTCCGCCCCGGGCCCGCTGAAGTGGGCCTGCCTCACGAGCCGATATTAAAGGGCATGGATTGGACGCTCGTGATCGCCGCCGTTCTAGCCGCCTGGGCGGCCGTCACCCTGCTGGGCAATGAGCGTCAGCGACTGCTCGACACCGAGGCGGCCGCCCATCCGCCTACAACGGCCGATCCTGCCACGGACGCGCCTGTGGAGCCGCCTATCATCGGCTCCGATCCGGTCGCCCCTCGCCGCGCCGCCTGACGCAAATCGTATTCCCTGTTTTCCGGTCGGTGGACCCGGCGTATCATCCAGAGGTCGGTCAATTCGCATTGAGCCCCTCTTGGAAGGTGCGGCATGGAATCCAAATCTACGGCAGTCAAATCCCTGAACGTTCTCTATCCCCTCGCCCTGCTCCTGGCCCTCGGGCTGGCGGGCGGCGGTGGTTACTACGGTTACCGAACGCATGACTGGACGCCCGCATTCTTAGGCGGTTTGGCCGTCATCGGCGTGCTGGTCACTTGGCCGATCGCCGCTTGCCTGGGCGCGACCGGCAGCATGTGCGGCAACCTCCGCGAGGCCATGACGCCGGTGTACGAACGCCTGGAACAGTTTTCTATCATCCTCAATGAGATGTCCGAGCAGCAATTGCTCAGCGAACAGGCGAAAACGGTCGCCTATCGCGAAAAAGACCGCGAGGCCCTGCGCCGGGCGATTCAGGAAGACGTGGCTAAGAAAGATTGGGAAGGCGCGCTCGTCCTCGTCGACGAGATGGACACGCGTTTCGGCTACAAGCAGGAGGCCGAGCGCATTCGGCAGGAGATTAACCAGCGCTTCGATGAACACATTCGTCGGCAGGTACACGCCAGCCGGTCGGTCATCGAGCGGTACGTCGCCAACCAGCAGTGGGCCGCCGCGCACCGCGAGGCCGACCGGATGGTGGAGCAGTTCCCCACGAACGAAGACGCCCGCAAATTGGCGTCCGAAATCGAATCACGGCGGACGGCGTACAAGGAAAAGCTGCTGGGCGACTACAACGACATGATCGCCCGTAAGGACGTCGACGGCGCGATCGCCACCATCCGCCAGCTCGATTTCTACCTGACGCCGGAAGAAGGGGCCGGCATGCAGGAGAGCGTGCGGAACGTGTTTAAGGACAAGCTGAACCTGTTGAAAGACCAGTTCACCGACGCCGTCCACCGCGGCGACTGGACCAACGCCTACCGCACCGGCGACCAAATCGTCCGCGACTACCCCAACACGCAAATGGCCCGTGAAGTGCGGGATAAGTTGGAATCGCTGAAACAACGGGCCGCCGAAACCGCCACACCCGCGGCCGTGCCAGCGCAGTAAAGTAGCGGGCTCTTTCTTGTGTAGCCGATCGGCTTTACCCGCGGCGTCAGCCGCAGAACTCAGCGGCCGAGCCCGCCGGCTACGTCGACGCACACCAAAGTTCGTGCGCGACAAGTTTCATCTCGACGGCCCCGTCGACCATTCATGGCCGCGACAGTTCCAGCAGCGCAGCACGCACGGCCGCATAGCGTTCAGAGTGAAGCCCGGCAAGTTCCGCCGGCATCGACTTGGTCCGCACATCGACCGGCGTGAGCACCACTTTCACATTGCGAACGCCGACCCGGGCCGCCAGGACGAACAGCTCTTCGGCGGCCGGGTCGCCCATGGCGAGGCAGCCGACGGATGCGCCGCCGCCGTGGATCATGATGTCGCCGCCGAGCCGTGTTCGGTCGTCAGGACGGGCCGAGGCGCGATCGAAGACATTCGGGTAGTCGATTCGAAGGGCGGCATGGTATCGGCTGTTCGGGTTCAAGGAGTCGACGCCGTACACGCCTTCCGGCACTTGGCGATCGCCTTCCCGCAGCTTCGGCCCGAGACCGCCGCTTGCGGCCAAGATTGGATAATTCATGACCCACCGCGGCGTGCCCTGCGTGTCACCGGCGTACACCTCAACGCGCCGTTCGAACTTCAGGCCGAGAAGGATCAGGCGGGCGGGCGGGTAAGCGATGCCGCGTTCCGTGAAGACCGAGCGAAGGCGGTCTTCGGCCTGCTTGAAATCGTGCAGCCGGTCTTCCACCCCCTTTTGGCCGCGAACCGCGAGTACGACCCAATGCATCACGCCGCGAGCAGGTGGCAAGCAAAGGCCAGAGATAGTTAGGGCGACGCAAACGACGATGATCCACCATTGAAATCGACGGACGATTCTCGTCTTCGAATATCTGTACTGCCTAGCGTTGGGCATATCGCACATTTTTTGGCCACGTGACTTCAATTGCCCAGTGAGGCATCCAGGTAACGGCGGTTCGCGACGAATGTTTTGTCGCGCGACAGCACGTATACCCTCGGCGCGTCGCCCAGTAGTCGCACGGCGGCAATCGTGGCTTGCTCGGCTTGACCAACAAAATATGCCGTCGTGCCGGCGCGGGGCCCGAAGTTCCATACACCGATGGGCCGCATGGCGACCCCGAGCAGGCGCGGGCCGAACCAAGTTTCGATCGGCAGGGGCTGGTTGTTCTCGAAGATCGCGGATTCGAGACGATTCGCGTGCGTGAGGCCCCGCTCGTTCAACACGGCCAAGCCGGCGCATTGCTCTTCCACAAAATCGTCAGCCAAAATCGTCAGCGTCTATTTCGAAGCGCGGGGCCGCCGACGATGCGACAGTTCCCGTCAGAGAATACTCAAGGCCCGCTATGAAGATCAATCTTTGGAAACCGGCGGGCAGTTTGACGTGAAGATTGCGGTACGGCTCGGGCCATAAGCGAAATACCTGGCCGGTATGGGAGGCGAGCCAAACGGTACGCCGTTCGCCGTTCGGGAACGCGAAGGTCAAATAATAGTGTCGGCCCCACCCGAGTTTGAGTTGGGCCGTGCCGTCAGAACGGGTAACGGCGGAATCATATTGCGGTTGGATCAAAGGCGAGTCGTAATACGGACTGACGGTGACACCGGCCAACGGCTGCCCAGTGACGTCATGAATGACGGTGACAGTTTGGCGGGAAACCGGATGGCAGCCCACGGCAAGCCCTGCTAGGAGCAATACGAGCAGCAAGCCATTCAGTGGATATATGATCGAGCGGAGACCAAGAGGCAGCATATTTGCATCGCGGCGTGCCCGGAGACAAAAACCGCTAGATGGAAGCTGTGACTCCACAAGGCCTTAGGGCTTCGCGTGCATCTCCTGCACGGTGAGACGTGTCTGCCATGGATCGAACCAACGCAAAGAGCCCGGACCTTTAGGGTCCGGGCTCCAGGATCGTTTGGTGATCTTGGACAAATGAATAGTCGGAATCCATCCCGCACAGTTACCTGTACGGTCTCTTCGGCTCTGCACCGATGACGAGAATAGCGCTGACTGGTATCGTTCCGGTTCGCACCGGGCGATATTCTAATTAATCCATTAGAAAGGAGGTGATCCAGCCGCAGGTTCCCCTACGGCTACCTTGTTACGACTTAGTCCCAGTCACCGAACCTAGCTTAGGCATCACCGTAACGTGACGACTTCGGCTATTTCCGGCTCCCATGACTTGACGGGCGGTGTGTACAAGGCTCAGGAACACATTCACCGCGGCGTAGCTGATCCGCGATTACTAGCGATTCCAGCTTCATGGAGGCGAGTTGCAGCCTCCAATCTGAACTGAGGCGTCATTTCTGCGATTTCCTCGAACTCGCGTTTTCGGTTCGCTTTGTGGACGCCATTGTAGCACGTGTGTAGCCCTGGGCATAAAGGCCATGAGGACTTGACGTCATCTCCACCTTCCTCCGGTTTGACACCGGCAGTCCCCTTAGAGTCCCCGGCATGACCCGCTGGTAACTAAGGGCAAAGGTTTCGCTCGTTAAGGGACTTAACCCGAC
>DASVSC010000183.1:0-5715 GCA_036388295.1 Tepidisphaeraceae bacterium | reverse complement strand
AAGTGACCGAAGGCGACATCCAGTTCAACGGCCAAAGCATTCTGGAGATGTCGGCCGAGGAACGGGCCCGCGAGGGTGTGTTCCTGGCGTTTCAATACCCGGTGGAAATCCCCGGCGTCAGCACCAGCTACTTCCTCAAAGCCGCCGTCAATGCCATCCGCCAGCACCGCGGCGAGCCCGAACTGGACGCCGTTGCGTTCATCAAGCTCGTCAAAGAAAAGCAGAAGATGCTCGGCATCCAGGAATCGTTCATGAACCGGGCCGTCAACGAAGGCTTCTCCGGCGGCGAAAAGAAGCGGAACGAGGTGTTCCAGCTGGCTGTCGTGAACCCGCTGCTGGGCCTGCTGGACGAAACCGATTCGGGCCTGGATATCGACGCGCTGAAGATCGTCGCGCAAGGCGTCAACCGCCTGCACGAACAGGATTCCGAACGCAGCTGGCTGGTGGTCACGCATTACCAACGGCTGCTGAATTACATCGTGCCGGACGTGGTGCACGTGATGATCGACGGCCGAATCGTCAAGACCGGCGACAAAACGCTCGCCCTGCAGTTGGAAGAGAACGGCTACGATTGGGTCGAAAAGGAAATCGCCGTCGGCGCTTAGGATAATGTAGGGGCGACTTACAAGTCGCCCGCTTCGGCCGGCACGCATCACGCGGGCGACCTCTTCAAGGTCGCCCCTACGAAGAAGGTTTGCACGCAATGTCTCAGGTCGCCGACACGCTTCAGACCGCTCCGCCGTCCACTTGGTTGGACGAGCTCCGCACCCACGCCGGCACGGAGTTCCAGCTCAGCGGCCTGCCCAAAGGCCGCGAGGAAGCGTGGCGCTTCACCAAAATCCAGCCGATCCTGCGCGCCCAGTTCGCCCCAGCCGCCAAGGCCGACGGCCGGCCGTTGCAGGCGAAGTTCACCTTCGGCGACGAGGCCGGCGTGGAAGTCGTTTTCGTTAACGGCCATTACGTGCCGGAGCTGTCGAAGACCGACGACCTGCCGAAGGGCGTCACGGTCGCCACGCTGCACGACGCCGCCCGCGGGCCGTTGTCGGACGTCGTCCGCAAATACGTCAATCGCATCGTCGACAACAAGCTGCACCCGTTCGCCGCCTACAACGCGGCCCACTTCACTGAGGGCGTGTTCGTCCACGTGAAGCGTGGCGTGACGGTCGAAAAGCCGATCCACTTCCTGTTCGCCAGCGTCGTCGGCGATCAGGTCAGTGTGAACCACCCGCGCGTGCTGGTGGTGGCCGAGGAAAACTCGGAGGCCACGTTCGTCGAAAGCTATGTCGGTGAGGCGGGCACGTACCTCAGCAACGCCGTCAGCGAGTTCGTCTTCGGCGACGACGCACGCATCGACCACTGCAAGCTGCAACAGGAAAGCAGCGATGCCTTCCACACCGCGAGCATGCACGTGCGGATCGGGAAGCAGACGCAGTTCGTCAGCCACGCCATCAACACCGGCGCGGCCGTCAGCCGGAACGATTTGTCCGTACGCCTCGGCGGGCAGGGCGGCTACGCGACGCTGAACGGCTTGGTCCTCATCGGCGGCAACCAGCACTGCGACAACCACACGCTGCTCGACCACGCCGCCCCGGATTGCCCCAGCCATGAGCTGTACAAGCACGTGCTGGCCGACAAGGCCAGCGCGGTGTTTAAGGGGCAGATTTTCGTCAACCAGATCGCCCAGAAGACTAACGCCAAGCAGAGCAGCAAGGCGCTGCTGCTAAGCGATACGGCCGAGATGAACTCGATGCCGGCGCTGGAGATCTACGCCGACGACGTCAAGTGCACGCACGGCAGCACGGTCGGCCCGGTCGACGACGATTTGGTGTTCTACCTCCGCAGCCGCGGCATCGGCCAGGCCGAGGCGCGGCACCTGCTGACGTACGCCTTCGCCGCCGACGTGACCCGCCGCATCCGCGTCGCCCCGGTCCGCCGCCGGATCGAAGACTTCATGGCCATCCAGGCGGGCCTGCCGCAGGATTTGCGGATCAACGACCTCGGCGCGTTCGACGAAGCCGTCACCCGCTGACCCGGCTATAATCCGACTTATGTCCGCCGTCCTAGAACCCACTCGCGCTACCTTCGACGTCGCCGCCGTTCGCGCGGATTTCCCGATCCTCGCCAGCCAATCCCGCGGCCGTCCGCTCGTCTATCTCGACAACGGCGCGACCACCCAGAAGCCGAAACAGGTCATCGCCGCGCTGCAGCGGTATTACGAGACGCAGAACGCCAACATTCACCGCGGTGTCTACGAGCTGTCGCAGCTGGCCACCGAAGGTTACGAAGGCGCCCGCCGCACGGTGCAGCGGTTCATGAACGCGGCCGAGCCGGCGGAGATCATTTTCACGCGTGGCACGACCGAGTCGATTAACCTCGTCGCCAGCAGCTTCGGCCGGGCGTTTTTGCATAGCGGCGACGAAGTGTTCGTTAGTGCGCTCGAACACCACTCCAACATTGTGCCGTGGCAGATGATCTGCCAGCAGACCGGGGCGGTGCTGAAGGTCATCCCGATGAACGACAGCGGCGAACTGCTGCTGGACCAGTTCGCCGGCATGGTCAGTCACCGCACGAAGATCGTGGCGGTGACGCATTTGTCGAACTCACTCGGCACGGTGGTGCCGGTGGAACAGGTGATTGCCATCGCCCGCAGCGTCGGCGCGAAGGTGCTGGTCGACGGGGCACAGTGGGTGGCCCACGCGCCGACGGACGTGCAGGCGATGGACGCCGACTTCTACGTCTTCAGCGGCCATAAATTGTTCGGCCCGACCGGCACGGGCGTGCTGTACGGCAAACGACAACTGCTCGACGCCATGCCGCCGTGGCAGGGCGGCGGCGACATGATCGAACAGGTGACGTTCGGCAAGACGACGTACGCGCAGCTGCCGAACAAGTTCGAGGCCGGCACGCCGAACATCGGCGGGGCGATCGGCCTGGGCGCGGCGATCGATTACGTCATGCACGTCGGCCTTGATAACGTCGCCCGCCACGAACGCACGCTGCACACGTACCTGAACGACCGCATCGCGGCGATCGACGGCGTGCGCCTGATCGGCACCGCCGCCCATAAGGCCAGCGTCGTCAGCTTCGTACTCGACCGCGGCGTGAAGATCAGTTCCCACGACGCCGGCGTGATGCTCGATCTGGAAGGCATCGCCATCCGCACCGGCCATCACTGCTGCCAGCCCGTCATGGACCGCTTCGGCATTCCCGGAACGGCCCGGGCTTCAGTGGCGATGTACAACACGACCGAAGACGTCGACCGCCTGGCGACGGCTTTGGAGAAGATCGTCAGCAGCGCCAAGGCGAAGATCGCGGTGACGCCCGAGCCGTCGGCCGTGAAGTTTCCCGAGCCGATCGCCGATTCGCCGATGGCGGCGGCGGACGAACTGGTCGAGACGTTCGAACTGTTCGAGGACTGGAAAGACAAGTATCAGGTGCTGATCGAAATGGGCGAAAAGCTGCTGCCGATGGCCCCTGAGATGAAGCACGAACTGACGAAAGTGCATGGCTGCCAAAGCACGGTCTACCTGTTCGCCCGCAAACGGCCCGGCACGTCGGAAGGCCTGGATTTCCTGGCCGATAGTGATGCGGACGTGGTGCGCGGGCTGATCGCAATCCTGCAGCGCGTCTTCGCCGGCCAGTCGTCGCAACAGATCCTTGGCTTCGACATCGAAGGCTTTTTCAAGCGCCTCGGCCTGGACCAGCACCTGAGCATGGGCCGCCGCAACGGCCTGGCGGGCATGGTGTCGCGCCTGCGGGCGCACGCGCACCTGTTCAGCGCGGTATCGTGACACGGGAGATTCTTATGGCCGAGCCACGCAAGTCCCTGAGTGTGATCAATCCGAACGACAAGGTCGCGCAGCTGCGCGACGCGTTCGCCGCGGACGGCGGGGCGACACCCAAGCCCGTCGAAGATATTTCCGAAGAAGGTTTGCACGGTGAAGTGATTGCCGCGCTGCGCAACGTGTTTGACCCGGAAATCCCGGTCAACGTTTACGACCTGGGCCTGATCTACGCGATTGAAATCGATGCCGAGAACCGGGTCACCGTCCGCATGACGCTTACCGCGCCGGGCTGCCCGGTTGCCGGCGACATTTTGGCGGACGTGGAACGGAAAGTGGAGAACATCGACGCGGTGAAAAGCTGCACGGTCGACTTGGTCTTCGATCCGCCGTGGACGAAAGACCGGATGAGCGAGGCGGCGCTGCTGGAGTTAGGCTTGGTTTGATTTAAGCCGCGGCTTCACACCCGCGGCTTAGATCACCGTTGCCGGATCAAGTCCACGTCCGCAATGCCCAGGCGCTCGCGCAGTGGCTCAATGTCTTTCAGGAACCGCAGGCCGTCCGTGTAATACCCTGCCGTCGGTTTCAGCGACGCGTCGTGGTTTCGCCAGTAGCGATTAAACCGCTTCATCAGCGCTTCGCGCGCGTACTTGGCCAGCATCGACGCCGCCGCGACGGCCATGCACTCGGCCTCGGCTTTTTCCTGAAAAATCAGCCGGGCCCGCCGAGGGCCGTTTGTCAGAACGTACTCGCTACGGGCATCCGACTCGCTCACGACCGTGAGGGCCCAGTCTTCGAACATCAGCCGCAGCAGCAGGCCGTAGTGGGAACGGCCGCCCTGGCGGTCGCAGACGATCAGCAGGTTTTGGTCGGCGAAGGTCCGCAACAGATCGTCCAAGTGCTGGGCGGCAAGGCCGAACAGCGTGGATGCTTTGTTACGCGTCTTGGCGGTGTGGTCATTGAATTGGCGCTCAGGGAGCAGGCGGACGCGGTAATGAACGCAGGCCGTGTCCGCATCGGCAGAGACCGCGGTATAGCCGTTCGACGCAATCCGAAGCGACATCGCCGGCACGGCGATCGGGAACGGGTCGGCCTCGCCCGGGGCGTACCACGGGTACGTCGCCAGCATACGGCCCACGTCCGGGTCGACTTTGGCCAGAAATGCGTCCAACGAATCCGTTGACCCGTGAACCTGGCCACTCAGGCAAAGCACGGCCCGTTCCAACTCCGCCAGCCCGGCCGACGGCGTGTAGACCGCCTTGCTGTCATTGATATGCAGCTTACGGCCGTCTTTTGACCGACTGCGGCCCACGCATTTGCGCAGGCGTTCCCACAAACACGGAACGGCAGACGGGTCGGCCGAATCGTCGGCGGTACGGAACGCGCAGGCCGCGCTCGCCAGCGGGCCGAGCAGGGGGCCGTAACCGGCTTCGTCGATCCCTGCGATGATCATTCTGACAGCCTACCGCCCGCGGCCGACGCGGAAAATTATTGCACGACTTGTCAACGACGCCGTCTTTGCTATATTGACCGATTCCCTATCGTTCGGGAAGGTGACTATGAAAGTTCGATCCAGCGTCAAGCGTATCTGTGAAAACTGCAAGGTCGTGCGGCGTAAAAACGTCGTCCGCGTCATTTGCGTCAACCCGAAGCACAAGCAGAAGCAAGGCTAAAAGCCTAAAGGTATTGGCATGCCCCGTATTTCCGGCATCGACATCCCCAACGACAAAAAAGTCAAGATCAGCCTTCGCTACATCTTCGGCATCGGCCCGTCGAACGCGATGGACATCCTGAAGGAAGCCGGCATTGATCCCGAGCGTAAAGCCAAGGATCTGACGGAAGAAGAGCTGGCCAAGATCATCACGATCATTGACCGCGGCATCCTCGTCGAAGGTGCCCTGCGTCGCCAGATCAACCAGAACATCGGCCGGCT
>DASVSC010000182.1:0-3266 GCA_036388295.1 Tepidisphaeraceae bacterium | reverse complement strand
GGCCGTACAGCGTGTCGAACGGGCTGCCGGGCGTGACTTCGCTGACGGCAATTCCCTTCAGGCCGGCCTCGAACTTGATCGACTGCGTGACGAGCTTGCCACTCTCGTCTTTGCCCGACAGTTGGTTGCCGACGGATTGCGCCTGTTGTTGCGCTTCGAGCGCCTGGCCCGCGCTGCCTTTGCCGCCGGCGCCGAACATCAGATAGAACATCAACCCGACGCCCAGCAGAAGGGCGAGCAGTCCTACGCCATGCATGTCGTACCTCCGTCTCAATTCACCGGCCGCTACAGTGCGGTCGAAACCTTGATCGCCTCACGCTGGGTCGGCCTGAGGGTTAGCACGCGGTCCAGCCGGGTGATTTTCAGTAGTTGCATCAGCGTGTCGTTCACGCCGCAGAGCACCAGCTGCGACCGTTCCAGCGCCCGCAGTTTACGGTTCAGCGTCAGCAGAATGCCGATCGCCTGCGACGACAGGTAACGCACGGCCGTAAAGTCGAGGACGAGCAGGCGTTTGTCCTGTTCGTCAACGATCGGATAAATGGCCTTGGCGATGCGGTCCAACTCCGCCGCGTCCATCAGCGACGCGGTCTTGAACTCGATCACGGTCCAACCGTCGACTTCCTGAACGAGCAGCGGCGGATGGGCGTGGCCGGTGGTGGACATGGGCGTTAGGCACTCCGACAAAGGTCATGACACCGTGTGCGGGCGTCCCGCAACGCGTCGGCGTGACTTTCCAGCATCGACTTCAGCGTCGGCGGCAGGTCACGGCTGGTCAGCATACCGATTTGTTCGAGCGCGTGCGCGTCCGACTGGTCCGCCAGTTTCATCGCCGCGTCGAACCCGTGGCCGGCGACGGTGCCGCGCAGG
Organism: Tepidisphaeraceae bacterium; assembly: GCA_036388295.1. Taxonomy (GTDB): domain Bacteria; phylum Planctomycetota; class Phycisphaerae; order Tepidisphaerales; family Tepidisphaeraceae; genus RYN-431. Next base: position 2,399 of record DASVSC010000182.1, on the reverse strand, counting down.
CGTTCCCAGTCCCGTTTGAAGTCGGCGGCGGCAGTGCCGTTGTCGCTCATTTCGATGCCGTGGCGCGTCACTTCCTGCTGCAGTTGCATGTGGAACTGCTCGCGCTGGTCGACCAGTTTTTCCAGTTCCTGCCGGCAATCATCGGCCCCGGCGCGATTGGCGGCGAGGCGGTAATCTTCCTTGGCATCGTAATAGTAGCGAATGATCTTGTTGATCACGTCTCGCGAACCGCCTTGAGCGAACATAGCAACCTCCGGGTAATTCCCAATCTTCGGCCTGACGGACGCTCGATGCGTTCGCGGCAATGGATTCTACGTCAGCGGCCGGGCTATTTCTTTTTCAGTGGGGCCAGGGCGATCGTCATGGCCTGGTCCACGTTCTCGACGAAGTTGAACTTCAGCGTCTTTTTCAGTTCGTCGGGAATGTCTTCCAGATCTTTTTCGTTGCGTTTCGGGACGATCACTTCTTTGATGCCGGCGCGTCGCGCGGCGAGCGTTTTTTCCTTCAGCCCGCCGATCGGCAGCACCAGGCCGCGCAGGGTGATTTCGCCGGTCATGGCCACGTCGTGCCGGACGGCCCGGCCGGTGAGGACCGACGCCAGCGCCAGGAACATCGCCACGCCCGCACTCGGCCCGTCCTTCGGGACCGCGCCGGCGGGCACGTGGACGTGAATGTCGCTCTCGGCCAGCAGCTTGGCGTTGATGCCGAGTTCTTCCGCCCGCGTGCGGATCAGGCTGAATGCGGCCGTCGCCGATTCTTTCATCACGTCGCCGATCTGGCCGGTGAGCGTGATGTGCCCTTTGCCGGTGAAGCGCGTGGCTTCGATGAACAGGATTTCGCCGCCGTAGGGCGTGTACGCCATGCCGGTGGCGACGCCGGGGACGGCGGTGCGGCTGGCGAGTTCGGGCTCGAACCGCTGGCTGCCGAGCACTTTGCGGACGCGTTCGACGTCGACCGATACGAGCTTGGTCGCGCCGCCGACGACGTCCGCAGCGATCGACCGGGCGACGCTGCCGATGCTCCGTTCCAGGTTGCGCACGCCGGCCTCGCGGGTGTAGCTGTCGATCAGCTCCTTCAGCGCCGCGTCCTGAAACTTCGCCTGCTTCGGCGTCAGGCCGTTGGCTTTGAGCTGGCGGGGGACGAGGTACTGCCTGGCGATGAACAGCTTGTCGGTCGACGTGTAGCCGGGCAGCTGGATGGTTTCCATGCGGTCGCGCAGCGGGCCGGGCACCGGGTCCATGCTGTTGGCGGTGGCGATGAAGAGGACTTTGCTGAGGTCGAACGGGACGTCGAGGTAGTGGTCGGTGAAGGTGTGATTCTGGGCCGGGTCGAGGACTTCCAGCAAGGCGCTGGCGGGGTCGCCGCGGAAATCAGCGCCGAGCTTGTCGATCTCGTCGAGCATGATCACCGGATTGCGCGTGCCGGCCTTGCGGAGTTCGCTGATGATGCGCCCCGGCAGGCTGCCGATGTACGTGCGGCGGTGGCCGCGGATGTCGGCTTCGTCGCGCACGCCGCCGAGGGCGACCCGCACGAACTTTCGGCCGAGCGCCTCGGCCACCGATTTGCCGAGCGACGTTTTGCCCACGCCGGGCGGGCCGACCAGGCAGAGGATCGCGCCGCTGAAATCACTGTCCGCCGCGGCCGAAGTCGAGTTCGCGGTCGCCGTCGGCGGGGCCGCTTCAGCGGCCTTGTCTTTCTTCTTCGACTTCTTCGTAGCAGCCGCCACCAACGCCTGATGCGCCTGCTCTTTTAACTTCCGCACCGCGAGGTATTCGATGATCCGCTTCTTGACCTTATCCAACCCGTGATGATCGCGATCGAGCACCGCGCGGGCTTCGGCCAAATCCAGCTTGTCGGGGCTTTCGACGCTCCACGGCAGCTCGCTGAGGATCTGCAGGTACGTGCGGATCACGCCGTACTCCGGCGACGCGCTCGGCAAAGATTCCAGCCGGCCCAGCTCGCGCTCGGCCTCCTTCATCACGTTCTCCGGCGGCTTGGCGGCCTGCAGCTTCTCGCGCAGCGTTTCGGTTTCGCTCGCGCCCGTCGTGGCGTCGCCTTCGCCGAGCTCTTTGCGGATGGCCTTGAGCTGCTCCTGCAGGTAATAGCGGCGCTGGTTCTTGTCGATCGTCTCCTTCACCTGCGATTGAATCTTGGCCTGCGTTTCCAGTACGTCGAGTTGCGTTCCCAGTTTCGCCGCCACCTGGCGCAAACGGGATTCGACATTGAGCTCTTCCAGCATCGACTGCTTTTCGATTGCCTCCGCTGCCACGTTCGCGGCCAGGAAGTCGGCGAGCGCGCCCGCGCCCGTGATGCCGGCCAACACCTGCTGGGCCTCGTCCGGCGTGTTGGGCGACAGTTCTATCACGCGGTTGGCCTGCGACCGGACGCTTTGCACCAGG
>DASVSC010000181.1:0-6661 GCA_036388295.1 Tepidisphaeraceae bacterium | reverse complement strand
GTCGACACAGTCGTACGGCACCGACCCGGTGGCCGAACTCGGGCCGCGCTGCTCATTGCTGCTTGCACACGGTCTGGACGACGAAATTCTTCCGCCCGTCTGCTCGCGCAACGTCTACAACGCCGCCCGCGAGCCGAAGCGCCTGCTGCTCAAGGAACGGGCGCGACATGGCCTGGACGAGTGGGCGGACGAGCTTCCGAAACTGGTACGCGAATGGATCGAGTCCGAACTGGCCCGGCCGGTGCCGTCGCCAGCGCAGTCCCCAACGCAGCTCTCTGCAGAACCCTCCAAACCCCTTGGCAGCTAACACGAACAGGAGCCTCTCATGCCGACCGAATCCGCCACGTACCCGAAGCCGCCGCAGCCCGTCCAGCAGCAGGACCAAGTGCCCGGGCGCACCGCGCTGATGGACCCGAAACCCGACCACGGCGAGCAGAGCTACAAAGGCTCCGGCCGGCTTTCGGGGAAGAAGGCCATCATCACCGGCGGTGACAGCGGCATCGGCCGGGCGGTCGCCATTGCCTTCGCACGCGAAGGGGCCGACGTGCTGATCGCTTATCTCAATGAAGACGACGACGCCCAGGAGACGGCCAAGTGGGTTCAGCAGGCGGGGCGGAAGGCAGCCCTCGTTCGCGGTGACATCGCCGACCCCGCCCATTGCCGCGCGCTGGTGCAAACGGCCGTCGAGTCGTTCGGACAGGTCGATATCCTGGTGAATAACGCGGCCTTCCAGATGAGCCATGAGACGCTCGAGGAAATCAGCGACGAGGAATGGGACAAGACCTTCGACATCAACATCGGCGCCATGTTCCGCATCACCAAGGCCGCTCTGCCGCACATGAAGCCGGGCGCGGCGATCATCAATACCACCTCGGTCAATGCCGATTCCCCGAAGCCGACGCTTGTGCCGTACGCGGCGACGAAAGGCGCGATTCAGAACTTCACCGGCAGCCTGGCCCAGCTGTTGGCCGAGAAGGGCATTCGCGTGAACTGTGTCGCGCCCGGCCCGATCTGGACGCCGCTCATCCCGGCCACCATGCCGCCCGAGCAGGTCAAGAGCTTCGGCCAGAGCGTCCCGATGCAACGCGCCGGACAGCCAGCGGAACTCGCGCCGGTGTACGTGATGCTGGCTTCGAACGAAGCCAGCTACGTCTCGGGCGCGACGGTCGCTGTGACCGGCGGAAAGCCGATCATCTAAAACGACATTACGCGCGGCGGTAGCGGCTCCTGTTTCCCTCTCTCGGCCGTGCCGGGAGAGGGAAACACACGGCCGCTGCCTCATTATGGTGTTCGTTCCCACCCGCAGGCCCGGTTCGCCGGGGCTTACGGCTTTACGCTTCAACAGAAAGCGTTCGGCTCGATACCTCTACGGTACGGCGGTTCCGCGGCCGGGTGGCGTTATCACTCGCTTGATGCGGCGAACGCGGTTACAAATGGACGCCGCGGCCGCAGTCTGACGCGTACCGATCCTGGCGGCCCGGCTTTCGGAGGTGGCGATGCAATCGAACGGTGAACCGAAACCGCAGGGCCCGATCACGGGCGTCAGTCGGCGGAGCTTTCTGAAAAGTGTCGGCGCGACCGCATTGGCGGCTGACGCGCTGGCGACCACGGCGGCGCCGGCGGCCGACGCGCCCGCAGCGGCCGCGGCAGATCCGGACGGCATCGTCCGTGGTGAAACGTCGATCCAACTCACCATCAACGGTCAGGCCCGCACCGTTACTGTCGAGCCGCGCACCACGCTGCTGTCGGCCCTGCGAGACCGCCTCGAACCGGCGCTCACCGGGCCGAAGCTGGTCTGCGACGCCGGCACCTGTGGCGCGTGTACAGTGATCCTCGACGGCAAAACCGCCTACGCCTGCTCGCTGCTCGCGATCGATCTGCCCGGCCGGCAGATCACGACCGTCGAAGGCCTCGGCACGCCCGACAAGCTCAGCCCCGTGCAGGCGGCGTTCTGCGAAAAAGACGCGATGATGTGCGGCTTCTGCACCAGCGGCTTTGTGACCAGCGTCACCAGCCTGCTGCGGGCCAACCCCGACCCTACGCCGGAGCAGATCCGCGAAGGGTGCAAGGGCAACTTCTGCCGTTGCGGCACGTTCCCGCACATCTTCGCCGCCGCCACCGCCGCGGCCGAGACGATCAAAAAGACCGGCGTCAAAGCCTGAACACGTACGACACGCACGAGCGTGCCCTACGCACCTGGAGCATCCCACATGGCCACCACGCAGCCGATCAAGAAAAAGAAGATCAAGGTCCCCCAAGTCGTCAACGGCGTGCCGACCGAAGTCGAAATCGAAGTCGACGACGTCGCCGGCCCGACCTGGGGCGCGAACGACAAGCACCGCCTGCTCAACACCCGCATCCCCCGTTCCGACGGCCCGGCGAAAACCACCGGCACCGCCATCTACACCTTCGACGTGCGCCTGCCCGACATGCAGTACGGGCGGTTCGTAGTGTCGAAGCACGCGCGGGCGAACATTAAGTCGATCGACACCTCGGCGGCCGAGAAGATTCCTGGCGTGACGGCGGTCGTGCCGTTCGCCAAGTCAGTGCGCTACGAGGGCGAGCCGATCGTCGCCATTGCCGCCAAAACGCGTGAGGCGGCGAACGACGCAGTGCGTGCCGTTGTCGTTGAATACGAGCCGCAGCCGTTCGTCGTGGTGGCCGAGGATTCGATGAAACCGGGCGCGCCGCAGATTTTTCCGCCGTCCAACCGCCGGCAGGTGCAGGGGAACGCCGACGAAGTGGCCGCGGCGTTTAAGGACTGTGACGCGGTCATCGACGTCGAATACCGCACGAAGATCATGCACCACGCCTGCCTGGAAACGCACGGCGTGGTCGTCGACTACCGCGGCGGCGACACCGCCACCGTCTACGCCTCCACGCAAGGCACCTTCACCGTGCCCGGCGATGCCAGCAAAGCAATGGGCCTGAAGCAGTCGGACGTGACGTGCATTGTCCAGCACATGGGCGGCGGCTTCGGGTCGAAGTTCGGCATGGGCATTGCCGGCCTGTGGGGATGCAAGTTGTCCAAGCAGCTCGGCGTCCCGGTGAAGATGATGCTGACGCGCCGCGACGAGTTCCTGACCGGCGGCAATGGGCCGGGCTCGATCCAGAAGATGAAGGCCGGCGCGACGAAGGACGGCACGCTGGTGGCGTGCCATTCGATCATTCACGGCCTCGCCGGCGTCGGCCGGGCGAACATCGCGGGGCAGCCGTACCAGTACAAGGCCACGACGTTTTTCCGCGAGCAGACGCCGGTCAATACGAACGAAGACGCCAGCGTCGCGATGCGTGCGCCGGGCTTCCCGCAGGCGTCCTTCGCGATCGAGTCATTGATGGACGAACTGGCCGAGAAGATCGGCATGGACCCGGTGCAGTTCCGCATCAAGAACGTGACGAATGAATCGCACAAGCGCCAGCTGCTCCGCGGCGCGGAAGCCATCGGCTGGGCCAACCGCCCGGCCAAAGCCGGTTCGACGCCGGGCCATCTGAAGCGTGGCTTCGGCTGCGGCATCGGCGCGTGGGGCGGCGGCGGCGGGCCCAAGTGCATCGTCAACCTCGTCATCGGCCGCGACGGCACGGTCACGGCCGAATCGGGTTCGCAGGACCTGGGCACCGGCACGCGGACCTACGTGCGCGCGATCGTGGCCGAGGAATTGGGCCTGGGCATGAACGACGTGCTGGAAAAAATCGGCAGCAGCAAGTTCGGCGACGCCAACGCCAGCGGCGGGTCCACCACCGCCGCCAGCCTTGCCCCGGCCGTCAAAGACGCGGCGTTCAACGCGCGCGTCGCGTTGGCCAAGCTGGTCGCGCCGCTGCTGGGCGCGCAGCCCGACGCCGTCACGTTCGAGAACGGCAAGGTCCTGGGCAACGGCAAGTCGCTCGACTGGAAGCAGGCGTGCATGACCGTGCCCGCCGCCGGCCTGTCGGTGCAGGGCCAATGGCAGCCGGGCCTGAGCGGCAACGGCGCGCACGGGGCCAGCTTCGCCGAGGTGGAAGTCGACGTCGAGACCGGCCACATCCGCGTCGTCAAAATGTGCCACGTGCAGGACGGCGGCCTGATCCTGAACCGCCTGGCCACCGAAAGCCAGATCAACGGCGGCATGATTCAATCGCTGGGCATGGCCTTGTTCGAAGAGCGCGTGATGGACCGCCGCCTGGGCGTGATGCTGAACCCGAACTTCGGCGAATATAAGCTGCCCGGCTGCCTGGAAATGCCGGAACTGATCCCGATCATCGACGACGGCGACACCCGCGAAGCCGTCATCGGCATTGCCGAGCCGGCGAACATTCCGGGCGTCGGCGCGGTCGCCAACGCCGTCTACAACGCCTGCGGCGTGCGCGTGCGCGACCTGCCGATCACGCCGGACAAGATTTTGAACGGGTTGTATCCGGCGAAAGCGTAAGTCCGGGTAAGCGCTGCCGCGCGAGGCTGGCTGAGGCCGCCAGAGTTTGAGGAGCACGTTATGCAAGCATTCGAATGGGCCAACGCCAAGACCGCCGCCGACGCCGTCCGCCTGCTCGGGCCGGGGGCCGCCGCGGATTACGACGAAACCTTCCGCCCGATCGGCGGCGGACAAGACCTGCACACCACGCTGAAGGCCTACATCCACCGGCCTGCGCGCGTGGTGAACCTCAAGACCATTCCGGACGCCGGCAAGATCACGGTCGACGGCAACAGCCTGATCCTCGGCGCGACCGCAACGCTGACCGAAATCGAAACGCACCCCGAAGTGATCCGGCAGGCGCCGGGCCTTGCCGAATCGATCCACTCCGTCGCCACGCCGCAGATTCGCAACTTCGGCACCATCGGCGGCAACCTCTGCCAGCGGCCGCGGTGCTGGTACTTCCGGCTCGAAGAAGTGAAGTGCCTGAAGCGCGGCGGCGACACCTGCTACGCTAAAGAGGGCGAAAACAAATACTTGGCCGCGTTCGGGACCGACGCCCCGTGCGTCATCACGAAGCCGAGCGACCCGGCCCAAGTTCTGGTCGCCCTGAACGCCGTCGTAAACGTCCTCGGCCCGAAGGGCGAACGCCAGATCAACGCCGGCGAGTTCTTCCGTATGCCGACCACGGACGACCCGCGGCGCGAGAACGTGCTGGCGGCGGACGAGATCATCACCAGCATCCGCGTGCCGCTCGGTCAGTTGGCGGCCAAGTCGACGTACCTAAAGTTCAAAGAACGCGAGAGCCTGGACTTCGCCATGGCGTCCGTGGCGGCCGCGGTCGACGCGGACGGCGCCCTGACGGTCCGCAGCGCCCGCGTGGTGCTGGGCGGGGTGGCGCCGGTGCCGTGGGCGTTGCCGGCCGTGGACGCGTTCCTAGCGGGTGAAACGCTGGACGAGGCGACGATCGCCCGGGCCGCCGAAATGGCGATCGAAGGCGCAAAGCCGCTCAGCCAAACGCGTTATAAGTTGCCGCTGGTGCGCACGCTGGTCCAGCGGTCGCTGACGAAGCTGGCCCGATCGATTTTGGAGACGTAATGTCATCTGAGGAACCCGCGCCGATCGACCCGCTGGCCACGCCGTTCTGCGGCGAATTGCGGTCGAAGCGGTACTTTATGCTCGACACGATTCCGACCTCGGCCGAGCAATATTTCGACCCGAGCTTCCACTGCTGGTGTTATCATACGCAGCAGGTGATCGGCCCCGATGGCGGGCCGGCCGACCCGTTCGACTGCGTGCCGGGGCGGACCTGTTACCGCTCGGCTCTGGCCGAACCGACTGACTTGTGAACTCGCCACCCGAGGTGTGACATGACTTTGCGTACTTCCTCTTCGCGTTGGGTCCGTCGCCTGTTGCCGATGGCGATGCTGTCACTTGTCGCCGCCGCGCCCGCGCCGACGACGCCGGCTGTGTCCACGGTCCACGGCGATTATGTCGAAGCGCGCACCGCCAGCGTGTTCGCAGGCGCGTGCCACTACAACGGCGAGCGCGTCACCGAGGGCCGCTCGGCGGTGCTGGCATGGAACATCGCGGGTGGCTCGTTCAAGGGCATCGACTTGGCCGGCGTGCGCGTGGTGGCCGCCGTCGCGGGCGACGAAAATCTGGCCGAGCCGGGGCGGGCGCACCGCAGCGAATTGGTCATCGATGCCCCGACCGACGCACAGCGCACTGCAGCCGCAGGCTGGGTGAAGGCCCAACTCGGCGACCGCCTCGGCACGATCGTCGGCGTCAAGCCAATGGCCATCACGTTTAAACGCGAGGCCGGTGAGACGACCGTTTCGGCCAAAGGCGTCGCCGCCATGAGCGTCCGGGCCATGCCCGACGCCGCCTGCTGTGCGCAGCCGAACCTGGTCTGGTACGAGCCGATGATGCCCGTCACCGGCCGCCGCGTCGGCTACACCGCGTCTGCCGAATATTCCTCCGGCCGCGTCGGCAGCACCTGGCAACGCAGCGACGAAAACAGCGCGATCTACGGCACGTTCGGGCGGTAAGACGCGCCCTTGTTCCCCTGCGTCGTCACGGGAGGTAAGCGTCATTTCACGCACCGGTCGCTCGTCGCCCGGCGTGTTGGACCAGCTTCTGGAAAAGCCGCAAATGTTCGGCCTCTTCGTGCTGTCGCTCGGGGTGCCATTGCACGCCGACGTAGAAGGGGAACGACGGGTCTTCGGTCGCTTCGATGACGCCGTCGGGGGCGTACGCCACGATCCGCAACCCTT
>DASVSC010000180.1:0-24774 GCA_036388295.1 Tepidisphaeraceae bacterium | reverse complement strand
CGACGCGTACGCCTCCTGCGCCGGCCGCAGGCCGAAGCGGATGATGGCGCTTACTACCTGCTTGCGCTGTTGGGCGGACAGCGTGTCGTGCAGCCAGTCGTAGCCGATGGAGACGGCCGTCATCATCTCGGCGGTGGACAGAAAATTGTCCGGCTGCCAGTCGTCGAACCCGCAGACGTTCATCAGTTCACGTCGGCCGGCGTCGCCGTAGGTGCGGTCGCCGGTGAAACGGTAGACCGCGCCGTACAGACTGAGCCGCTTGAGCGCTTCGCGGCTGCGGGTGAGCAATTTTGTCGCGGAATAGTCGATGGGCGGCTGGTCGATGGTTTCGTCGGCGCGCTGGCGAAGCCTTTTCTGCCAATCGATCGCCACGTCGTCACGGGCTTTGGGCCATTCTCGTCCCACGAAGAGCCGCGGGTGGCCGGGGTTGATACGCACTTCGCCGCCTGCCAGTGCGGGTAAATCGTCAGAATCGACGGCTTCGCGCCGGGCGGGGCGGTCCGGGTCCCCGGCGTCCCGCCGCAAGGCCTGTTCGAGTTTTCGTGCGGCGGTGATACAGCCGCTATTCAGGCATAGCAGGGCGACGAGCAGTACGGATGTGAAGCGCATGAAATCGCCATTACACTAGAAACCGTCCCCGGGGAAAGCTAGATTAACTCGCCATGCAAGAAGCCAGCACGCGAAAAATATACGACGTCCAGTCGATGGTGTACGACTACACGTTTGGCCAGCTGGTGAAAAAGCGGATCGCCCGGGCGATCACCCACATGAACATTCAGCCCGGCGAAACCGTGCTGGACGTCGGCATCGGCACCGGCGGCTCGATGTCGTTCTACCCGAAGCACGCCCGCGTGATGGGCGTCGATTTGTCGTCCGGCATGCTCCGCGAGGCCCGTAAGAAAATCATCGACGACGACTACCAGAACATCACGGTCTTTCAGGGCAACGCCCTTGAACTGCCGTTCGAAGACAGCAGCTTCGACCATTTGTTCATCAGCCACGTGATCAGCGTCGTCAGCCAGCCGGAACTGCTGGTGCGTGAGGCGCAGCGTGTGGCCAAGGAGGGGGCGAAGATCGTCATCCTCAACCATTTCCTGAGCACGAATCGCTTCGTCGCGATGCTGGAAAAATGGGCCAACCCGATTTGTCAGAAGATCGGTTGGCGCAGCGACCTGGCCTTGGCCGACCTGGTGGCGAAGACACAGATCGAAATCGATTACCGCTACAAACTCCGCAGCGTCGATCTGTGGGAAACGGTCGTGACGACGAACACGAAAAGCGCCCTGGCGCTGGCCTGATCGTTCGTGGATCTACTGGCAAGCAGCGGGAGCGACGTGCCGATCACGGACGCGTTCCGCTACGGCAACTATATCGAAGGCGTCGTCTGGTTCGTCGTCGGCGGGCTGGCGTTCAAGGCCGCGCGTGACCGCGGGGCCCGGCGCTTCGCGCCGGCCTTCCTGATTACATTCATCGCGTTCGGCGTGTCCGACTGGGTCGAAAGCACCACCGGCGCCTGGTGGTGGCCGTGGTGGCTGTTCGCCTGGAAGGCCATCTGTGTCCTGGCCGTAGTCGCCATGCTGTACGCGGTGAAGCGGCAGGCGGCGCGTGGGTCACTCAACGCTGGTCGATCAGGTTCCAATCCGTCGGGTTGATCCGTTCCAGTTCGAACTCCGCGTCTTTCACGTCGCCGTTGACGCGCAGGTTCGACAAGGTCGCCGTGTTCACGTCGACCTCTTGCGGGTCGGCCGTGGTGACCACTTTGGGCAGCTTCGTGGTGCGGTCGATCAGGACGGTTATCCACTTGAACTTCTCGGCCAGCGGCGTTTTCGGTTTCGGCGACAACTTGATCAGCGCCAAGGCCGTCGGGTCGTCGGTCTTTTGCTCTTCGACGTCGAACTCCTTCAGCACGTCCTGGCGCGACTGCCCGACCGGCAGCGGGAATGGCCCCTCGCCGAGCTTGAGCAGGTCCACTTTTTCGCCCGGCTTGCGCACCTGAGTGGTTGTCTGTTTTTTGGGTGACGCCGAATAATCTCGGTCGATCAGGTCGGTGCCGCTGAGGACGTAGTCACGGCGTTCGAGCGTGGTCCGATTGCCCGAAATCGTTTTGGTGAACGAGGCCCGCACGCGGGTGTTGCCGTCGGCTAGTTTCTGCATGACGAACGTGCCGACGCGGGTCCGGTCGTCGCCGAGGTCGCCACTGGTCGTACGCAGCGTCACGTCGGCGGCCAACGATTTCAGGTCCACGCCGCTCTGGTGTAAGGCGTCAAGGGCTTCATCCACCGACGCCCGGGCGGCGGCGGTTATCGACAGGACCAATACGATTACAGGTAAGTTTCGCATAAGTTCTCTTTTCGTTCAGCCGACCGGCACGGATGCGGTCTAAACGGCAGTTCCAAGACCCGTGCCCTTCAATGACTTCAGCACATCGAACAGTTCCACCAAGTCGTGCACCACGCGGTCCGGCACCGCATCAAACGTTCGCTCGCGGCCGAAGCTGAGCCAGACGCCATGGACGTTCGCGTTGTTGGCCGCTTCGATGTCGTACTTCCAGTCGCCGATCATCCAGGCGTCGTCGGTCGCCACGCCCAGCTTCTGGCACGCGTGCCGCAGAGGGGCCGGGTCGGGTTTGAACTCGCCGTCTTCGCGGGTGATGCTCACGTCGAAATGTAGACCACACCGATCGAAAACGGTTTGTACGCTGCGGCGCGTATTGCGCGTGATGAGCGCCCGGCCGATGCCATGGGCGTCTAGCCAGTGCAGCAGTTCAACGCAGCCGGGGTTCAGCACGCTACGGCTGGCGGCTTCGTATTCGTGACGGTGCAGGATTTCCTCGGCCTTGGCCCGGTCGGGGGCCGACATGGCGAGCAGGGATTCAAGAATTGGCCGTCCCTCAGGCACGCCCAGGCTTTCGCGCAAATCGTCCCATTGCAGCCGTTCTTCGGTCAGCGTGCCGTCCATGTCGAACAAAATAACGCGGGGAAAGGGCATAGCATCGACTATAGCGGCGGGTTGCGACGGAAACTTGATCGTCGGTGGCAGATTCACCACGGAGGCACGGAGACACGGAGGAAGAAAAGAGAGTGAGCCACAGACTTCGCAGATCACACCGATTGCCGAATGCGTTTTCAACTTCTGATCCATGTCATCCGTGAAATCGGTGGCTCATCTTCTGCCTCTGTTCTTCCTCCGTGTCTCCGTGCCTCCGTGGTGAATCGCTTCGATTTCGCAAGGTTTAATTGACAGATTGTCGCGGCAGGGTAGGCTTTCGGACATGTCGCAGACGCGTTTCGGCTTCGGGTATTGGCGGACCGGCTTTTTTGCCGGCCGAAACCTGTTGCCCTGAGCGCGTACGCGGACGAAACGAACTTCACCGCCGGCCTCGGGACGACCGTCCCGGGGCCGGCTTCTTTTTTTGGCCGGAGGTGCAGCGTGATCGTGGTGATGCAGCAAGGCGCGGCGAAGGAAGCGATCGACAAGGTCGTTCAACGGGTGCGAGACATGGGCCTGAAAGACAACGTCATCGTCGGGGAAGAACGGACCGTCATCGCCGTCATCGGCGACGAACGGTTCAAAGACCAGTCGGCCTTTGAAGTAATGGAGGCCGTCGACAAGGTCGTGCCGATCCTGTCCCCCTACAAACGCGCCAGCCGCGAAGGGCGGCCGGGGAAGTCTGTTATTGACCTCGGCAACGGCGCGACCGTCGGCGGGAAACAGATTCCTGTCATCGCCGGTCCCTGCTCCGTCGAAAGCCGTGACGGGATCATCGAAATCGCCCACCTGATGAAGAACAGCGGCGCGGCTGCCTTGCGTGGCGGGGCGTTCAAGCCGCGCACCAACCCGTACAGCTTCCAGGGCATGGGCGAGGAAGGCCTGAAGCACCTCGCCCGTGCCCGTGAGGAAACGGGGCTGGCCATCGTCACGGAAGTGATGAGCATCGATCAGGTCGACCTCGTCTGCCAGTACGCCGACGTGCTGCAGATCGGGGCCCGCAACATGCAGAACTTCAACCTGCTCAGCCGGGTCGGCGAAACCAGCAAGCCGGTGCTGCTGAAGCGGGGCATGAGCGCGACGCTGGAGGAGTTCCTGCTGGCGGCCGAGTACATCCTGGCACGCGGGAACCCGAACGTCATCCTCTGCGAACGCGGCATCCGCACGTTCGAAGACTACGTCCGCAACACGCTGCCCCTGGCGATCGTCCCGGCGCTGCAGAAGCTGACGCACCTGCCCATCGTCGTCGACCCCAGCCACGGCACGGGTAAGGCGGATTTGGTCGAGCCCATGTGCCGGGCCGCGGTGGCCGCGGGGTGCGACGGGCTGATCATTGAAACCCATGCCGACCCCTCCAAGGCGATGACCGACGGAGCTCAAAGCCTGACGCCCGCAGCGTTTGCCGTCATGATGAAGAGCACCGCCCGTGTCGCCGCAGCGGTGGACCGGGTCATCTGAGGTTTTAGCCGCGGGTGTAAACCCGCGCGAACCGCTTGCCTGATCGAAAGCGATTCGCGCCGGTTCACACCCGCGGCCATTCCTTATCTAGCCTGGGGCGTCCGCACGTCATATACTGGGCCGACCAACCGCCTCGACCGAATCGCAAAGACTGATCTGACAACGCCATGGCTATCCGAGTCGCCCTGCATCACCTGACGCGCTACCGCTATTCCCGCGACGTGTGGCTCAGCCCGCACACCGTCCGCCTGCGCCCGGCGCCGCACTGCCGGACGCCGATCGTGTCGTATTCGATGAAGGTCAAGCCCGCCGGCCATTTCGTGAACTGGCAGCAGGACCCGTACAGCAATCGTCTGGCCCGGCTGGTGTTCCCGAAGAAGACGCGCGAGTTTTCCGTCGAGATCGACCTTGTCGCGGAGATGACGGTCATCAACCCGTTCGATTTTTTCCTGGAAGGGTACGCCGAGCGGTCGCCGTTCCATTACGACCCGTCGCTCAAGCGCGAGCTGACGCCGTACCTGGAAACGCAGGCGGCCGGCCCGAAGCTGCAGGAACTGATCGCGGCCGCCCAATGGCCGGACATGCCGACGAACGATTACCTGGTCAAGCTGAACGGCCTCGTCCACAAAACGGTCGGCTACACGATCCGCATGGAGCCGGGCATTCAGACGCCCGAGGAAACGCTCACCAAATGCACCGGCAGTTGCCGCGACAGCGCCTGGCTGCTGGTGATGCTGATGCGCCACCTCGGCTTGGCGGCCCGGTTCTGCTCGGGTTACCTCATCCAGTTGGCCCCGGACGTCAAAAGCCTGGACGGCCCCAGCGGCACGGAAGTCGATTTCACCGACCTGCACGCCTGGACCGAAGTCTATCTGCCCGGTGCCGGCTGGGTCGGCCTGGACCCGACGTCGGGCCTGCTCACGGCCGAAGGACATATCCCGCTGGCGTGCAGCGCCGACCCGACGTCGGCCGCGCCGATCACGGGGCATTACGCTTTCGACAACGAAGACATCAGTAGGCCCGAAGTTGATCAGCCGGCCGACATTGCCGACGGCGAAATGAACTTCGGCGGTGGCGGCGAGCAGGACGAGTTCGAGTTCCACATGGGCGTCACCCGCGTCCACGAAGACCCGCGCGTCACCAAGCCGTACACCGACACGCAGTGGCAGTCGATCGAACGCCTCGGCCGGCAGGTGGACATGGACCTGATCGGCGGCGACGTGCGCCTGACCATGGGCGGCGAGCCGACGTTCGTCAGCATCGACGACATGGAAGGCCCGGAATGGAACACCGAAGCCCTCGGGCCGCTTAAGCAAAAACGCGGCGACGAACTGCTGCGCCGCCTGCGTGACCGCTTCTCCCTCGGCGGCTTCCTGCACCACGGCCAAGGCAAGTGGTACCCCGGCGAAGCCCTCCCGCGATGGGCGTACGGCCTCTACTGGCGCAAGGACGGCCAACCGGTCTGGCGCGACCCGGAACTGATTGCCGATGAAAATCAGCCCGGCAATCGGGCGACCGAAAACGACGCCCGGCACTTCGCCAACGCACTCGCCCGGAGGCTGGGCGTTAATCCGGATCACGCTATTCCCGGGTTCGAAGACGCATTCTACTACCTCTGGAAAGAGCGTCGCCTGCCCGTAAACGTCGACCCATTCGACAGCAAGCTGGCCAACAAGCAGGACCGTGAGCGCCTGGCGAAAGTGTTCGAGCAGGGCCTGGACAAAGTCATCGGCTACGCGTTGCCGCTGCGCCGCGTGCACTTCACCGACGGCAGCGCCGACTGGGAGAGCGGCCGCTGGTTTATTCGCAGCGAGCGCATGTACCTGATCCCCGGCGATTCGCCGATCGGTTACCGATTGCCGCTGGATTCGATTCCGTGGGTCGCCAAGACGGATTACCCGTTCGAGCACCCCAACGACCCCTGGGCCGAGCGGAAGCCGCTGCCCGATTACGAACGGCTGCTCCGCCAGCGCTCGGTGCCCGGTGAAACGCCGCCGCGCGATCCGGTCGGATACCGTGAACAAACACTCGGCGACGAGACAAACGAGAACGGCCGTCGCCGGCGTACGCGCATTGAAGTCGCGCCCGTCGGCACGGAACCGGGCGTCGGGACGAGTGATCCGACGATTATCCGCACGGCCCTTTGCACGCAGGCGCGCAACGGCGTGCTGCGCGTGTTCCTGCCGCCGCAGCGGTATCTGGAAGACTTCCTCGACCTCGTCGCCGCCGTCGAAGACACGGCCGAGGAATTGAAATTGCCCGTGATGGTCGAAGGCTACCCGCCACCGTACGACCCGCGGCTGAACGTCATCAAGGTCACGCCCGACCCCGGCGTGATCGAAGTCAACACGCAACCGGTCGAAAGCTGGGACGACCTCGTCGCCAACATGACGGCCCTGTACGACGAGGCGCGCTTGACGCGTCTGGGCACCGAAAAGTTCATGCTCGACGGCCGGCACACCGGCACGGGCGGGGGCAACCACATCGTGGTCGGCGGCGCGACGCCGCAGGATTCGCCGTTCCTGCGCCGGCCGGATTTGCTCAAGAGCCTGGTCGGCTACTGGCACAATCACCCGAGCCTGTCGTTCCTATTCAGCGGCCAGTTCGTCGGGCCGACGAGCCAAGCACCACGCGTTGACGAGGCGCGCAACGATCAGGTGTACGAACTGGAAATCGCGTTCAGCCAAGTGCCCGAGATCGGCAACGTGCCGCCGTGGATGGTCGACCGTATTTTCCGCAATCTGCTGATCGACATGACCGGCAACACGCACCGGGCCGAGTTTTGTATCGACAAGCTCTACTCGCCCGATTCGTCCACCGGCCGTCTGGGCCTGCTGGAAATGCGTGCGTTCGAGATGCCGCCGCACAGCCGCATGAGCCTCACGCAGCATTTGCTGCTGCGGGCGCTGATCGCCCACTTCTGGAAAACGCCGTACCGCCAGCCGCTGGTGCGCTGGCGGACGGAAATCCACGACCGCTTCATGCTGCCGCACTTCGTGGAGCAGGATTTAGCCGACGTCGTTTTCGACTTAAACGAAGCCGGCTACAAGTTCGATACCGCCTGGTTCGCGCCGCACCTGGAGTTCCGCTTCCCGCATTACGGCACGATCGAGCAGCGCGGCATCACGCTCGACCTGCGTCAGGCGATCGAGCCGTGGAACGTGCTCGGCGAAGAACAGCGGGCCGGCGGCACCGCCCGCTACGTCGATTCTTCCGTCGAACGCATGCAGGTCAAAGTGCGCGGCATGACCGACCCGCGCCACGTCATCACCTGCAACGGCTACCGCATGCCGCTGCACCCGACCGGCACGAACGGCGAGTTCGTCAGCGGCGTTCGCTACAAGGCCTGGGCGCCGCCGAGCGCGCTCCACCCGACGGTGCCGATCCATTCGCCGCTGGTGTTCGACGTGCTCGATACCTGGAACAACCGCAGCATCGGCGGCTGCACGTACCATGTGGTCCACCCCGGCGGGCGCAGCTACGAGACGTTCCCCGTCAACGCCTACGAGGCCGAGGGCCGGCGCATCAGCCGGTTTTACACCATCGGCCACACGCCTGGCTCCGCGGCCGTGCGCGAGCCGGCGAAGAACAAAGAGTTCCCGTTCACGCTCGATTTGCGGCACGGATAACGGAGTGGGAAGTCGATAGCGGGAAGCGGGAAGTGAAGACACGTGTTCCGGTGCGTTTCTTACTTCCCGCTTCCCACTATCAACTTCCCACTCACCCTTTACGATGCACCCACTGATGACCGACGTCGCCGAATCCTCCGCGGTCCACGGGTTCGCCCAGTCATACGCGCCGGGCGACGCGTTCGATGAGATGGTCGAAGCCGATGGCAGCCTGCGGCCGCACTGGCGCATGTTCGTCAGCATGCTCGATGACCTTGGTCCTGACGAACTGCAAAGCCGCTGGGTCGACGCGCGGCGGCTGATTCACGACAACGGCATCACCCACAACGTCTACGGCGACGCCAGCGGCCTGGACCGGCCATGGAATCTTGACGCCATTCCGCTCCTGACCGAACAGGCGGCGTGGGACGCGCTGTCGGGCGACCTCGCCCAGCGCGCGCTGCTGCTGGACCGTCTCCTGGCCGACCTGTACGGGCCGCGCCGCACGATCAGCGAAGGCCTGCTGCCGGCGGAACTGATCTATACCAGCCATGCGTTCCTGCGCCCGTGTCACGGCATCGACGTGCCCGGCGAGCGCCGCCTGCACCTGTACGCCGCCGACATGGTCCGCACGGCCGGCGGCGGGTACAGCGTGCTCAGCGACCGCACGCAGGCGCCGTTCGGCGCAGGCTACGCGTTGGAAAACCGCATCGTCCTCAGCCGCGTGCTGCCGACGGTGTTCCGCCAGTGCAACGTGCTGCGGCTGGCCCCGTTCTTCGTCGCGCTGCGCCGCACGCTGTCGGGCTTGGCACCGTCGAACCGTGACAACCCGCGCGTCGTCCTGCTCACGCCCGGACCCTACAGCGAAACGTATTTCGAACACGCTTACCTCGCCCGCTACCTCGGCTACACGCTCGTGCAGGGCAATGACCTGACGGTGCGTGACGCCCGCGTGTTCCTCAAAACGCTCGGCGGTTTGCAGCGGGTCGACGTCATTTTTCGCCGCGTCGATGACGACTATTGCGACCCGCTCGAACTCAACGCCAGCAGCTACCTCGGCGTGCCCGGCCTGCTGCAGGCGGTGCGCGAGCGGAATGTCGCGGTCGCCAACGCGCTCGGCAGCGGCGTGCTGCAGACCGCGGGCTTCATGCCCTATTTACCGAAACTCTGCCGCTTTCTGCTCGGCGAAGATCTGCGTGCGCCGTCCGTGCGTAGCTGGTGGTGCGGCGACGCGTCGGACCGGCAGTACGTGCTGGACAATTTGTCGTCGCTGGTCATCAAATCCGCCTACCCCAGCCGCGGGGCCGACCCGACGTTCGCCGCCGAACTGTCGAAGGATGCACTCGGAGAATTGGCCGATTCGATCCGCGCTCATCCCGGCCGGTTCGTCGCGCAGGAACAGGTGATGGAGGCGACGCTCCCGGCCCTGATCGACAACCGCGTGGAGCCGCGCCGCTTCGTCACCCGCGCGTACCTTGCCGCCGACGGCGACGGTTATGTCGCCATGGCCGGCGGGCTGACGCGCGTCACCCGCGCGGCGGAATCGTTCGTGGTCAGCCTGCAGAAGGGCGGCGGCAGCAAGGACATCTGGGTGCAAAGCAACGGCCCGGTGTCGCAGATCACGCTGCTGACGCCCGCCACCGAAAAAGTCGCCCTCAGCCGCGGCGGGGCGGATCTGCCCAGCCGCGTGGCGGACGACTTGTACTGGCTCGGCCGCTACGTTCAGCGATCCGAAGCCGCGGTGCGGCTGGCGCGGGCAGTGGTGAATCGTTCAATCGAACAGGGCGGCGAAGGCGGCCGGCCGCTCACGCTGCTGACCGCCTCCCTCGTCGGCCGACGCATCGATTCGGTGCCGTACGCATGCGAGCGGCCGTTGCTGTCGTTCCTGTTCGACCCGAAATATCCGGGCGGCCTGCGTACGAACGTCAATAGCGTTTACCGCCTGGCCCGCCTGCTGCGCGACCGCGTTTCGGTCGACGCCTGGCGCATTTTGCAGTCGGTCGAAACGAACCTGACACAGTTCAAATGCGATCTGGACGAACCACTCGCCGGCGTCGGCGACTTGCTGAACGAAATGGTCATCGGCTTCGCGGCCTTCACCGGCCTTTCGACCGACTCGATGACGCGCGGCCTTGCATACCGCTTCCTGGACATGGGCCAGCGCGTCGAGCGGGCCGGCACGACGTCGCACCTGCTGCGCGACACGATCGTCACGCCCGGCCAAGACGATTCGCTGCTGCTCGAAGCCGTGCTGGAAGTGGCCGACAGTTCGCTGACCTACCGCCGGCGCTACCTGACGCACATGGAGGCGCACGCCGTGGTCGACCTGTTGCTGGCCGACGAAACGAACCCGCGGTCGGTGGCGTTCCAGCTGGCGGCGATCGACGACCATCTCGCGCGCCTGCCACGCGAATCGCACCACCCGCACGGCCAGCCGGACCGGCAACTGATGCTCAAGCTGCGCACCGCGATTCAGCTTGCCGACGTCGAAAGCTGCTGCGGCCCCGGCGGGAACGGGCCGCCGTTGTCGGCACTCCTGGATGACACCATCGAGCAGCTCGAGGGCGTCAGCGTCACAGTCGCGCAGACGTTCTTCGCCCACACCAAGGCCACCAGCGTTTTACTCGGACTGGGGGCCGGCCGATGAAGCTGCGCGTCCGCCACACCACCGCATACGTTTACGGCGAGACGGTGCCGCTGTGCCATAACCTTGTCCATATCTGCCCGCGCGACACGCACCACCAGCGGCTGCTGGAATACGAATTGACGATCGTCCCCACGCCTGTGGCCGTGCGGACGGGCGAGGACTATTTCGGCAATTCGGTCGCCTGGTTCAGTTTGCAGGAACCGCACCGCGAGCTATCGATCACGGCCGTAAGCCTGGTCGATATCGCTAAGGGCGTCTCCGGGACGCCGCTGTCCGACGCCTGGGAATCGGCCGTGCATTCCGAAGCGACGACCGCCGACGCCGAGGCCCGGGCGTACGCGTTCGAATCTCCTTACATCCCGATCTCGCCGAAGCTGGCCGACTACGCGCGGCCGAGCTTTTCGCCGAATCGGCCGCTGGCGGAAGCGGCCGTCGATCTGATGCGGCGGATTCACCGCGAGTTCAAGTTCGTCAGCGGCGTCACGGCCGTCGGCACGCCGGTGCTGGACGTGCTGCGCGACCGCCGCGGCGTCTGCCAGGATTTCTCGCACCTGATGGTCGGCTGTTTGCGGTCGCTCGGCTTGGCCGCCCGGTACGTCAGCGGTTACCTCCTCACACGGCCGCCGCCCGGTAAGCCGCGCCTCGTCGGCTGCGACGCCAGTCATGCGTGGGTGAGCCTTTGGGTGCCCGGCTACGGTTGGCTGGACCTGGACCCGACGAACGACTGCATCCCCGGCGAAAGCCACGTCACCGTCGGCTGGGCCCGCGACTACGGCGACATCGGCCCCGTCCGCGGCGTCATCGTCGGCGGGCACCGGCATTCGCTCAAAGTCAGCGTCGACGTGGAGCCGATCGAAGAGAAAGCGGCGGCGCGGGCGTAGGGCCGGCTCGAACTCACCACTGCGCTTCTTCGAACGGATTGCTGCGCACCACCTTCGGCTTCGGCAGCAGGCCGACCATTGCCTTGACCATCGCCGGTGACGCCTCGTTGCAGCGGACGTTCAAGGGAGATGCCTCGATCAACTGCAACGGCGGCTCTTTCATCTCCCGGCAGAGTGTGGCGAATGTCGCGCGGTCGTACAGCCGCGGCGTCAGCACCACGGCGACCTTGATGGTTTCCACCACTCCCGGCCCGGGCACGGCTGTGACTTTGGCCAAGGTGCCGCGCACCGGCAGTGCCAGCGCGGCGGCCGGTGCGTCGACGGCCAGCAGCGCTTCGAGGTCCGTGTAAGGCACGCTCGGCCGGGCGGCGTCGTGGACCAGGACGTGGGTGATATCGTCCGCCAGCTTCGCCTCCGCGGCCGCCAGCTGGGCGTACCAGCCGCCGGCCGCCTGGGCCAGCTTGGTGCCCATGAACATCAAATGGCTGCCGATCCTGCGTTTGATTTCCTCGGCGTCCGCCGGGTCGACGGCCAGCAGCACCTGCGTGATGGGGTCGCGGTTGGTCATCAGTTCGATGGCCCGCAGCGCCGATTCACGGCCATCGATTTTGGTCATCGCCGCGTCATCGGGGGCGGTGTGATTCGGATTCGCCGTCACGAGGATTGCCGCTACCTTCGCCATGCCGTCTCCCGGTTTGTTTGACAACTTTCAGGCCCGCCGTATCATACGCGGCCCGTTTGCGGGCTCGTAGCTCAGTTGGTTAGAGCGCGTCCCTGATAAGGACGAGGTCGATGGTTCGAATCCATTCGGGCCCATAAGAAACCCCCGGTTCTGCCGGGGGTTTCGCATTTTCCGGGGTTTGCGCCTCTTCGGCTGCGGCGGTTTGCGAACCGTTGCGGCCGTTTTCCACAGCGCGTGGTGCGCTTTCTGGTGCGCCTTCGTTCAGGGCGCGGGCGAAGTGTTCTTCCCGCACCTGGAGGTAATGGGCCTTGGCGATTTCCTCGGTGTTCCCGATCCACTGGCAGACGACCTGAATGGGGAACGTGTCTGCCAATTCCGTTTGACGGGACGCGCGAAGATTCTGGAAGATACGGGGCCACGGCGTAAAGCCTGCTCGCGTGATCAGCTTCTCGAACTGAGTGCGCAAGTTGGCTTGGTTGCTCCGGTACTTGGTGATGACGTACCGCTCGCCCTCGACTGCTGAGTCGAACGCCTTCTGCAGCAGTGGGCGGATCTCCGGAAACAGCGGCACGATGCGAATGCCCTTGTTCTGATGATGCTCAGTCTTCTTCGCCCGCACGGTCATGCGACCCTTGGCCCAATCGATGTCGTCCCAGGTGAGACGCAGGTGCTCGCTCGGCGTCCGCAGGCCGCCGTACCGGGCGAGTGCGATGATCAGCTTCCACTCTTTATCGGGTGTCTCATCGATGATCTTGTCGATGGTCACCCGGTCGACGAAGAACTGACGTGCGGGATTTTTTGACGAACCGGATGGCACCGTGATCCAGACGTTGTTGATGGAGTCGTCGCGATCTGCTGCGTCCTTCCAGACCTGGCGGCACTGGCGGATTATCTTGCCGGTGTAGGCGAGCGAATACCGCTTGAAGAGATACCGACGAAAATCCTTGGCATCGCCGACGGTGAGGGACGCGACGGTCTTCGTTTCGCCGAAGTGGATGAGCAGGTGCTTCCGCGCCTGCTTGAACACTTCGATCGTGCCGGGCTTCAAGTCAGTGCGACGCGCGACGAACGCGTTGACCAATCCTGGAAGCGTGCTGGATTCCGCGACGGTGTTTCGCGGCAGCAGTAGACCGGCCCGCACAAAACGCTCGTACAGGGCATCGCTCATCGCGCGGAGATAACCCGCGGTGTCTTGCGGCAGGGCGGCCGACTGTGCCTGCGCGGCCAAGATGCGTTCCAGGTGGTAGAGCGCGCGTTCGCCCGTACGTTTGTCGCACCGGCCGAGCCGCACGACCGGGCGCTTCCCGGGGCCGGCGATGAACCGGAGTTCGCGAGTGCCGTTGTCACGCGTGATAAGACTGGCCATGGTTCCTCCTTACGCCTGCTGCTGCACCGACGCCGCCGACAGCTCCCGCAGCCGGTCGCTGATCGACTCGCGTGTGTAGAACACCCGTCCGCCGAGACGGACGTGCGGGATCTCACGCTTCTTCGTGAGCGTCCACAAGGTGCGCTCAGACACCCGCAGCAGCGGCGCCACCTCTGCCGGCGTCAGCAGCAGAGAGTCAGCGATCGGCCGCGCCGGGGCTGCGAACATGTTGGGCGATCGACGCATAGGTTCACTTCGACTCGTCGAGCGGCTTCACTTGGGCGGCCGCGCGATTCTCACGCTTAGTCGCCTCGAACACTTCCTTACGGTGCACGCTGATCTCCTTCGGGGCACTGATCCCCAAGCGAACTTTGTCGCCGCGGATGTCCACCAGGGTCACCTCGATGTCATCGCCGATCATGATCACTTCGTCGAGTTGTCGCGAAAGCACTAGCATCCGAGCACCATCCTTGTTGTTCATGACCCGCCCCGGTCAACACGGCCGGGCACTGTCCACCGCCGTCGAAGCGACGGCTCCGCAGCCTGCACACGGCAGCGGGTCAAAGCAGCGGCCGGGGTTCGAACCCGTTAGCCCCAGGGAGGACACGACCCTGGCACCGCTGCAGTTGCTCCCGTCGAGCCGTGGAAGTCACGGGAGCTGATCAAAAGCCTTTCAACCTCGACCCGAACCAACTGTCGCTGCCGCAGCAATGAGCGTTCTGCTTTCACGGCGTAGCCGCTCATCGCACCGAAGCCCGAGCCACGCGTTTGCGGTCGAACACTCGCGTGGCGGCCATGCCTGGTTGACCGGACAAACCGGCTTGAAAGGCATCGTGTGGGTGTTGTCGCCCGCCACACCACGGGCTGATTCGTCAACGATCG
This sequence comes from Tepidisphaeraceae bacterium, assembly GCA_036388295.1. Classification (GTDB taxonomy): domain Bacteria; phylum Planctomycetota; class Phycisphaerae; order Tepidisphaerales; family Tepidisphaeraceae; genus RYN-431. The sequence goes on along the minus strand of DASVSC010000180.1, from coordinate 10,262 downwards.
CGAGCCATTTCAGCTTTCACATAGCCAGTGGACTCGTTAGCGGAACTGGCAACGCCTGCAGCCGCGCCAGCTAGGAACACTCCCGCCGTATCCGTGTCGTATTTCTTGTGCAGGCTGTTCACCGTCGTGGCGATGGCCTGAGAGGCTTGAGCAATCACCTGACCGCAAACGACGCCGGAGTCGAAAAGCTTTTGGTGCGCCGCACTCGAATAAAACTTGCCACCCGCCTTCGTCACTACGGCTAACGCAACAACGTCGTCCTGGTGCTCGCGCTGCAGCACGTTTAAGAACTCCACGATCCGTTCGTCAATGTTCATTTCAGAATCCTTCCTTTCAGGCCGCCCCACCGGGGCATCACCCGGTGTAAGGCAGTGGGGCGGGCCAGCCCTCACGGCTTGACCCTGATGTTTCATTCAGCCTCGTAGTGCCTCGTTCACCACTGCGGGCAGCGCCGCGTACCGATTTCGCATGCGCAGCAGCAACGTCATGGCCTCGGCGTGCTGGTCCGCCTGACGCACAAGTTTTCCCGGGAAAAGAATGGGGTCGATGCGCTCGACGAGTGTCGCCAGATCCGTCAGCAGATTGATGGCCCACGACTCGTCACCGAGCAGGGCTTCACGAAGTGCTGCAGCGCGGCGATCCTCAGTCGGGGCCACGACGGCAGGGGCGTAGTCGTCGATGTGGGCGCGATCGTCGTCGCGTTCTACAGACGTGCTCCGCTGAAAATGCGTTGAATCGGGCGGATATTCGGTTAACTTGCCCATGTCGCACCAACCTATCTGGTTCGAACTCGCCGCCGGACGCTGACCACGTCGCGGCGGTTTTTGTTTCCGGAGAGAGTCGCGGACGGCAGGCTGCATTGCGTGGCGAGGGGGGGACGCTCACGCGGGGACGATGCAGCCCGCCGTGCGGGACTCTCGATCTGTTCGACGCCCCGACGGCCGCAGTGCCGAAGCACTCAGGAATGCGACCGCCGGGGGAAGAAACGATCAGGGACTGACGGCTCCTAAACCGTCGACATTCATGCGCTCAAGGCCCTCTTCAACGAATAGAGTAATGAGCGCTGGAACAGTGCGTTTGGTCTTGCTGGCCACATCGGCGACCCGCTTGTGGAGCGTCTCTTCCAAACGCATCTGAACGGGCTTCACCGTATTGCCGTCGCGGTTGCGCTGGTGGCGGGGAAGTGCTGGCTTTGGCATGGCGGGGTCTCCGATGCGAGTCGCACCTGTTCGACGATCAAGTCGAGCGTCGCGCTTAGCGACCGTCTTTCCCGTGCAGACTGCGAGTCCAGAAAGAGCCGATTGATCAGCGACAGGTGCGCTGTCGTTTGTGCCGTCTGATGCGGCTTGCCGTGGCGTGGCATGACGTTTCTCCTGGACCTCGGTGTCAACACGCGAATCCGCATTCCTGTGCGTTTTCGTGCATTCCAGATTTTTCTGGGCCGGCTGGCGAGCGTTGTCGCTCGCTGAATCAATCGGTGAAACCAAGGTCATGCGGGACACTATGGGCACTCATATGAGAAAATGCAAGCGGAATTGTTTTGCGTTGTTGCAATTCAGTTGACGTCGATATGCCGTCAATGGACAAGTGCTTGTCGTGTCAGACGATGCACCACGGATTCACTTCGGCGATTTTTTGCGGGGACGCATTCGGGCCCGCGGAAAAGTTGTCGATGTCTTGGCTTCTGCGAAGCTAACCAGCCAAACCGCTTATCGATATTTCAACGCCTCCGACCCCGAGCCGCTCCGTATCGAGCACTACAACAAGGTCGCCGTTGCTAACGCCGCGGGCTTCGCCTCGTGGGAAGAGTTCGACGCGGCATGGCGAGTCACTCCTGTGAAGCCAGCTGAAAGGCGTAGTGCCCTCCCCCCGCACGCCGCGCACCTCGCCGCCACCGGCCAGCTCAAGATGCTCGACCGCACGCCGCATGCTGTGATCGCGGCCGTGCAGAAACTCGACCACGACGGCCAAGTTGCAGTCGCGAAGGCGATCCCGCGTGACGTGTTCGAAGAGGCCCACCCGGTGCCGAAAGCGGCTGAGCTTCCGCACGGCTTGAAGGTCGGGAAGGGCGTGCTGCTCAATTATCAGGTGGAATCGCTGGCGGCAGCGCCGGACCTAGCGACGTTCGAGCAGATGGTGAAAGAAATCCGCCGACAGATAAAAGCAAAGGGGTGATCCGCTATGGAAAAGTGCGCCAACTGCGATCGGGTCATCGGCAAGCTCGAAACGCCGTTCATCTTCGACGAAGACACGGTCTGCCAGCAGTGTCATCATGTTCTTACCGAAGTTGGATCACCTGCCGTTACTGAAGAATTGTCGCGCGAGGCGTCAGCGCGCGTCTCATTAGAACCCACGGCACCCGTGCGAAGCACCTGGACGCCTGAGCGGGCCGGACGCATCGCGCGGAATAAAAAGGGCGTTACTCCGGGCAAGATCGTCGCCGCTCTCCTCTTCGCCATGATGCTCATTGGCGCCGCTTTGGCCGTAGCCGCGCCGAACTCAGACTTCCTTGGACTGTTCATCGTCTTGTTCCTGTTGCCAATCTCGGTGCTTATGGCATGGGCTCCCATCGGTATCGCCAAAGGCAAGGGGCGTGAGGACAAAACTTCGGCGATCGGCGCATTGTCCGTTCTCGGGATTCTGACGGGTGGGCTCCTCTGGATAGCCGCGCTGGTCTGGTCTCTCGCTCTTGATAAGAGCCGGACCGCGTGAAGTTGATAATGCTCGACCTCCCAGTCGAAGTGCTTACGGGCCCGCCGGACATGGCGACGTTTGAGCAGATGGTGAAGGAAATCAGGAAGCAGATGAAGGGCAGGGATAAGTGAGAACCATTGACAAAGATGATCCAAACTTTGAGGACCTACGGAAGGTAGGTTATGAGTCATACCGTCCGAGTCATCCCGTCCTGCAACGTCCTTTCAACGTCTTCGCCGTTACGATCACGAGCAACATCCGCGTCGAAGATCTGCTCTCCATGATCTTCGTGCTTGCGACAAATGGTCAGATGATCCGAGACAACGTTGTGTGTAAGCATTACGGCACGTTGGAACCCTCTGACGAACCGTCGCTGTTAAAGTATGAACAAATCACTGGTGAAATACTGAAAGAGATCGCTGAAAAGTTCGAGTCCGTGAGGCTCCGAAACGATCCGTTAGACGACGAGCCGCCGGAAATGACTTTCAATTACCAAGTCACTCGCGGGATGGCCGACGCTGCTATTCCTTTGGCTCGGCACGCCTTAAGCCTGTCAATGGCCGTATTGGCATGGACGGCATTTGAGACACTTTTCCACGACGTCTGGATCGCGGTGCTGAATCGATATCCGAGACCCCACGCTGATCGGGTGTTAGATATTCGGAGCGGGCAAGCGACAGATGACACCCGCGGCAAGTTAACTGTCGGAATCACGAAAGCGTTGCGCATGTATGAGTACGATTTGAGAACCCACATGGGGAGCGTTTTGAAAAGCGGCTTTAATTTCGCACGATTCGATAGCATCAAGAAGGCGTACGCAGCGGCATTTGGCGATCCCTTGGTCAATATCCTCGAAGATCAAAGCTACCCAATCCCGCTGAAGGCGTGCGAGGCCGTTCGTAATGTCCTTGTTCATCGAGCTGGCATGATCGACACCAACTTCCTCGAGCGGGTTTCAGACGTAGCTCGATTCCAGAAGCTCAAGGTAGGTGACAGTGTCTGGGATGCTAAACCAGTGGCGGTTCCACTGTTTCAATCCATATGTAGTGCATCTGCGTCGATGCTTGAGTGTCTGGATAAAACTCTTCCGCGCGAAGAAACGACAGAGTAGATTAGCTCGCATGGCGACCCTACCAAACCAAGAGCGGAGCCTGCCCGAATTAAACACCGTGTGCTCCGAGTGCGGTGGCGACGGTCGCGATATCGGCCCGCTGACATGCGAAAAGTGCGGCGGGTCTGGCAGGTTGTGGACGGCGGCGGGCCAACAAGTCGCACACTTCATCGAAGATCATGCCGACTACTTCCGGCGCCTGTTGGTGGGTCAAAGCTGATCAAGCAGCGCTCCGCTGTCGAATCAGCTCCCGCAAATCCTTGGCCACCATCACGTAGAACTGCGGCGCCTGCACCTGCCAGAGCCGGCGGTACTTGATCTTGTACGTACGCAGCGCCGCCTCGCGATGCGCTTCGTCCGGCACCGCGGCCGCCAGCAGGTCGGCAAACTCCTCCTGGTCGATGAACTCCTCGACTTGGCTGTCTTCCCCGCCGTACGCCTGACTGTCCGGGTCAACGCGTGGCTTCGTGACGGACGGCCGCGCGGACGGTTGGAAGTTGTCGGCTTGTCGCATTTCATCTCCGGTGTAAATGCCTTCGAGTTCCTCCGGGAACAGTGCCCGGTACGCCGCGACTTCGGCGACCTTACCGAGCATCATCGCGCTGTTCTGCAGCCAAAACGGATCGACTTCCGGCCCGTTGGCGGTGTCGACGTAGGGCGCGTAGGCGGACCATTCGACCACCTGCCGCGTCGGCTCGTAGTCTCCCTCCCGGTTGACCGCGCACCGGGCCCACTTCGGCGGGCCTTCCTCGCTGTCCCATTCCTTCACCCACACACGGTCTTCGCCGGCCCACTCGATGTCCGCCCGGCCGCGGCACTTGTCGCTGCGTCGCGCCAAAAGCCGCACGGCTTCGATCGATGTGATGATGACCAGCTTCATCGCGTCAGCACTGCCGTCGTAGCGGTACTCCGGATGCAGGTGCCGACTGTAGATCGAGAGCCGACGCTGCTCGGCGACGACCTTGAACGCGGCCCACGCCTCGGGCGGGAGCTGAGGGTACAGCATCACACGAAGCAGTTCGTCACGCTGCTCGTCTGTCAGCACCAGCGCCGCCCGCTTCACAACGGCTGGCCGCTTCATCGGGTCGCCGAGCGGCTCGCCAGTGATCTGCTCGGCGGGGAGAACGTCTCCCCACTTCCCGACCCAGAGCGCCGTCAACGACTTCTCCGACCTTCGTGTCTTGGCTGCCGCGCCGGCCAAGTCGAAGACGGTGACGTTGTCGATGTCGACCGACGCCGGCGCGAGGGGCTCTACGTTCTTTCCAGCGATTCTGAACAGCAACATGGTTTCCGCTCCGAGAAATACGGGCCTTCCTATGGCCGCACTCCTGCATCGTGCTAGAGAACAGTACCGAACACTATCCAAACAAAGCAACCCGAAAATCGTGCGCCAGCTTGTGCACTTGTTATCCACAAGCCTTGACTGCTGCGCGTATTAGCTGTGTCGATTGGTGAAGAGAGGGTGTCAAATGACACTACCGAACAGAATTAGAACAAATCCTTTGCGTTGTCGTGGAACGTGAGCGTAGATTTGGCGACCAGCGTGCTGCTCTGCGACCGCTGAGCCACCAGGAGCCGAAAATGACATCGCCATCGAACCCAACAATGCTGTTCGACGCCCTCAGGACGGTATGCGAGGCGGCCGGCCGTGAACTGAACCACGGCGCCGGCTGCCGCGAAATCAACCGGCCGCTGAGTGTGACGAACCGCGGCCTCGCGCGGCGCTTCGGGACGATGTCCGACGCGACTCTGCTGCATCACCTCCGTCGTGCCGAAGCGGACGTGCCGTTCTTGGTCTACCACGCGCTCCGCGCCGTGCTGTCGTCGAAGGACCTGCTCGACGCGGTCGCCCAAGGGATGCGCGGCCTGCCGCCGCTGCTCGGCCCGACGACGGCGGCGGCGCTGCACGTGATCGAATACGTCGATCGCGAGACGTACGCGGCCCAGTGGGCCGACATGCGGGCGAACCGTATCGCACAGTTCCTCGACGACGGCGGCGCCTGAACCATTGGAGGCCTTGTGCCGCTGAAAGAATTAGAGCCGGTTTCCCTACGGCGGTTCGCGGACCTCTTGTCGGCCGGATTCCCTTCGCCGGCGGAGGGGATGGAAGACGACAGTCTGAACGTGCACGATTACCTCGTGCGCAACCCGGCCGCGACGGAGATGATTCGACTGAACGGAGACGAACTGGAGGCTTCGGAACATCTTGTGCACGGCACGATCATGGTCGTGGACAACTCACGCGACCCGCAGCCGGGCGACTTGGTGCACGTCGAGTACGAGGGACGGTGCATATTCATACGGCTGCGTCGCGGCATGCGCGGGGTGGTGCGTGGTGTGGTTGTCGGTGCGGCCCGGAGGCTGTGATGTTTGCCTTGGTGGACGCCAACAGTTTCTACGCCAGTTGCGAGCGCGTATTCAGGCCCGATCTGAACGGTCGGCCGATCGTCGTTCTGAGCAACAACGACGGCTGCGTCGTCGCGCGTTCGAAAGAAGCGAAGGCGCTCAACATCGACATGCAGGTGCCATACTTCCAAATCGCTGACCTGCTCAGACAGCACAATGTGGCCGTTTTTTCAAGCAACTACACGCTGTACGCGGATATGTCGCGCCGGGTGCAGGACACGATTCGGCCGTTCGCCGACGCGATGGAGATCTACTCGATCGACGAGAGTTTTTTGTGGTGGGACGGCGACCTACTCCCGTGGACGGACGTCGGCCACGAAATCCGCAACAAGGTCGAGCAGTGGACGCGCCTTACGGTCGGCGTCGGCTTCGGCCCGACCAAAACACTCTGCAAGCTCGCCAATCACCTGTCGAAGCGGGGCAAACGCGCGTGTGGCGTGCACGTGATCGCCAATGAGGCCGACGCCACGGCCGCGCTGGCAGAGGTTGAGCTGGGCGACCTGTGGGGCGTCAGCCGCGGCACGATCAAACGGCTCGCGCGGCTGAACGTGTGGACGCCGCTGGAACTGCGCGACGCCGACCCCGAGGCCGTGCGGAGCGTGTGCGGCATTGTCGGCGCGAGGACGGTCTACGAACTTCGCGGCGAGTCCTGCATCGAATTGGAAGAGCAGGCGTCCCCAAAGCAGAACATCTGCTGTTCGCGCTCGTTCGGAAAAGTGACGAACCGCATCGAAGACATGAGCGAAGCCGTCAGCACCTTCGCGGCGCAAGCGGCGGTGAAGATGCGTCGGCAGGATCTGGTGAGCGGTCGCGTCGGCGTGTTCGTCCAGACCGACCGCCATGCGCCGGTGATCCAGTACGCACCGTCTTTTGCCGTGACACTGGCCGCGCCCACCAACTCGTCGCCGGCGTTATGTAAAGCGGCGGCCTGGTGCCTGCACCGTGTCTTCCGCCGCGAACACCATTACAAAAAAGCCGGCGTGATGCTGTTCAATCTGCAGCAGCGCGAGGGTGCCCAACTCGGCCTGTACGGCGACGCTGACCCGGATCGTTCCAACCGGCTGATGCAAACGCTCGACGACATCAATCGCAAGTTCGGCCGTGGGACACTCCGTCCAGCCAGCACATCGCCGCATACGCTGCAAGCGTGTCGTACGTGGCACTTGCGAGCGGAGAACCTGTCGCCCCGCTATACGACAAGGTGGAACGAAATCCCCGAAGCCGTCGGTGTGGACGCCGGGGCGATCGCGGCCGCGTGTCGTGCGGAAACGCAGACCGCGACCTTATGAGCAGTAGTCGCAGCAACGCTGCGTGAACGACTCTTGTGGGCACGCTCAGATTTTTCATTTGCTTTTTGTAGCCGTACCTCGCTAATCTCCCGCCAGCCCTCACGGCTTGACCCGCAACTTATCGGTTGCGGGTTGCTTGCGTTTGTAGACGCGCAGCCCCGCAGCCATTGCGGGAGTGGCAGTTGAAAACTCTTTCCCTCTGGCAACCTTGGGCGCAGCTCATCGCCGTCGGTGCGAAACGCATTGAGACGCGCGGCTGGTCGACGAAGGTACGCGGCCCCATCGCGATCCACGCGGCGGCGAAGCGCGACCGCTACACCGAACTCACGCGCGTTGAATCACCTTTTGGCGAAGCGTTGCAGACCGGTGGCTGGGATCGTGCTCATGCACTCCCCCGCGGGTGCGTGATCGCGACGTGCGTGCTCGACGACTGTCTTTCGATCGCCGGCGGCAGCATGTGGCAGAACGGAAACCGCCTCCCGCTACCGGACATGCCCGAACGCGCCTTCGGTAACTACACGCCTGGGCGCTTCGCTCTCGTAATGAAAGACGTTCGCGTCCTGGCGAAGCCGCTGCCGTGGAAGGGCGGGCAGAAGTGGTTCAACGTCGATGACGCGGCCATCGACGCCTGTGGCTTTGTTGAGACGGGGGTGGCCCTTGTCTAACGCCATCGCCAACCCGCCACGCCCGGCCTTCACGCCGCCCACAGAGCGAATGCAGGCGTTCATCCGTTTCATGGCACGCATCGGCAAGCCTGTCGCCACAGTCCCGACGTCGTACGTCCCGCTGCTGAACCTCGGCTACCGCTACGGCTGGATTGCCGACGTGCGTGGCACTGACACCTTTCAACTCACGGCGGCGGGGCAGAACGTCGCGAAGTGGATCATCGAGCAGGATCAGGAAAGGGCGGGCCGTTGATGTGGACCTACATCCCACACTTGGAATCCTCGACCTCGCCGCTGGCATCGGGCAACTCGGCCAAGCCGTTGAGGGCGGACTCGCCAGTGTCGGCTACCGAAGCCGTGTGCTGGCTCACGTTGAGCGGGACTCCGCAGCGGCGGCCGCTCTCCGATCGCGCATGGAAAACGCGGAGCTGGATCACGCTCTTGTCAGCGACGACCTTGCGACCTTCGACGGCCGGCAAGTTAGCGGCCGAGTGGCTGGCGTCTGTGCCGGTCTGCCCTGTCCCGCGTTCAGCAGCGCCGGCAAACGCGTCGGAAACCTCGATCCTCGCGCATGGGGCGAAGGGTTTGATCCCGACGACGTGGCGACCTGGGGCCCTATCCCTCACGCCATTCGAATCATCGCCGAGTGCGGAGCCGGATTTGTTTTCTTCGAGAACGTCCCAGGCTGGCTCACAAGTGGTGCTTTCGAACCCGTGGGGCGGGAGTTACACGGACTGGGTTACACGCGCCAAGCGGCGGTCTTCGTCGGCGCCTGTGACGTCGGTTACCCCCACAACCGAAAGCGCGGCTTTGTCCTCGCCGTGGCAGACGCCTTCCACGATGCGTGCCGGCACGGTCTGCCGGGGCAACGAGCGATCGGGCGAGCTGCTGCTGGCGGGGCAGGCGAGAAGCTGGCCCACCCCGGACGCGATGGCGGTGAACAACGGAACGACGCCCGCGGCATGGATGGCGTTCATCGATCGGGAAAAAGCGATCGGGCGGAACGGCAACGGCCACGGCATATCATTGAGCGCGGCGGCGACGCTGTTCGGGCAGGCGAGTTGGCCGACGCCGAACGCCAGCGACAACCGGAACACCGCCGGCGGCAGGGGGCCGGGAGCGAACCCGACACTCCGAATAGCGATAAAGACCTTCGCCTCGCCGCCGGCGTCGGCCAGGCCGACGCCGGCGGCGAGGGACAGCAAGGGCCCGAACGGTCCGGAGCATTTCGAGAGCCGGGAGCGTCCGCACCTGGATCAACTGTCGAACGCGGCAGCGTTGTGGGCGACGCCGAACACGAGCCGTCGGGGTGCGGAAAGGCTGGACCGTTTGCGCTCGCGGCTGGCGGGGAAGGCGGGCGGGAGGGAGCTGGCACCGGAGGCGATCGCGTGGGCGACACCAAACGCAACGGCGTCGCGTCGCGGCATGACGATGCCGCTGAACGGAGTCGGTCGAGCGCGGGGCGAACCGAAGGAACTGAATTACCAGATCGGCAGCTTCCCCTGTATCCGCCCCCACGGGGAACCGATCTGGCGGCGGTTGCGGAAGCGATTGGCAAAGCTGGATCGGCCGACGCGCGCCGAGACATTTCGGCTGCTGCGTGTCGTGTGGCGCGCGGAATCTGGCGGGATTGGGCGACTGTCGCGGCTGTGGACCCGACCCAAATGCCCGCGATTGAATCCGAAGTTCCGTATGTGGTTGATGGGCATACCTTTTCGTCATCGGATCTGCTGCGTCTATCCGGCAACTGTGTTGTTGAAGACGCAGCCGTCCGAGCCTTCATCTTGCTGTGGCGAGAAGTCATCGGAGGCGCAGCATGATGCAGCGTAAGCCAGAACCCGCCCGCCAGTGCCGTGCTTGCACTAACGCGCTTTCGAGAAAGCGGATAAATGGTCGCCTCGAAGACTTGTCGGTCTTTATGCGTCGTCAATTCTGCGATCGTGTGTGCATGGCTCGGGGTATGGAGAAGGCGGAAGTGAAGCGATCCGCTCACCAAGTACGGGCACGGAGGCTGATTGGACTCGTCTGCGAGGAATGCGGCACAACGCAGTCACTAGAGCCACACTACAAGAACAGCGATTGGGCCGACGACAGGCC
>DASVSC010000179.1:0-32068 GCA_036388295.1 Tepidisphaeraceae bacterium | reverse complement strand
GGTGCTGATGAACCCCGGCTCCGGCGACATCTCGCTGAACAACATCATGCTCACGCCGTTCGCCACGACGCCCGCCGTCCCCGAGCCCGCCAGCCTGACTGCCCTGGCCTTGGCCGGCACGGCCCTGCTGCGTCGCCGCCGCACGGTTGTCGCGTCTGCTTAAGCAAAAATAATTTGCATTCCTGATTAGCAGCCAAAAAACTATTTACATGGCAACTTTGTGTACTCCAGTAAAATACAACTCTAGCACTGCCGCACAAAGTCCTATCGTGTCGGGCGGTTCCGTTACTTAAACATCACAATTCGCCACGGACCCTGACGATACCTCGGTCAGTTTCAGTGTGGAATCAACCCGTCTTGGGTACCGCTGCAGAACAGGCACTTGCTGTCAAAGATGCACAGTACCTCTGACCGGTGTTTAGGAGCACGAACCGGGTGCGATGAAACGGCCGCCGGCGACAGTCAGCAAACCGGTGCCCTAATCGCTCGCTGCGAAGCAGTAGAGTCGCTTGCCCACGCTGCATTGCAACAACACAAACGGATCAGTGTCATCATCCTACTTAACGCAGAGCGTTTACTGATTGCGGCTCAGGAAAAGCTGCTCGTCCGAGGGACCATCAATTCACCGACCAACGTTGATGATGAGTGCGGCGCCCCGGGTGTCAGTGAGGAGAGTTTTATGGGTCTGGCCGTAGATCGCACGTCGTGCGCGAAGCTCGTGTCACCTAAAGCAAATGAATGCACCGGCGGTTGACTCAAATACGGGAACCACGAGCCCAACGAGTGACGAAGACTGCGCCGCAGTCACCTCTTCAACTAAAGACGGCGACACCCAACTCATCATCGATTTCAGCGGCTGCACAGGTTCGCGGATTAGCGACGATCGCCTGCCAGCCCTCGTAAGCCCGCGACGGCTTGTCGATAAACCGTCGGTCGTCCCAGCGGATGTCGTCAAGAAAGAGCACTGAACCTGACGACATTTTTGGAAGCATGACGCCAACGTCATTAACATAATCGTCATACGTATGGCCGGCATCATGGAAGTAGAAGTCTATGTGGTCCATTGTTGCTGCCAGTCGCGGAAGCGATTCACCGGCCAAGCCGAACTCGCATGTAACCGCGTCGCCAAACTCGCGCTGCAGCAGGGTTCGGCTGAGTGTTGCCTGCGGCTCGAAGGCTTCGACCGTTACCAGCCGACTGCCCGGATGGCCACCCGCTTTCAACGCGTTGGCGATAAAAAATCCTGAAATGCCGTACGCCGTACCTAGTTCCAACACCAGTCGCGGCTCAAACGCCCGAACAGCTGCTGTAAGGAGACGTCCTTTGCGGCCTGAGGACGACGACAATGTAAAGTGCCGCCGCACATCCATCGCCCGGTCTTTACGGCTGGCAACCTGCGATACGCCGCGGTAGTCGTCACCGATGCGTGCAAACTGCATGGCCAAATTTACTGGCACCGGTGGAAGCGAAGCCTTGAGCAAATCCGTAAGCGCCACGAATGCAGCTTCGGACGCGTTGGATATCCCTTTGGGGCGTTTAAGCAAGTTGACTTGACACTTCAGCGGCTCGACGCACTGCCGCAGGTCAGCCACGTAGGCCACGGCGTCGTTCAGCGACCCCATGTCCTGAGAGGCAAGCAAATGGTCGAGGACCAGATCGGTTGGCGGCGTGTTCCGCGGCAGTGTGCCTTGAACTTCTCGGGACAGGTAGCGAACGACTTTGCGGATGGTAGATTTCATAAGCGAACGACGAAAGCCTTGTCAGGACATGGGCGAGTTCGATGGCAAACGCGGTGTCACCAGCTGCCTATCCTATACGCCCGATGTCGGATTGCGAAGTGATCCCTGCCGACCCTTCCTATTGCTAATGGCTGCCGGGCCGCCAACCGATATGGAAGTCATGAGTTTGTGCCTGACGATGCCGAAAACTGCGACGTGCCCGGCGATCCAAGGACGCAACGTGATGCAGGACCAGGCTGGTGTTCCCGCAATCCAGCCGAAGGCACATTATCGTCCAGAAATTGACGGTCTGCGCGCGTTCGCCGTAGTACCGGTCGTCCTATTTCATTTAGGGGTTGCAGGATTTCATGGGGGCAGCCTCGGCGTCGACGTATTTTTTGTGATCAGTGGATTTCTGATCATGTCGATCGTCAGACGTGAGGTCGCCAATGGAACATTCTCATTCAAGCAGTTTTGGGCCCGTCGCATCCGTCGCATCTTACCGGCTATGATAGCGGTTTCTGCGTCGTCTTTGCTATTTACGTTCCTATTCGTTTACCGCCCGGACCAAGCCGCGATCGGCAGGCAAGGGGCGTGGGCGTCACTTTCCGGCGCGAACGTCTATTTTTGGAAGTACGTCGGCAGCTATTGGGGGTCGGCTGCCAACGAATCTCCGTTCCTGCACATGTGGTCACTCGCCGTGGAAGAGCAGTTTTACCTGTTCATGCCACTTACCGTGTGGCTAATCTGCAAGATCGCGCCACGTGGCCTGCTGGCATGCGTCATTGGTGTCGCCGTGACGTCGCTAGCGGTGTTCATCATTCAGTCTTACCGTTATCCCACAGCAGCGTTCTACCTGCTCCCGTCTCGCGCGTGGGAACTGGCGGCAGGTTGCGCCCTCGCCCTAGTCGCGCCTGCCGGCCGGGGCATTCTGCAATCCACCTTAAGTGTGGTGGGTTTGATCCTTCTTTTAGCGTCGTATTTTGTGGTCACCTCGTTCGGCATTGGCTTGATCTTGCCGGTGACAGGCACCGTCCTCGTTCTTGCATTCGCACGCGAGGGCGTCGCCTTTCACGTCTTGGCCAATCGTTTGACGGTTTTTGTCGGGAAGCTGTCGTACTCACTGTACCTTTGGCACTGGCCAGTGATCGTGTTTCCGATGTACGTCGGCCTGCAACTTTCCGTGTGGGCGTCCTTAGGGGCCATATCTGTACTATCAATCCTGTCTTACTATCTGATCGAGAAGCCCGCACGGCAGGCGCGGTACACGGTGCCCATCGCCCTGATCGCCCTAGGCTTGACAGCCGCTGCGGCGGTTTGCATGGCGCGGTTGAACCGCATTTACGACACAAGCGGCTTTGAGGTTCCGGATGTTTACGTTCGTGCTTACGACTGCAATCCCACCGCTCCGCCGCTTGACCGAACGTGGGTCGGTATGAACGTGCCGCCAACCCTAGCCGGATCAAGAGCTTTCGCCGATGGTGGCGTGCGAGTGGGCGTGGGCGACCCGCAGGTCGTCTTGCTCGGCGACTCACACGGCACGTTCTGGGCACCGGTCATCAATCAGTGTGTCACACGCCTTGACGTTCCGGCCGCTCTTTGGGTGATGGGCGGGGTTGACCCGTTCTTTTCAGTCCCGGCCATCAAGCGTGCGGCACCATGGTACGTATCGCAAGCGGATGTCCTCGAATACGACACGGCCCGCATCCGCCTTCTGAAGCAATGGCGACCGCGTGTGGTCATCGTCGCGGCCCGCTGGAGCGTCAAGTCGCAACAATCGGTGGAGACCTTCGTTGACCACATTGTCGGACTAGCTGACCACGTGCTCCTGATTGAACAGCCGCCTGAACTCACGATTGGTAACCGCAACGCCTTGCAATACCTTTGCTTTAAAGGGTATCGCCCTGAGGACGGTATCAGGCATTACGCAGATACCGCAAATGGCGCAAACGTACTTCGCGGTCGCGACGTGCTTCACAAGATTGCGGCATCACACCCCAACTGTAGCGTGGTGCCTATATTTGATCTGTACGATAAGGATGGGCAGACGCTTGCGCTTGATGGACGCAAGAGTGTATATATGGATGATGATCATCTGACCTATCAAGGCGCTTCTCTTGCCCAATCCCGCATCGAACAAGCGATCGCTAGGATATTGTCCAGCCGTTAGCATGCCGCTTCAAAACTCTCTTGTCGCTGCCGAGGTGTCGCGCTAATTTGTCGTTCCCTGATCCGGGAGGCCGATGCGTGGCAAGCGTGACAGTCAGCCGCCGATGTTCTTCGTAATCGACGTCGGGAGCCGCATTCGGCCCGACCATCCGCTTCGGCCGCTGAAGCGGATGATCGACGAGGAATTGGCGAATATGTCAGCCGTATTCGACGCCGCGTACTCGGGCACCGGCCGTCCCGGCGTGCCGCCGGAGCGGCTGCTCAAAGCCCTGCTCCTGCAGGCGATCTACTCGGTCCGCAGCGAGACGCAACTGGTCGAACGGATCGACACCGACCTGCTGTTCCGCTGGTTCCTGGACATGGACCCGGCCGAAGACGCTTTTGATCAAACCGCCTTCACGCACAACCGGCCCCGCTTGGAGAAGCACGGCATTGGTGCGGCGTTCTTCGACGGCGTGGTGAAGCGGGCGATGGCGTGCGGCCTGACCAGTGACGAGCACTTCAGCGTGGACGGCACGCTGGGCCTCATCCCGAGCCCCCAGAACGCCGAGGCACTCGACCAGCTGATCCATGCATCAATCCATCTCGTCAGCAGCATCTTCCCGATCGGCGAAGCGGCGGCGAATTGCCAGGCGTGCGAGCATGTGGACGCCACCTTCAGCGGACGCAAAGAAGGCAGAAGAGGGGATAAAGCTAGCGTGGGGAACGCTTCTTCTTACCCGGCTTACCAAGGCGGGTGGTCGTCAATGCTCACGGTCTGCAAGACGTATATCCCGCGCCTTCGGGATTACCGTCCTGTGGGGCGCGGTCGTTCCATTGCAACGATTGCAACGGTCGTCCGGAATAGTACCCATAAAAGGGTACACATCAAGAGAATCCTGCTACGGTGGCGATATGGAATTGATGGCCCTCGATGTCGGCAAGCTGAAAGCACTGCGTGAAGCTAAGGGTTGGACGCTCCAGCAAGCTGCCGAAGCTGCTGGCTTGGGCGCTCGACAGAAATGGAGCGACCTTGAAAGCGGTCGACGCGCTAATCCAACCATCGACACCGTTCAGCGCATGGCGAAAGCGCTGGGCGTGAAGGTCGATGACCTGTTAAAATGAGTCGATGGTTAACGCCGCCAGATTGGCTGCATCATTCCGGCAGCCCGGGAATACTTGCGTTTTTGCAAGCTACGCCGTTGCCAACAACTACTTCACTGGTGAACCCGTAGCATCTTCGTTTGATGCGTACTTTTCCCATTATGGCATGCCGCAGCGAGGACTCCATCCACCAGCGGATAGTAATCATCCGACCGAACGCGGCGACAACCTTCCATGGAGCCTCCGCGTGCTTGGCATTCACGATTGGTCAGCAGTTCCCTTCTTCGCGTCGTGTCGCCAGAGATTTTCGGGGACGTTTTTCGCTCGGCACGTCATTACGCAAGAAATCGAGTCTCGCCTTCGCGACACCGACTCCCTCTATGTCTGCGGTGTGACAGGTGCTGGCTCAGATTGTCACGCTATCACACTCGGCGCAGTGGACGGCGGGTACGTTTTGAAGGACACGAACCGAAGCAGCCTCAACTACGAATCGACCTTACAGGCGATCCTCGACCGATCCGACAACGACTGGCGAGGCTACCGTGATGGTGTGCTTTACACGGCTATCATCCGCTGACGCGCATCACTTCGCGGGCCTTGCCGTTGTCCATTTCGGCGTAGATCGCGGCGGCTTCCATCGTCTTTTGGCCGCGCAGAGCGCGCGCGGTGTCCAGATTGTATTCCCGGCGGAAACGCGTGGCCGCGGCGTGCCGCAACTGGTGCGGATGGAAGCGATGCGCCACCTTCCACGCCTTGACCGCGGCGGCGTCCGCATTGGCTGGCGCGTGGAACGCACGGGCGCATGCACGGTAGACGGCCTTCGCATAGCTTCGAACGGTGTAGCTGTTGCCCGGCTTCTTCACCGGGTTCGCATTCCTATTCGTGCCGGGGGCGTTGCGACCAGGGCCGGCGGGAGTCTTGCGTGCGGCCGTCCGGGCCGCGAGTCGATCCGCCTCGGCCTCGGCGGGGCTGAACAGGTATGCGTTGCCGTCCATCTTCAGGAACGGCGTCAAAATCTCCTGGCACCGCTTGCCGAGATAGACGGGGCGTTCGTGGCCTAGGTGCTGCGTCTTGAACTTGCGGGGCGTGTAGACCCACACGTCCCCGCCCCGCTCGATGTCAGCCGTGCGCATGGTGACGACTTCGCCGCTGCGCATCCCTGTCAGCAGCTGAAGCTCGACCATGGCGGACAGTACCCGCCCCGCCGCTGCGATCACTGCGCGTGCGTGGGCATCGGCTACGGGTTTGACGCGTTCCGTCTCGTGGGCCTTGCTGCGGTTGGCCTTCAAGCCCTCCACGGTCGTCAGGCTCACGAACACTGCGGCGGGCACCATCTTTTTCTTGGCGGCCCATTTGAACATCTGCCGGATGCGACCGATTCGTCGGTTGATCGTGTTGCGCGCCAACTTGGCGGCGATCATCTCGTCGCGACAGGCTTCAAGGGTTTCGGAATCGACTTTCGCAGCCGGCATCGTGCCGAACAAGCGGCGCAGGACACGCAACGAGTAGAGGAAGTTCTGCGCCTCGCCCGTGGGCTGGCCGTCCTTGTCCCTGTAGTACGTCTCTGCGTGCTGCCAGAAGGCGACGATGACCTGTTCGACGTTCGGGCCGTCCCCGTCGCTGGTGGCCGCGGCAGCGGCAGCCATGAGGACCGCCCCGCCCTCGACGTTGCCGGGATGGTGGGCGGCATAGGCGGCGATGAGTGCGCCATACTTCTTGCGGCTCCCGGGGCTTCCGAACTTGCCGAGATAACTGTCGTCACCGTTGATCGTGACGATCGCCTGTCCGGATTTCTTGTGGAGCCGGTAGGTCGGGACGTGGTTGGCTTTTTAGCGGGCCATGATGTGCGCCTCTAAACGGGGCGATTGGCGGTACGAATTACCGTCAATCAGTCGCTTTCGAGCCGCACTACCCACACGGGCAGGTACACAAGTTCTGTGTTCAGCGTGACTTAGGTTGATGCAGTCGGGAGGGATCGAACCTCCAACCCCGAGCTTCGTAGGCTCGTGCTCTATCCAATTGAGCTACGACTGCGATGGGCGGACGATTGTCGTGCCTGCCCGGAGATTGTCAAGGGTTTCTCAAATAGCACCGCGGCGCTTTGCCTGAGGTAGCCGGCGGGTTACCCCGCCGGCATCTGCACTTAGGTTAGGTTCAGTTTATCCTGTCGGGCTGCCCGCCAGCTGCAGGCGCAACACCAACAGGGCGGCGTCGAGTTGCAAATCGGCGTCCAGAACGGCGTCGGTCGACTGTTTCAACTCCGCCGCCGAGGCCGGCTTGTCGCGCAAGACGTCCAGGTCGCTACGAACGCCCATCAGCTTGCGCGTCTGGTCCGGCGTCAATTCCACCTTCAGGTCCGGGTCCACGCCCCACTCGGTGCTATTTTCCTCGCGGTGAATGCATTTGCCGTTGGGCAGGTAGTAGTGACTGGTGGTCAGCTTCAGGTATGCCCGCTGTTTTTCGAGCGGGAAGAGCATTTGGACGCTGCCTTTGCCGAACGAGCGTTCGCCGACGATGGTGGCCCGCTTCAGGTCGCGCAGCGCGCCGCTGACGATCTCGCTGGCGCTGGCGCTGTACTGATTGACCATCACCACCATCGGCAGCTTCACGTCGTCGTCGGTGCTGTGGGCCTCGATGCGGCTTTCGGGGGCGAGGTCGCGTAGCGACTGCGTGCTGACGATCTTGCCGCCGGGCAGGAACTTGTCGGCAACTTCGGCCGCCGCCGTCAGCAGGCCGCCGGGGTTTCCGCGCAAATCAAGGATCATCGCCTTGGCCCCGTCACGGCGGATTTTCTCGATCGCATCAGCCAGCTCGTTGCTGCTTTCCTTCGTGAAGTTGCTCAGCCGCACGTAGGCGATTTTTTGGTCGGCATCGATGATGTAGTTCCAGCCGCCCTCGGGCGGGTGCGTCCAGCCTTTGACGCTGCTGACCTTGATCGTCTGGCGGGTGAGCATGTAATCCTTCACCTGGTCGTCCGGGCTGCGGATGGTCAGGATGACGGTGGTGCCCGTCATGCCGGTGATCTGGCGTTTGGCCTGCAGGCTGGTGATGCCCTTGGCGCTTTTGCCGTTGATCTGCGTGATGACGTCGCCCGCGCGAATGCCGGCCTTCAGGGCGGGGCTGTCTTCGATCGGGCTGATGACTGTGATGATGCCGTCGACGTCCTGAATCTGGATGCCGACGCCGCTGAACTCGCCCTGCGTCGTGGTGCGGAACTCGTCCATGTCGTTCGGCCAGATCATGCTGCTGAACGGGTCGAGGGTGCTGAAGGCGCCGTCGGCGAACTCGCTGATGAGGACTTGGTCGGGCAGATCCAGCGTCTGCAGGTTGGCGGCCGACAGCAGGTTCAGCACGCTGTTCAGCCTGTCGGCGTCGACCGGGCGGTTCTGGATCATCCGCAACTGCTCATCAATGACCTCCAGAAACTGCGCATGCTTGTTCTTATCGCCGATGCTGGGGAAAGCCGTTTCCATGCCGGCCGTGGTGGCGAACACGCGCATGGCGCGTAAGCCGCCGGCGAGCAGCTGGTCGTACTTGACGTCTTTGTAGTAATTAAGCTTCGCGTCCTGCAAGGCCTCGCGGAGCATGCGCATTTCGATGCCGTTGAGTTCGGTCTTCCAGTCGCTCTTGAGGTTCTGGCTGATCTGGTCGCTGGATTCGACTTTCTCTTCCGGCTGCGTCGCCGCGGCACTGGGCTGGGTGCTGGCGACGAGGAACTTGCGGGCCGTCTTGCGGTAATCCAGCTCCTTTCTCAGCACGTCGGCGGCCGAATCGGGCGCGTAGCGGGTCAGAATCCGCACGCGGCGGAACATTTCCTCGGCCAGGCGCGTCCAGCGCGGCTCGGTCGGCTCCAGAACGCTTAAGTTGCTGTAGATGCGGCGGGCCTTGAACCATTCGCCGTTGTCGGCGGCTTTGGTGGCGGCGGTCACGGCGTCGGTGCTGAGCTGTTTGACCCACGACGACGACACCAGCGCCGGCTTGTCCGACGCCAGCGTGAAGCATTCAGCCACGCTGTCCATGGCCAAGTCGGTATAGCCGCCGCCCTGAAGGGTGCGGGTGTCGCGCATGGCGTTGTCGTACGCCTTTTTGCGTTCGGCCTGGAAGCGGTCGCCAAGGCCGCGGTAGTCGTCGATCCAGTTGGCCACTTTGCCCTGGTCCGGCTCGACCAGCGCCCCCGCCGACGCCGACTGCAGTTTCAGCCGTTGCGGGATCACGCCCCAGTCGCCGGTGCGGATGGCGTCCAGAATGGCCGACGGCGCGGTGGCCGGGCCGGCCGCCAGCAACGGCATCGCAGACAAAACGACCGAAGCCACGGCGCTGACAACCCACTTGTTCATTGGACGGATCCTGTGCAACGACTCAAAAGCCAAACTAAGGGGCCCAACCACGGACCACCGGGTGACCCCGGGCAGGACTTGGACGACGCCGTATGGTAGCCTCGCCCGCTTTCGATTGAAACCGCTATGCCGACCACGCTCGACACGCTTCGCGACGCCTTCGCCCACGCCATCCGCGGGCTGTCCGCTGACTTATACGACGTCGACCCCTCCGTAGTTCCTACGACCAGTGTCGGATTCGGCGACTACCAATGCAACGCCGCCATGGCGATCGCCAAACGCCTGAAGCAAAAGCCGCGTGACGTGGCCCAAACGCTGGTTTCGGCCGTCGGCGACGTCAGCGGCATGGCCGAGAAAATCGACATCGCCGGGCCCGGTTTCATCAATATTACCTTGGCGAAATCGTGGCTGGAGCGGCAGTCGGCGACGCTCGCCGCGGACGAACGCCTCGGCGTGCCGCGCGTGCCGACGCCGCAGACAGTCGTCGTCGATTATTCCGGCCCGAACGTCGCCAAGCAGATGCACGTCGGCCACCTCCGCAGCACGATCATCGGCGACGCTGTCGCCCGCGTTTTGTCGTTCCAAGGCCATTCTGTGATCGCCCAGAACCACGTCGGCGACTGGGGCACCCAATTCGGCATGTTGATCGCCTATTTGCGCGACACCGCCGCGACCAGCGACGCCCGCATCGAAGACCTCGACACGTTTTATAAGGAAGCCCGCAAACGCTTCGACGCCGACCCCGCGTTTGCCGACACCGCCCGGGCTACTGTCGTACGCCTGCAAGGCGGCGAGCCGGACGCCTTGGCGATGTGGCAGCAGATCGTCGCCGAGAGCCGCCGTCATTTTCAGCCGATTTACGACACGCTCGGCGTTCGCCTTACCGCCGCCGACGAGCGCGGCGAGTCTTTTTACAACCCAATGCTGCCCGCTAACGTCGCCGACCTGAAAGCCAGCGGCGTGGCCGCCGAAAGCGAAGGCGCGACCGTCGCCTTCACGCCCGGCGTCGAGGCCCCGCTGATCCTGGAAAAGACCGGCGGCGGCTACGGCTACGCGACCACCGACCTGGCCGCCATTCGCTACCGCGTCGGCACGCTGGGGGCGAAGCGAATCATCTACTTCGTCGGCACGCCGCAGGCGCAGCACTTCAAGCAGGTGTTCGATGTCGCCCGCCGCGCCGGCTGGGCGGACGACGCCGTGCTGGAACACGCCGCGTTCGGCAGTGTCCTCGGCAGTGACGGCAAAATGTTCAAAGCCCGCTCCGGCGACTCAGTGAAGCTGGCCGACTTGCTGGTGGAAGCCGAACAGCGCGCGATGGCCGTCGTCTCCGCGAAAAGCCCGGAGATGCCCGAAGCCGACCGGCAGCGCATTGCCCACGCCGTCGGCATCGGCGCGATCAAATACGCCGACCTCTCCAAAGACCGCCTCGGCGATTACACGTTCGACTTCGACACGATGCTCTCCATGGACGGCAACACCGCGCCGTACCTGCAATACGCCCACGCCCGCATCCGCTCGATCTTCCGCCGGGCCGACGCATACACCGCCGGCGCGGCGCTGCACCTGGACGCGCCCGAAGAATTGACGCTGGCCAAGCACGTGCTGCGGCTCGGCGAGGTCATCGACACGGTCGCCCGCGATCTGAAGCCGCACGTGCTGTGTCAGTACCTGTACGAATTGGCCACGAAGTTCAGCGGCTTTTACGAGAAGTGCCCGGTCCTCAAAAGCGAAGAGCCGACGCGCAGCAGCCGACTGGCCCTGTGTGACCTGACAGCCCGCACGCTGGCGCTAGGACTGGATTTGCTGGGGATCGAGCATCCGGAACAGATGTGATCGCCTGACGCCGAACGGCCTCTTGCTCCCTCTCCCGGTATGGCCGGGAGAGGGCTGGGGTGAGGGCTTTGCCCGCTGGTGAGAGCAAGCCGACATAAAGATGCATTCTGCGCCGATTGCACGTCGACCCTAGTTTGCGCTCACCGCGCACTTCGTCGGAAGCCCTCACCCTAGGTTGTGTCTGATGGGTCATTTGAACGGCAATTGTTTGGGTGGTCGTGCGGGACGGAAATGTGTTTTAAGTGTCTTCAACGGGCTTCAACAATGCCTCCGAACTCGAAGTTCCAGGCTTCACCTGACCCATCAGACACAACCTAGGTTGTGTCTCTTAAGCCCTTCACACCTACAGTAGGGGTGGAGGTGCACGGATGCACAGGTATGAACTCGATGACCGGCAATGGTCGCTCGTCCGCCCGCTCTTGCCGCCACAGCGGACGCGGGGGCGGTCGTTCCGCGACCACCGCCAGGTGGTCCACGGCATTCTCTGGGTCCTGTTCACCGCCGCCCCGTGGCGGGACATGCCCGACCGCTACGGCCCCTGGCAGACGGCCCACAAGCGGCTGGGCCGCTGGCGCGCCGACGGCACCTGGGCCCGCGTCCTGCGGTGCCTGCGATTGCGGGCCGGCCGTGCGGGCCTGCTCGACTACGCCCGCTGGAACGTCGACTCCACGAGCATCCGAAGCGGCCACCCCGCCGCGGGGGCGAAAAAAAAAGGGCAATCCTCCGGGCGAGCCCGAGGACCACGCCCTGGGCTTATCCCGCGGCGGGATGGGCACGAAACTGCACTTGGCGACCGAAGCGAACGGCCTGCCGATCGGCTTCGTCGTGACGGGCGGCAACCGCAACGAGTGCCCGGCCTTCGGGCCGCTGGTCGAGGCGACGCGTCGCAACACGCCGCGGCACCGGCTGCCGGGGGCCTTGGCCGCCGACATAGGGATACAGCTCGGACCGGATCCGCGACTGGCTGAAGCGACGCCGGGTCGGCATCGTCATTCCGATGCGGGCCAATGAGCACCTGACCGACGGGCGACGGGAGCGTGAGCCGTTCGACGCCCGGGCGTACCGCGGCCGCAACGTGGTCGAGCGGTGCGTGGGCCGGCTCAAGCACTGCCACCGCATCGCGTCCCGCTTCGAGAAACTGGCAGTCAACTTCGAGGCCATGGTCACGCTCGCGATGATCACGATCTATCTTCGGTTACCCTTAGGAGACAGAACCTAACCCTCTCCCGGCCATACCGGGAGAGGGAACCAGAGGAATACGGGCAGCCGCGTCACGCCGACGCCACGGCCACCAGCGACTCCGGCGTACGAACTTCGTCCACGCCCGCTTCGCTCCAGCTTCGAATCCGCCCGTCCGGCCCGATCACCACAGTGCCGCGTTTGGCGCAGTTGAACGGCTCCAGGCCGCTGAACATGTCGTACGCCTTAGCCATCGCACGGGTCGGGTCGCTGAGCAGGTCGTACGGAATGCCGTACTGCTTCTTGAACGCGGCGTGGCTGAACGGGTGGTCGCAGTTAACGCCGAAGACGACCGTCCCGGCGTCGGGCGCGATCTGCCCGATGGCCGGCCCGAAGCCGCAGTGCTCCTGCGTGCAGACGGGCGAAAAATCCATCGGATAAAACAGCAGCACGACGGTGCGGCCTTTAAGGTCTGACAGCTTCACCTTGCGAAAGTTCTGGTCCATCAGGGCGAAGTCGGGGGCGGTGTCACCGGGATTGAGCGGCATGAGGTCCTTGGGCTGGTGGCTAGTTGCTGAAGACAAAAGACGAAGAAACCCCCGTTCCGTCAAGCATCTGCCGTCTACAGCCACCAGCCATTAGCCACCAGCCACCAGCCTTCTTACACTGCCCCCATGAAGTTCGGCCGGATCAAGCGTCAGCACGGCCGGGTCGGCGGGCTTGACGCGATCCTCGACAAAATCGTCCGTGACTGCCCGCACATCAGCCGGATCGTGCCGGGGCGGATCAAGGTCCGTCGCGGGAAAGGCGATTACGCGTTCAAGGTGCAGTACGACACCGACGCGGGGCTGAAATGCCAGTACGTCGGGCCGGGCACGGTGCAGGAAGTGTTTCTGATCAGCAGCGATTCCGGCGCCGCCGCCAAGTGGCTGGTCGACAGCGGCATCGCCAAGGCCGAGGCCGCCGATGATTGAGCGGGCCCTTGCCGAACTCCGCCGCGGTTACGTCGTCGGTCTGCCGACCGAAACCGTGTACGGCCTCGCCGCCGACGCGCGGCGGGCGGACGCGGTCGAAATGATTTTCGCCCTGAAGGGCCGCCCGAGCACGAACCCGTTGATCGTGCACGTGGCCGACACCGAGGCGGCGCGGCGTTGCGCCGCCGACTGGCCCGCCGCCGCCGAGAAGCTGGCCGCCGCATTCTGGCCGGGGCCTTTGACGATTGTCGTGCGCAGGAATGATTTGATCCCGCCCGTCGTCACCGCCGGCGGCCCCACCGTCGGCCTGCGCGTACCGGCCCACCCGCTGGCGCTGGACCTGCTGCGCCGCTTCGACGGCCCGCTGGCGGCCCCGAGCGCGAACCGGTCGAACCGCGTCTCGCCGACGACGGCCCGGCACGTACGCGACGAGTTCGGCGACAGCGTGCCCGTCGTACTCGACGGCGGGCCGTGCCGGGTCGGTATTGAGTCTACGGTTGTGGACGTGACAGGGGATCTCATCAAAGTCTTGAGGCCCGGACACATCACGCTCGCGCAGATCGAAGCGGTGTTGCGCGTGTCGGATGCCGCGGATTCTCAGACGTTCGAAGAACTCACGGCTCGCGCCGGGGCGTCTGACGTTCTGAAATCTCCCGGGCAATTCCCGGTCCATTACGCCCCGCGCACGCCCGCTTACCGCTTCGAAGCTCACCAGCGCCAGGGAATTGATCTGACCAACGCCGTCGTGCTGGAGCCGACGCTTGACGCCGCCGCGTACGCCCGCAATCTGTACGCGCGCCTGCGGCTGCTGGACACGCAGGATCTCGACGCGATTTACATCGAACTGCCGCCCGACGTGCCCGCCTGGGCGGCCGTCCGCGACCGACTTCTGCGGGCCACCCGGCCTCTGCCCCGAACGCCATGAACGACCGAATCGACATCACCGCCGACCCGCTCGACACCGCCGCCGCCGTTGCCTTCGTCGCCGACCCGGCTGCAGGCGGCATCGACGTGTTTCTAGGCACCACGCGCAGCGAAAAACGGGCCGACGGCGCGGACTTGGTCGCGCTCGATTACGAAGCCTACGGCGACCTCGCCCGCAAACAACTGGCCGTTTTAGTGGCGAGCGCACGGGCGAAATGGCCGGTCGTGAAGTGCGTGGTGCTGCACCGCACCGGCCGGGTCGGCCTGGCGGAGCCGAGCGTGGTAATCGCCGTCAGCACGCCGCACCGGGCCGCGTCGTTCGAGGCGTGCCGGTTCCTGATCGACTCGCTGAAACAGGTGGCCGCCATCTGGAAGCAGGAAGTCTGGACCGACGGCACCCGCACCTGGGTCGAAGGCACCGAAGTACGGCCGGAAGAAGAATATAAGCCGTAGATGAACACGGATAAGAGAACAACGAAAATCGCAGTGACATTTCCGCCATCCTTTTCTTCTCTTATCCGTGTTCATCTGTGTTCATCGGTGGCTCACTCGTTTTCCAGAAGTCGCACATAGCCCCCGCGCTTGTCCCGCCCGGCCGCCGCTTCTACTGTTGCCGTCTATGCACGCGCTTGTTGCTTCCCTGTTTTGGCTGATGTTATCGACCTGGTTCGGCGCGGTGTTGCTGAGCGCGATTGTGCCGCCGATCGTGTTGCGCGTGACGCGTGAGGCGGACCCGACGCTGCCGCGTGTGCTGAGCGTGAATCTGGACGCCCAGCACAGCACGCTGCTGGCCAGCATGATCGTCGGCGAATTGCTCTCGGTCCTGTTCAAGCTGCAGGCGGTCTGCGCGACCGTGCTGCTGCCGGCCCTGGTGGGGCAGTGGTTTTTCGTCGACCGCAGCGGCGTCGCACTGATGCTGCCGATCATGGTCAGCGGCTTGTACGTCGGCGCCGTGCTTTGCCTCGTCTACGGCTGGCGCGTGGTTCTGCCGAAAGTGCTGCGGCACCGCGCGACCTACATCGAACACGCCGACGACCCGGACGTAGCCAACGCGGAACTCGACCGGTTCGACCGATACAGCAACGAACTGTTCTCGGTCGTCCGCAACCTGCTGTTCGCCCTGCTCGGCATGATCCTGTTCAGCGCCAACTTCCTGCCGACGGCCGCATCGCTGCTGCCGAAGTGAGCGGCGGACTGTTTAGACAGAAAGAAAGTGGCCGCAGATGGACGCAGATGAACACAGATAAGCGAAGATAAACTGGCGGGCTCTTCTATTTCGCTGCTTCTTATCTGTGTTCATCTGCGTCCATCTGCGGCTAAATTTCCTGCCCCATGCCAAAGTCCGAATCGAAACTCGTCCGCACGCGTCGCGAGCGGGTCAACGTCATCTTGCCGTTGTTGAAGCAGGCGTACCCGCACGCGAAGTGTTCGCTGAACTTCACCACGCCGCTGGAATTGCTGGTGGCCACAATCTTGTCGGCCCAGTGCACCGACGAGCGCGTGAACATCGTGACGATCGAACTGTTCAAGCGCTTCCGCACCGCGCAGGACTACGCCGACGCGCCGCAGGAAGAAGTGGAACGCTACATCAAATCCGCCGGCTTCTTCCGGGCCAAGGCGACCAACATCCGCGCGATGGCGGCGGCCCTGGTCGAACGGCACGGCGGCGTGGTGCCGCGGACGATGGAGGAGCTTCACGCACTGGCCGGCGTGGGGCGTAAGACGGCGAACGTGGTGCTGGGCAATGCGTTCGACATCAACATCGGCGTGACGGTCGACACGCACGTGACGCGTCTGGGCAACCGCCTTGGCCTGACGAAGCACCCGAGCGACGCGGTGAAGATCGAGCAGGATTTGATCCCGATCGTGCCGCAGGACGAATGGACGCTCTGGTCGCATTTGCTGATCCACCACGGCCGGGCGGTGTGCCAGGCGCGTAAGCCCTTGTGCGAGGCGTGCGTGCTGCTGCCGTGTTGCCCGACGGGGCCGGCGGTGCTGCGCGAACGGGCCGAGGCGGAGGCGGCTGTGACGAAGCGGCTGCGGAAGGCTTGATCGAAAGTAGTCTGCTTTTTGTCCGACTTCTGCCGCGCACAGCGATAGAACGAAGAGGCCCGGGCTGCCCCGCACATTCGCGGCCAGCCGGAGTTCCCTCTCCCGGTATGGCCGGGAGAGGGTAGGGTGAGGGCTTTCTGTCACGAACGCGAATAACGAAGAAGTGAAAAATGACCCACCACCGAATGCCGCTCCGACCGATGACGCCGATCGTCGTCGGCCCTCACCCTACCCCTCTCCTGGCCATACCGGGAGAGGGAACCGGAGGCCGTTTTGAGCGGCGTAAGTCGCTGGGCGGGGTAGCGCGCAACGGCCCGGCCGTTAGTTATGGTCTGGCCGGCGGTTGGGATTCATTTGTTCCAAAATGAGCGCGTAAAATGACAGGAACAACATTGTCGACCGGCCGCACACTTACGAACGCCTAGCTCACTTCCGCGTTCAAGTAGTTGATCATCGTCCGGAAAATGCCGTGCTCCCGGCGATTGAAGTTCATCTTGATCCGCGGCAAGTGCTGCAGCGACGGCTCGTCCTTTTCCTGCGGCAACGGCTCGGTCAGCTCGATCTGGCCTTTGACCAATATCCCCGAGTACCGGCGGTTCAATTCCTCGATCTGCTTGGCTGACGGTTTGGCGTTCAGGCGGACCACCAGCGTGTCGCGCACGTAGCGCGTGCTGTGGAAAACCCGATAGAAGTTCGTCACTTCGTCCATGGCCTCGTCGACGCTCTGGGTGATCTTGTAGAGGTGCAAGTCTTCTTCGCTGATGAGCCGGCTGCCGAGGAGTTGCTTGTGGACGTAGGTTTCCCAGTCGCGCCAGAAGCTGCTGCCGTCGTGGTCGACGAAGACGATCGGCAGCGGCGGGGCCTTGCCGGTCTGGATCAGCGTCAGCACTTCGAAACCTTCGTCCATCGTGCCGAAGCCGCCGGGGAAGACGGCGATGGCGTGGCTGCTGCGGACGAACATGAGCTTGCGCGTGAAGAAGTATTTGAAGTTGATCAGCTTCGGGTCTTCGGCGATGAACTCGTTGGTCTTCTGCTCGAACGGCAGCCGAATGGCCAGGCCGAAGCTGGGCTTGGCCCCCGCCCCGCCGTGGCCCGCGGCCATGATGCCGCCGCCGGCGCCGGTGATGACCATCCAGCCGCGCTCGACGATGCGCTTGCCGAAGTCGACGGCGGCCAGGTAGTCCAGGTGCGTCTCGGGCGTGCGGGCGCTGCCGAAGATGCTGATCTTGCGGGTTTCCTTGTACGGCTCGAACACCTTCAGCGCGTAGCGCAGCTCTTTCATGCTGGTGTTGATCAGCTTCAGGTCCGCGCGGGTGTTGCGGTCGCGCAGCAGCTTCAGGCTGGTGGCGAGCATTTCGTTGACGACGTCGCCGTCGGGCAGCTTCGACACGGCGTCCATCAGCTCGATGGCCAGTTCATGAACGTCGCCCATTTCGTCGCGGGGGACGCTGGTGACGACCTGCTGTTTTTCGATCGTGTCTTCGGCTTCTTGGGCCGCGGGAGGCGGGAGTTCGTCCGGCATGGTGGGGGAACCTCAGTCCATTCTTTTCTAAAAGGCCCCTATTGGCCTTTTTCTTCTCGTTTTTCCGGGTCAGACTATACACGTTTTCTTACCGCACGCCATCCCCTATTATCGTGTCCGTTGCACGCCGCCGAAACGCCCATCATCGACCGCAAGTTCTTACTCGCCCCCGGCGAGCACGAACAGGGCCAAGTCGCCACGCACGGCGAGGAGATGATCCTGAACATGGGCCCGCAGCACCCCAGCACACACGGTGTGCTGCGCCTGGAGTTGCGCACCGAAGGCGAAATCGTCACGCAGGCCGTCGTGCATCTGGGCTACCTGCACCGCTGCAAGGAAAAGATCGCGGAGAACCTGCCGTACTACCAATACATTGGCTACACCGACCGCCTGGACTACTTGGCGGCGATGAACAACAACCTCGCTTGGTCGATGACCGTCGAAAAGTTGGCCGGCATCAGCGTGCCGCGGCGGGCGGAGTTCATCCGCGTCATTGCCGTCGAACTGAACCGTATCGCGTCGCACTTGGTGAGCTTCGGCACGTATGGGCTGGACCTGGGCGCGTTTACGCCGTTCCTGTACGCCTTCCGGGAACGCGAATACATTCTTGATCTGTTCGAACAGTTGTGCGGCGCACGCCTGACGCTCAGCTACATCAACATCGGCGGCGTGACCTGGGACCTGCCCGAAGGGTTCGCGGACAAACTGATCGAGTTTCTCGATTACTTCGAACCGAAGATCGACGAATACAACCGCCTGCTCACGCACAACCCGATCTTCATCAAGCGCACGGCCAACCTGGGCGTGGTCACGCGGCAGCAGGCGATCGACTACACGCTCAGCGGCCCGATGATCCGCGGCAGCGGCATCCCGATGGACCTTCGCCGCGACCGGCCGTACAGCGTCTACCCGGAGTTGGACTTCGACGTCTGCGTCGGCCGTGGCGAAGTGGGCACGCTCGGCGACTGCTGGGACCGCTATTGGGTGAAAATGGCCGAAATGGTCGAGTGCTGCCGAATCATCCGTCAGTGCCTGGCGATGCTGCCGGACGGGCTGTTCCGGGCGAAAATCCCGCGGGCCATGAAGGTGCCGGCCGGCGAGGTGTACGTGGAGGCTGAAAACCCGCGCGGGCATCTCGGCTTCTACATCGAAAGCCAGGGCGGGCCGATCCCGTACCGCGTTAAGATCCGCGGGCCCAGCTTCGTGAACCTGGCGGTGCTGCCGGAACTGGTGCCGGGCGTGCTGATCGGTGACATTCCGGCGATCGTCGGCAGCATCGACATCGTGATGGGCGAAGTCGATCGCTGACACGATCAACTAGAGCGACGCGGTTTTGGCCGTAGCGTTTGGGTGGCAAGGCTTGTACTCAAGCCTTGTCTTCTGGCGACATGCCAAGGCTTGAGTACAAGCCTTGCCACCCAAGCCATCGCTACCTTCAAGGCCGCGGGGCTCTATTATCGCCTTCACTCACGAAGTCACTAACGCCCCGCCGCTGACGGGCGGGATCAACGCCAGTTCATCGCCGTCGCGCAAAACGTGGGATCGATCGACGTATTCCAAGTTCACCGCCAACGCCAACCGGTTCGCGTGCACCGCCAGCGCCGGAAACTGGGCCACGATCGTGGCCAATGCTTCGCCAGCCGTCGCGTCCTGCGTCAGTTCAAACGACCTCTCGGCGAAGCCGGCCAAATCGCGGGCAATCGCGAAGCATTTCACGCGGACGGTCACTGGCCGCCCTCGTAGCCGACGATGGCGACGCCCAGCCGGTCGGCGGCTTCGATTACCTTCGGTTTCTCCAGCATGATCGTTTTGCCCGGCGTCAGCACCAGGCAGGCCGCGCCGGCGGCCTTCAGTTTCTCGATCGTCTGCACGCCGACCGTCGGCACGTCGATGCGCATGTCTGCGTTCGTGTTGGCGACCTTGATCAGCGTCCACCCGCCCCGCTTACACAGTTCGCCGGCGCGGGCGATCATGCGATCTGTGCCTTCGAGCGCCTCAACGGCGATCACGTTCTGGTCGGCAATGGCGATGGCCTGGCCGATCTGCAGCCGGCTGATGGTGGTGCACAGCTCGTAGCCGAACCGCGCGTCCGCCCACACGGCCGTTGACGGCTGACGCCGCGTCATCACGCCGGGCGTGGCCAACTGGTCGGGGCAATATTTGGTCGAATCACTCAACGGAAACCCTTCAGCAGCCAAGGCATCACATAAGGACAGCAGCAGCGTCTGGTCGCGTTTGTCTTTCCGAATCTGCGTCACGAACAGCCGCAGCGTGCGGACGTCGGGAATGTACTTGATCCAACTCCAGCGGGAATACAGCTGCACTTTGCGAACGCGGCCGACCATGATGGTTTCGTCGACGCCGTTGCGTTTCAGTTCCCGAACCCAACTGCCCAGCCGCGTCAGGCCGACGGTGCGGAAGACGTCGACTTCCTTTTCCACTTCCGGCCAAACACTGCCGGCCAAACCGATGGCGACCGTCCGCATGCCGGCCGCCCGCGCCCCGCGCGCGACGAGCATCGGGAACACGCCTTCGCCGGCGATGATGCCGAGGGTGGTCGGACGCTTCACTCGGCGGTTCCCGTCGGCAGCCTCGACGTCCCAGACAGGCCGCGGAAAAGTGAGAAATAAAACACGCCCATGACTGCTGTTTTCAAGATTCCCATCGAATCATGATCGTCGGCAAGGACGACACCCAGTGTCGTAAACGCAACGCCGCTCCCCGCCAAAAGGACAGCCGACAGAAGGCGGCGCACGCGTAACTCACTTCCGATGAAGCCGATGCACCAGATTCCGAATGCGACGAACAAACCGCCAAAAATGGCTTCAAAGCCTATCCACTCCTGAAACAGTCGACCGAGAAGCTCACCCATGCCTGTCCTATCGGCAAAATGAGGCGGTCAATCCCCCGCCTCCAAAATCGCCAAAAACGCTTCCTGCGGAATGTCCACGCTGCCCATGCGTTTCATCCGCTTTTTGCCTTCCTTCTGCTTGCTCAGCAGCTTTTTCTTACGGCTGATGTCGCCGCCGTAGCACTTGGCGGTGACGTTCTTGCCCATGCTCTTGATCGTCTCGCGGGCGATGACTTTGCCGCCGATGGCGGCCTGCAGGGGGATTTCGAACAGGTGGCGTTCGATCTCTTCCTTAAGCCGCACCAGCAGCTTGCGGCTGCGCATCTCGGCGATGTCGCGGTGCTGGATGATGCTAAGGGCATCGACGCGGTCGCCGTTGACCAGGATGTCGACTTTCACCAGGTTGCCCGCCCGGAAGCCGATGACGTCGTAGTCCATCGTGCCGTAGCCCTTGGTGGCGCTTTTCAGGCGGTCGTAGAAGTCGTAAATGATCTCCGCCAGCGGCAGCTCATAGCCCAGAATTACGCGGCCGGTATTGCCGAGGTATTCGGTCTTTTTGTACTCGCCGCGACGCTCTTCGCAGATGCGCATCATATTGCCGACGCAGTCCTGCGGCAGGATCAGCTGCATATTGATGAACGGCTCGCGAATCTCTTCGACGTTGGTCAGATCGGGCAGTTCGCTCGGGCTGTCGATGCGCTTGGTCGTGCCGTCGGTCATCAGGATTTCGTACGTCACCGTCGGCGCGGTCTGGATCACTTCGATGTTGAACTCACGTTCCAGCCGTTCCTGGATGATCTCCATGTGCAGCAAACCGAGGAAGCCGCAGCGGAAGCCGAAGCCGAGGGCGTCGTTGTTTTCCGGGTCGAAGCTGAAGCTGGCGTCGTTCAGGCTGAGACGGTCCATGGCATCGCGCAGTTCGTCGTACTGCGTTTTGCCGCTGGGATAGAAATCGCAGTAAACCATCTGCTGCACGGGCTTGTAGCCGGGCAGTTGTTCGGTGGCCTTGTTGTCTTCTTCGGTGATGGTGTCGCCGACGCGTACGTCGTGCAGGTCTTTGATGGCGGCGACGATGTAGCCCACCTCGCCGTGGCCGATTTTGTCGACCTGCGTGCGGCGTGGGGTGTGCTTGCCGAGGTCGTTGATCTGGTAGAGCTTGTTCGTGCCCATGAACCGGATTTTCATCCCCTTGCGGAGTTCGCCGTCGATGACGCGCACGTAGGTGACGACGCCGCGGTAGTCGTCGTAGATGCTGTCGAAGATCAGGGCGCGGGTCGGGGCCTTCGGGTCGCCGCGCGGGCCGGGCAGGCGGTCGCACAGGGCGGTGATCAGTTCGTCGATGCCGATGCCGCTTTTGGCGCTGACATTGATCGCGTCCTCGGCCGGGAAGCCGAGCACGTCCTCGATCTCCTGCGCCACCTTCTCCGGCATGGCGCTGGGCAAGTCGATTTTGTTGATGACCGGCACGATTTCCAGGTTCGCGTCCGTCGCCGCGTAGGCGTTGGCCACCGTCTGGGCCTGCACGCCCTGCGTGCTGTCGACCACCAGCAGCGCGCCTTCGCACGCCTGCATGGCCCGCTGGACTTCGTAGTGGAAGTCGACGTGGCCGGGCGTGTCGATGAAGTTGAGCATGTACGTCTCGCCGCGGTGCTGGTGATAGACCGTGACGGCGCTGGCCTTGATGGTGATGCCGCGCTCTTTCTCCAGGTCCATGTCGTCGAGCATCTGGGCGGAGAACTCGCGCTCGGTGATAGCGCCGGCGCGCATCAGCAGGCGGTCGCTGAGGGTGCTTTTGCCGTGGTCAATGTGGGCGATAATCGAGAAATTACGGATTTTCATGGGCTTACCACCGTCAGCCGGCGGACGAGGCATTGTAACCGGCGGCCACGGTTTGCTGTAGCGGACAATTTTTCTCGGGCGGGCCCGCGGGCTGCGGCATTACGATCAGGGCACTATGCAACGCTTCAACATCCGCTGGCTGGCCCTGCTGGCGATCACGCTGATCGCGATTTACCTCTGCTGGCTGATCATTCTGCCGTTCATCGACGTGATCATCTGGTCCGTCGTGTTGGCCGTCATCACCTACCCGTTCTTTCAGATCGTGCGAAATCGGCTGCCGTCGCCGCCGTGGCTGGCGTCTTTGGTGACCGTGCTGACGCTCCTGGTGATCGTGGTCATCCCGATCACGCTGCTGAGCGTGTCCGCCGTCTCCCAAGTCGACGACGGCGTGGCCGCGGTCAAAACGGGAATCGGGAAGTTTAAGGACTTTATGAGGGGCGACAGCCGGCTCGCCACAACGATTCATACGTATGCCGACCCATACCTGGCGAACCCCGACGCCATCGGCGATCAACTCAAAGGCTACGCCAGCACGGTCGTCGGCCGCGGCATTAACGTGGCCGGGCAGGTGCTCGGGGTGATCGTGAAGTTCGCCTTCACGCTGTTCACGCTGTTCTACCTGCTGCGTGACGCCCACGCCGTGGAGCAGGCTACCTTCAATCTGCTGCCGCTGGACGAAAAACAGTCAAAGGCGGTATTCAAACGCTGCCGCGACGTGATTAAAGCCAGTGTTCAAGGCGTGATGGTGATTGCGGCCATTCAGGGATTCCTGGGCGGTATCACCTTCGCGCTTCTGGGGCTGCCGTCGTCAGTGCTGTGGGGCTTTGTGATGTTCATTGCGTCGCTGATTCCCATGGCCGGCAGCGCCCTCGTCTGGGTGCCGGCGTCGATTTACCTCGCCGCCACGGGCCAGTATTGGCAGGCGGGCGTGCTGGTGTTCGTGGGGGCGGTCGTCATTGGGTCCGTCGACAACCTGCTCCGCCCGCGCCTTGTCGGCAGCAAGGCCGGCCTGCACGACCTGGTCATCTTCTTCAGCGTCCTCGGCGGCTTACAAGCGTTCGGCGTGGCCGGGCTGTTCGTCGGGCCGGTGGTCGTGGCACTGACGCTGGCGATCATCGAAGTCTTCCGCCAGATGAACCCGGTGGCGACGTCCAAACCCGTAGAGTCGAAAGTGCTGGTGGACTCCGCCGGCACGGCCCTGATCACGCCAACCGTCCTGTCGCCGACGCCGACGACAATCGTGACGCCGACGTCTTAGGCGATGGGCTCCATGGTCAGCCCAATCGGCCCGTTTCAAGGCTGACGGTTCGATTCCCGCCGAAACGTGGACAGCTTCCCGGTCTTGGCATCAAAAACGCATATCCACGTCTGCACCGTGGGCGTCAGGCCGGAACGCATGTTCGTCCCGACCGAACCGATTGATCCGGCACCGACGCCGGTCACCGGGGCGTCGCTCAAAATGCGGTAGGTCCATTGGCCGCCGGTCTGCGACACCAGTTGGCAGGTGTCGCGCGTAAGCTCGGGACTGCCGTTGATGACCTGGGCCGCCTCCTGCACGCTCATGCCCTGCTCCAGCTTGCCGCTGCTGACGGCCTTCTGCCGGGCTTCGACTACGGCCTCGCGCTCGCGCAGGACGATGTTCTCCCGGGCCACCCCGCTCACCCGCCCTCGTAGCCGGGCGTTTTCGGCGCGCAGGTACGCCAGTTCCGCCTCGGCCGACGGAAACGTGGGCGGCGGATCGGCCTGAGTGGCCTCCTGGGGAGATGACGTCGAGGGCGAAGAACACGACGCGGCCGTCAGGGCGACGGCCGCGAGGAGAAGGCATTGAAACCGCATGAGCGGCAATTGTTGTCGGCGGGGATCGAACCTGCAACCTTCGGCTTCGGAGGCCGACGCTCTATCCAATTGAGCTACGACAACGGGACGGGACAGCCTACCCGGCGGCCAGCGTCGCTTCAAGACCGGCCCGCGCGGCATGGTGAGGCACGGCCCGCTTCAGCGGGCCTGCTCTGGTACAGCATCGAAGACAGCCCCGCTGAAGCGGGCCAAGCCTCTGCACGTTTGGAGCGGAAAACGGCTAGTGCCCTTCCGCCGGCTCGCCCAGACGCGTTTTCAGCTCGGCCAGCTTTTCGTGCATCATTTCCGGCGTTTTGGCTTCCAGGTTCAGCCGCAACATCGGCTCGGTGTTGCTCTTGCGAACGTTGAACCACCAGTCGCCCAGGTCCACCGTCAGGCCGTCCAGGTAGTCGCTTTCGCCCTTCTTGTAAGCGTCGGCCAGCTCGCGGATTTTGCCGTCCTTGTCGTCGATCTGGAAGTTCAGCTCGCCGCTCTGGCTGTAGCGCTTCAGCGGGTCGATCAATTCGCTCAGCGTGCCCCGGCCGCCGCTGAGAATGCTCAGGACGCGCGCGAAGGCGATCGCGCCGCTGTCGGCGTTGA
The DNA here is from genome assembly GCA_036388295.1 of Tepidisphaeraceae bacterium. Taxonomy (GTDB): domain Bacteria; phylum Planctomycetota; class Phycisphaerae; order Tepidisphaerales; family Tepidisphaeraceae; genus RYN-431. Next base: position 7,151 of record DASVSC010000179.1, on the reverse strand, counting down.
AGTTGTCGCGGAAGTAGAAGTGACCGCTCAGTTCGCCGCCGAACACGGCGTGCGTTTCGGCGAGGGTCTTTTTCATAAACGCGTGGCCGACGCGCTCGCGCTTCGCCAAGCCGCCGGCGGCGGCGACTTCGTCTTTCACCACATGGCTGCTGCGCAGGTCGTAGACGATCGTGCTCCCCTTGTTCGGCGACTGCTTGAGGAAGTCCTTGGCGATCAGGGCAGTAAGAATGTCACAGCCGATGGTCTGGCCCTTCTCGTCGATGAACATGCAGCGGTCGGCGTCGCCGTCGAAGCAGGCACCGAGGTCGTATTGGCCTTCCTTCATCTTCGCCTTCAGCATCGACAGGTTCGATTCCACGAGGGGGTTCGGCTCATGGGTGAAGCTGCCGGTGATTTCGAAGAGGATGGGCGTAATCTCAAGATCTCGCACCTGACCGAACACTTCCGGCACCATTTTGCCGGCCATGCCGTTGCTGCCGTCGATGGCGATCTTGATCGGCCGACGCAATTGCAGGAACTGCAAAACGTGCTTGCGGTACTCGGCCCAGAGGTTCTGCTCTTCCAGCTTGCCCATGACACCGGTGTTCGCCTTGGCCTTCAGGCTCATGGCGATGCGTTTGATGTCTTCCAGGCCGGTCGTGCTGCCGATCGGCTTGGCCTTGGGGCCGCTGATTTTGAAGCCGTTGTAGTTGATCGGGTTGTGGCTGGCGGTCACCTGGATGCCGCCGACGGCGTCGAGGTGATTGATGGCGAAGTAGATGAAGCTGGTGTCGATCATGCCGACGTCAACGACGTCGAAGCCGACGCTGCGAATGCCTTCGATCAACGCGTCACCCAAGGCGGGCGAATGCGGACGCATGTCACGGCCGACGACCACGCGGTTTTCGTTGGCCACGCTGATGCCGCCGAAATGCGTCTCGCGGCCACGCTTCAGGAACTGGCCGGTGGCGTGCCCGACCTTCCAGGCGGCGTCTTCGTTCAGCGGGCTGGGATATGTCGAGCGGACGTCATAGGCTTTGAAGATTTTTTCGATCATTTGCGGCTTTCCTTTGTTCAGGCAGCGAGTGTAAGCACCCGCGCACGAGGGGCAAGCGACGCCGGGTTACCGTAAAGTGGGCCGCCGTTGCTGATCCGGACGACGCCCGGAATAAACAAGAGCCGCCCCCGGCCGTATAACCAGAACGGTTTCCTGATGAGAACACGGCTTTATGGCGGGCCGGCTCATCATCCATTGGCCAAGACGAGGGATTTTCATGCGTAAAACAATGCTGATTTCGGGCAGTAAACGGGTACTGACCATGGCCGCCGCCGCGGTGGCCACGGTGCTGGCGGGCACGGACCGGGCCGGGGCACAGACCACGACGCCGGCGAGCGCGCCGTCGACACAACCGACGGTCATCAGCGTGACCGAGATCCTCACGCCGCCCCCGCCGGCGACGCCGCGCATCAACGGGCCGACGATTTTTGGCGTGCGTCCCGGGTCGCCGTTCCTGTACACGATCCCCGCCACCGGCGACCGGCCGATGACGTTCGCCGTCGACGGCCTGCCGGACGGGTTGCAGCTCGATCCCGCGACCGGCCGCATCACCGGGAGCCTGAAAGAGGCCGGCGAAACCAAGGTCACGCTGAAGGCGACGAATGCCAAAGGCACGAACCAGAAGTCGTTCCGCATCGTCGTCGGCGAAACGGTCGCGCTGACCCCGCCGATGGGCTGGAACAGCTGGAACAGCTGGGCCCACAACGTCACTGCGGAAAACGTGCTCGATTCGGCCAAGATCATCGCCTCAAGCGGCCTGATCAACCACGGCTGGACCTACGTCAACATCGACGACACCTGGCAAGGCAAACGCGAAGGCCGTGACAAATCGCTGCTGGCTAACGAAAAGTTCCCCGACATGAAGGGCCTGTGCGACACGATCCACAACTTGGGCCTGAAGGCCGGCATTTATTCGACGCCGTGGATGACGTCGTACGCGTCTTATCCCGGCGGCAGCGCGGACAATGAGGCCGGCACATGGGACCGCCAACGCCAGCGCGGCCGCGCCGGCCAGAAGATCGGCCCGCACCGCTTCGACACCGCCGACGCTAATCAGTGGGCCGAGTGGGGATTCGATTACCTCAAGTATGACTGGAACCCGAACGACATTCCTGCCACCGAGCTCATGAGCAAAGCGCTCCGCGCGACCGGCCGCGACATCGTCTACAGCCTGTCGAACTCTGCGCCTTTCCAGAACCGCGAAGGATTGGCCCAGCATTCCGATGCTTGGCGCACCACCGGCGACATCTGGGACTACTGGGAGAGACAGCCCGGCCGCGACCACCACGTCGCCGTGGCGACCATCATCGACGCCCACGAACGCTGGGCCCCGATGTCCGGCCCCGGCAACTGGAACGACCCGGACATGCTCGTCGTCGGCACCGTCAGCGTCGGATCGCGCATGCACCCGTCGCGCCTGACGGCGAACGAGCAGTACGCTCACATTTCCATGTGGTGCATGTACGCCGCCCCGCTGCTGATCGGCTGCGATCTGACCAAGCTCGACCCGTTCACGCTCAATCTGCTGACCAACGACGAAGTACTGGCCGTCAATCAGGACGCCCTGGGTAAGCAGGCCACGCGGGTCGCCACGGTCGGCGACGTGCACGTTTACGTGAAGCCACTGGAAGACGGATCGAAAGCCGTTTGCCTGCTCAACCGCGGCACGGTCGAGGCATCGGCCGAGTTCACCGAACTGGCCGCCCACGGCATGACCGGCAAACAACAGGTGCGCGATTTGTGGCGGCAGAAAGACCTGGACGTGGTCGACGGCACGCTCAAAGCAACCGTTAAGCCGCACGGCGTCGTCATGGTGAAACTGACGGCGGCGAAGTAGAAACGACCTGAGAATAACTCCTGTAACGCACCACATGGGGTGGCGACTTAAGTCGCCACCCCATGTGTTTGGTCGGAGCAGGTGAAACGGACTCGACTGAGTCACATTCACTCACTCTTTCCCGCATATCAGAAAAGAAAACGCCAAAACGACACCACCCCGGCCGCAAGCGGTCGGGGTGGATCTGCTCTTCCCTCTCCGGAAGACGATTTTTTATTTGGCGATCGTGCCCGTGCCGGGCGTGCCGCTATCGGGGCCGGTTGCGCCGTCGGGGCCGCGCTGTTTGGCCAAACCGCTCAGGCCGACAGCGGCGGGCGTGCCGAGGTTCGGGTTCGGGCCGCTGGCGATGGTGTAGCCGTCCTCGGCGTAGCCGCCGCGGGCCAGGGCTTTCATCACGCTGTCCTGCGCGGCCCAGAAGGCGTCGCCCTTGGGCACGTCGAGATAAACCATCAACTTGCCGGCCGACGGGTCCTGGCTCATGGCCGACAGCTTGGCGTAGCCCAGGCTGTTCAGTCGGCCGCCGCTGAAGTGCTGCGGGTAGAGCGTGCCGTCTTCGCGGGCGCCGTTGGCGCGCTGCTGGGCAAAGATGTGGTCGACGGGCCGAGGCGCGTCGTCGGGCAGGAAGCGGTCGTTGGCGCTGATCGGCGGGAGCTTGTCGTTCGCGCACCCGCAGAGCAGGGCGGCGGCGGCCAGGGCCGACAGGCTGATCACGATGCGGGTGGTATAAGTGTCCATGACTAAGTCTCTTTTCGGGTCGTAGGGTCGACTACTTGAACAGATCGCTGGCGAACAGCCCCAGCACCGTCGGACCGGCCAGCACGATGAACGTGGCCGGGAAAATGAACAGCACCAGCGGGAAACTCATCTTCACGCTGGCCTTGGCGGCCATTTCCTCGGCCACGTGCTGGCGCTTCACCCGCAGGGTTTCCGATTGAATGCGCAGCGCGCCGGCGATGCTCGTGCCGAACCGTTCGGCCTGCACCAGCATGGCGACCAGTTGCTGCAGCGCCGGGTTGCCCGTCCGCGTGCCCATGTTCTTGAGGGCTTCGGCCCGGCTCAGGCCGACGCGGGTTTCCATGTGGGCGATGCCGAACTCGCGGCTGATGATCGGGTGGGCCAGCACCAGTTCGTCGCCGACGCGCTGCATCGCGGCGTCCACCGTCAGGCCCGCTTCCACGCAGACCACCATCAGGTCCAGCGCGTCGGGCAGGCCCAGTTGCAGGAACTTTTGGTTGGTGGTGATCTTGCCCTTGAGCCACATCGTGGGCGTCAGGTAACCGATCAGGCCGCCGAGCGCGCCGAACAGGAAGAGGTAGCCGGTGGAGATGCCGAACACGATGCCGGCCGTGAGTCCGCCGATCAGGCAGATGAGCTTGAAGCCCTGCACGGCCTTGATGGCGGCGGGCGAGTAGATGCCCGCCATGGCGAGCTGCTTGCGGACGCCGGTCTTCTTTTCGCCGTCCTTCATCATGAACGGCGACGCCGCCGCCTGGCCGAACTTGGCGGCCATGTTCTTGACGCGGTTGCCGTTGTCGGCCGACTTTTCGACCGACGTCTCGGTCGGCCGTTCGTTCAGCAGGCGGCCGTAAAGGCGGTTATCGCGCTTGCCAACGAGAAGGTTGGTGATCACGTAAGCGATCGTGCCGACTGCCCCGCCGGAGCACACGAAGAAGATGATTTGATGGATCGTCATAGCGCGTTCTCCTCGGCCTTAGACTTTCACGATCGTGATCTTGCGGATGACGTACAGACCGAGCAGCTGCAGCGCGAAGGCGACTGTCAGCATGATGATGCCGATCGATTGATCCAGCAGCCGGCCGGCGTATTCCTTGTTCAGGCAGTAGCTGATCACGAACATCACCGCGGGGAACGCGGCCAGGATGTAACCGGTGAACCGCCCTTCTGCCGTCTTGGCTTTCACGTGCTGTTGCAGGCGCACGCGGTGGCGGATCATGGAGCCGATGTTGTTCAGCACTTCACCGAGATCGCCGCCGGTCTGGCGCTGGATCAGCACCGCAGTAACGAAGAAGGCAAAGTCCGTTGAATCGACGCGGTCGACCGCGGCCCGCAGTGAGTCTTCCATCGACGCGCCGAGCGAGTGCTGCTCGTACACCCGGCGGAACTCACCCGAAATCGGCTGCGGCAATTCCTCGCCCATCAGCTGAAAGCCGGTCGACATCGAATGGCCGGCCTTGAGCGCACGGGACAGGAAGTCCAGCGCGTCGGGCAGTTGGTCGGCCATCAGCTTCTGACGGCGGTTGCGCTTGTTCAACAGCACCAGGAACGGCAATGAGCCGCCCAGGATCGCCGCCACCAGCGACACGAAAATGCCCATGGTGATCAGGAACACCAGCAGCATCCCGCCGGTCGCCGAGCCCAACACGATGTACAGGAACTTCTTCAGCGTCAGGTTCGGGGCCGACTGCAGAAGGGTTTTGTTGACGTTGTGGAAGACTTCGAACCGCCCGAGCAGGCCTTGGACTTCGTCCAGGCCGGTACGGCGGCGGATGCTCTTGCCCAGTTCCGACTGCACCTCGTGCTCGATCGATTTGCTGAGCCGGCCCTTGAGCCGACGCTGTTCGCCGCGGTGCATCGCGTCGTGGAACATGTTCCACACGAAGGCGACAACGCCCGCCACGCTCAGGGCAATCAGGGCTTGATAGACGATCGCTAGCATGAAGGCCTCGGCTTAGTTGAGGGAGTCGATGTGGCGACGCGCGAACAGATCGGCCGGCAGCTTGATGCCGCGGTTTTCGATCCGCTCGGCGCACTTCGGCCGAATTCCGTTGCAGACGAAGCTGCCGACGGCGTGGCCCTCGGCGTCGACGCCGCGCTGCTCGAAGTGGAACAAATCGTGCATCTGCACGGCGTCCCCTTCCATGCCGGTGATTTCCGTCACCCGCGTCACCTTGCGGCGGCCGCCCACCAGGCGGTTGGCCTGAATGATCAGGTTGACGGCCGAGGCGACCTGCGAACGCAAAGCCTTCTGCGGAATATCAAATCCGGCCATCGCGACGAGCACTTCCATACGGCTCATCGCGTCACGCGGGTTGTTGGCGTGGATGGTCGTCATCGAGCCGTCGTGGCCGGTGTTCATGGCCTGGAGCATGTCCAGGGTTTCGGCGCCACGGCACTCGCCGATGATCACGCGGTCGGGCCGCATACGCAGACAGTTCTTCACCAAATCGCGGGCGTTCACTTCGCCGCGGCCTTCGATGTTCACCGGGCGCGTTTCCAGACGCACCACGTGCGGCTGCTGCAGCTGCAGCTCGGCCGCGTCTTCGATCGTGATTACGCGTTCGTCGGCGGGAATGTAGCGACTCAGGCAGTTCAGCAGGGTCGTCTTACCCGAGCCCGTGCCGCCGCTGATGATGATGTTGCACCGGCTCTGCACGGCGGCGGCCAGGAAATCCATCACCGCCGGCGGGAACGCGCCGTGACGGATCAAATCTTCCAGTTGCAGCGGCTTGCTGCCGAAGCGACGAATGCTCATCGCCGGGCCGTCCAGGGCCAGCGGCGGGATGATCGCGTTCACACGGCTGCCGTCCTGCAGACGCGCGTCGCACATCGGCTGCGTTTCGTCGATGCGGCGGCCGACCAGACCGACGATGCGGTCGATGATCTGACGCAGGTGGGCGTTGTCGCGGAAACGTGTTTCCGACAGTTCCACCCGGCCACGGCGTTCGACGTAGATGCGGTCGAAGCGGTTGACCATGATGTCGCTGATCGTGGAGTCCTTCAGGAGCGATTCCAACGGCCCGAGGCCGAAGGTTTCGTCCATGATGTCGTCCATCAGGCGTTCCTGCTCGTGGCTGCTGAGCAGGGTCTTTTCGTTCTGGCACAGCTCGCGAATCAGGCCGCGCACCTCGTGGCGCACGACGTCGGGGGCCATGGTCTTGAGGTTCTGCAGGTCCAGGCGTTCGACCAGCTGCTGGTGAATGCGGACCTTCAGCTGGCTGGTGTAGACCTGCCGTTCGCTCGGCGGCGCGGCGGCGACAATGCTCGGCCGGCTCGGGGCGACCATGCGCGGCACGCTCACGACCGCCGCGGCGCTGGCGATAGCGGCATCTTCGGCATTCGGCGCGGTGGCCGGGGCGTCGGGCGTGACGGCGGGAGCGGCTCGGCTGAAAAGACCCATCTGATTTCCTCGTAAGGCACGCTATCGCGTGCCGCGGTTGGTGGAACGGCACGCAAGAGCGTGCCCTGCCGTTGCCTCTAGGCCGCCTTCGCAGCGGCCTTGCCGACCAGGAATTGGCTGAACTCGCTGATCGCCTGGCT
>DASVSC010000178.1:0-14225 GCA_036388295.1 Tepidisphaeraceae bacterium | reverse complement strand
CGTCGGGCGTTTGCTTGTAGCGCGCCAGCCGCCGGTCCGTCGGCAGCAGGGCGGCGTCGGCGGGCGCGGGGCCGACGTCGAGCGCCACGCGGCCGAACAGGTTCTGATAGTCCGCGACGTGCGCCTGCTTCAGCTGCTCAGATGGCGTCGCCACGGCGTCGCGCACGATGCGCGTGACGGCCTCGTGCGGCGGGTCGCCGAAGAACCCTCGCGCGGCGTCGGCCACGTACGACGTGGCGGCGCCAATGATGATCGTCAGCGCGTCCGCGCCCGTCACTTTCAGCGTCGCGCCGTCGGCCGACAGCGTGCCGCCCTCGTGGGCCACGTTCACCTGCGTCTCGTACGCCAAACCGTTGGCCAACGCGCCGGCGCTGGTGATATTCGAACCGTTGATGATTGATGGCGCGCCGTGGGCGTCGTTGAATCGGATCGTGCCCGTGAAGCTGCCCGGCTTTGTCGCCGTGTAGCGCAGCACCATCACGCGGGCCGGGTAACTGCAGAAGGCTTCGCGCGTGACGGTCGCGTCGCCGCTGGCGTAAGTGACGCGGTGCGTGGCGTCCCTGAGGTCCAACTGCCGGCGGTAATCGGCGGCTTCGGCGACGTCCCAATCGATCAGCACATCGCCCAGCGGCTGGTACGCGCCGGTGTCGCCTTCTTTCGACGAACCGCTCCAGAGGGTGTGTTCGTTCAACTGCACGCGTTCGTGTTGCACGCCGCCGAACAGCATGCCGCCGAGATAGCCGTTGCCGATCGGCAGGGCGTTCGGTTCCCACCGCCGCGCGGGCTGACGGTACCAGAACACCAGGTCGCCCGGCGGGGCGGGCGCTTCGCCGGTCAGGCGTGCTTTTTCGTCGTACGTGACTTTTCCCTCGGCCACGTCCCACTTGTGCGGCGACACGCCCGGCACCGGCCCCGCGCCCAGCAACAGCGGCACCAGCATCGCAATCACCGCAGCCAGGCCAATTAGGTTTAGGCGTTCCATCGTTCCTCCAGGCGGGAGTTTAACGAGTAGGACGATTTCCGGCCGATCTGTCGTCGCTGTTATCCGCGTGAAGGGCTGAGCAGTTCGAGCGTCTTGTCATCGCGCTCGCCGCCGAAGTATCTGGTCAGCACGCGCTCGAACACGGAGCCGGGCGGGGAGACGTGGGCGAACAGCGTCGCGCTCGATTTCAATTTCATATCGTCTGGCGAGCCGAACACCTCCAGCGCCGACCGGCCCTCGACGGCCACGGCCGCCTCGGCGCACGCGATCAGCCGCGGGCCCAGAATCGGGTGCGCCAGGTAGGCCCGCGCCTCGTCAGGACTTTTGATCGCATAAAAGCGGGACGTCGAACTCTGCCCCAGCCCCGCGACCTGCGGAAACACGTACCACATCCAGTGCGACCGCTTCCGGCCGCTGCGGATCTCGGACAACGCCTGCGCATAGTCGGCTTCCTGCGCCGTGAGGAAGCGGGCCAGGTCGTGCGGGTCGGCGGGGTCTTGTGGATGGGTCATATTGAAGCCTGATGATAAGGCCGCCCCGGCCCGCATTCCTGCTTTCGGCAATCTGGTTTACAGTGCGGCGACTGATGTCGACCCCGCCGGCGAAGAGCTCCTTCCGCGTTCTGTTCCTGATCGTCCTGGCCGACATGATCGGCTTCGGGATCATTCTGCCGATCCTGCCGGTCTACGCGCGCGAGTTCGGGGCCAGCAATCTGGAAATCACGCTGCTGCTGTCGGCGTATTCGCTGTGCCAGTTCATCGCCTCGCCGATTCTGGGCAGTTTCTCCGACCGCGTCGGCCGGCGGCCCATTCTCATTTTCTCGCAAATCGGCAGCGGCGTGGCGTCGCTGACGCTGGCGTACGCGACGTGGAAAATGCTCGGCACGTCCGCCGGCCTGTTCGTCGTTTACGCCAGCCGACTCGTCGACGGCTTTTCCGGCGGCAACCTGTCGGCCGCCCAGGCGTACGTCAGCGACAGTGTCGAGCCGCAGCACAAAGCAAAGTTCATGGGCCTGCTCGGCGCGGCGTTCGGCATCGGCTTCGCCCTCGGGCCGGCGCTGGGCGGCGTGCTGGGACACTTCAACCCGGCCCTGGCCCCGCTGGCGTCGGCGGCGTTCTCGCTCACCGCGGCGGTGCTGTCGTACGTGTATCTGCCTGAATCGCTGAAGGCCCCAATCGTCCACACCGAAAGCCACGCCCGTCGGTCGCTGGCGCTGCTGCGCGAGCCGGTGCTGGCGCAGATCAACGGCATCTGGTTTTTGTCGATGTTCGCCTTCGTGGTGGCCGAGTCGGTGTTCGCCTTGTTCATGACCGACGCCTACGGCTTTGCCACCTGGCAGGTCGGGCTGATGTTCACACTGCTGGGCGTGGTGATCATCGGCGTGCAGGGCCGGGCGATCGGGCCGCTGACCCGGCGCGTCGGCGAATGGAACGTCGCCACGCTCGGGCCGCTGGTCTTTGCCGTCGGAATGGGTCTGTTCGTCCTGGCGGCGGGGCACCCGGTGCTGGGCTTGCTGATCGCGGCAGGCGTGTTCAACGCCGTCGGCCGCAGCCTGCAGACGCCGGTCTTGTCGACGCTCATCAGCCATCACGCTAAATCGCAGCAGCAGGGGGCGGCGTTCGGTCTGTTCCAGGGCTTCGGCAGCCTTGCCCGCGTGGCCGGCCCGGCGACGGCGGGGGCGCTGTACGACCGAAACCGCGCCTGGCCCTACATCCTGGCGGCCGGGCTGACGGTCATCGCGGGCCTGTGGACGATCGTGCTGCGCAAACGAACGACGACGGCCGCTGCGGTGCCGGCCGTTGCTGCGACTTCTGATTAACCACGAAGACGCGAAGGCACGAAGCGGCTTTCTGCGTCCTGGCGTACGTCGCCGAACCCGAATTTCTTCCGTCGACATGTTTCAAATCACGTAGCCGGTGTCCGGTCGCCCGGGCCCTCTTCGTGTCTTCGCGCCTTCGTGGTTTAACTCCGGGCGCGCAAGATGAACGATTTTATAGCCCTGCTTTCACCGTCGCCCGACAAGCCGGCGTCTATCATCGACTCAGACGACGCACCGGCGTCGACCGACTGAAACCATTCAAAGAGGTGCATCATGGCCGAAGAACAGAACAACGAACCTGACCTGAGCATTGTCCCATTGATCGCCAAGGTGGCCATCGTGGCCGGCGGGCTGTCGCTCGTACGCGACGCCTTCCGTCACCGGCGGCTCCTGTTCGTCCTGGCCGCGGCGGGCGGGGCGGTGGCGTACCTGAACAAACTGGCCAGCGAACAGCCCGGCCGCGGCCGGGCGCGCCGCCTCGGGGGCGACATCGGCACCCCCAGCTTCGGCGGCGAAGGCATCCGCCCGTCCACCCAGCAGCCACTGGACGTCATCGACGAAGCGGCCATGGAAAGCTTCCCCGCCAGCGACGCCCCGCCCAGCTACCGCCGGGCGTGAGAAGGGCTAGTGGCTAGTGGCTAGTGGCTAGTGGCTAAGAGTGATTTTGCACGGGCCCGTCGCCAATCAGGCAACGGGCCCGTCTCTTTTCTGCAGCCATTAGCCACTAGCTACCAGCCACTAGCCTCTTACAATCCACCGGCCCATGCCCGACGCCCCCGCCCGCATTCTCATTGTCGACGACGAACTCGATCACGCCCAGGTGATGGTCGACGCCCTAGACCGCCTCGGCCACCCGACCGAGCAGGCCCACAACATCACCGAAGCCACCGCCAAGCTCGACCGCCGGCAGTTCGACGTGATTGTCACCGACCTGATGATGGACGGCAGCCCCGAAGGCCTGGAACTGCTGACCTACGCGATGAAGCTGAACCCGGCCCCCGTCGTGCTGCTGGTGACGGCCTACGCCGACATTCCCACCTGCAAGCAGGCCCTGAGCGAAGGGGCGTTCGACTACATCGAAAAGCCGCTCGACCTGGAATACTTCCGCACCAAGGTCGGCCAGGCCGTCGAGCGCAGCCAGCTGCGCCGCGAGAACGAAGTGCTGACGGCGCAGGTGATGGAGGCCGGCGGCTTCGAGGGCATCGTCGGCCGCAGCCCGCAGATGCTGGCGGTCGTTCAAACCGCCCGGCAGGTCGCCATGAGCGACATCCCGATCCTCATCCTCGGCGAAAGCGGCACGGGTAAAGAACTGTTCGCCCGCGCGATCCACAACCATTCCCGCCGCCGCCGCCAGCGACTGGTGCCCCTGAACTGCGCCGGCCTGAGCGAATCGATCCTGGAAGACGAACTGTTCGGACACGTCAAAGGGGCCTTCACCGGCGCCCAAAGCGACCGTGAAGGCCGCTTCGAATACGCCGACCGCGGCACGCTGTTCCTCGACGAAATCGGCGACATGCCCGGCCCCATGCAGGCCAAGCTGCTGCGCGTCCTGGAAAGCGGCGAAGTCGTCCGCCTGGGCAGCAACGAGGTCCGCAGAGTAGACGTGCGCCTGATCAGCGCCACCAACCGCAACCTCGACGAAATGGTGGCCGAGCGGAAGTTCCGTGAGGACCTTTTCTTCCGCATCAAGGGCATCAGCCTGCACATCCCGCCCCTGCGCGAGCGCCGCCCGGACATCCCGCTGCTGACGCTGTTTTTCATGAACCAGAGCGCCGAAAAGTACGGCAAAAAAATCGACGGCATCGAGCCCGCCGCCCAGCACCAGCTGATGGCCTACAGCTGGCCGGGCAACGTGCGACAGCTGCGCAACGTCGTCGAAAACATGGTCGTCCTCAGCGACGGCCCCACGCTCCGCCCGCGCGACCTTCCCCCGGAAATCAGCCCAAGAGCCACCGCCGGCCCCGGCCAGAACATCGACAGCCTCGTCGGCATCAGCATCGAACAGGCGGAAAAGGAACTGATCCGCAACACGCTCAAAATGACCGACGGCAACCGCGAACAGGCCAGCAAAATTCTCGGCATCGGCGAACGCACGCTGTACCGGAAGCTGAAAGAATACGACCTGACATGACCGACTCCCGCATCGGCCACGGCTACGACATCCACCGCCTCCAACCCGGCGGCCGCCTGCTCGTCGGCGGCGTGGTCGTGTCCGAAACGATGTCCGCCGTCGCCCATTCCGACGGCGACGTGGCCATTCATGCCCTCGTTGACGCCATCTTCGGCGCCCTCGGCGTCGGCGACATCGGCGAACACTTTTCCGACACCGACCCGCAATGGAAAAACGCGAGCAGCGACCTGTTCCTGACCGCGGCCGTCGCCGAGGCGAAAGCGGCCGGCTACGCGATCGCCAACGCCGACGTGACGCTGATGGCGGAGAAGCCGAAGATCAAGCCGTTCAAGGCCGCCATCCGCGACCGGCTGACCACGCTCTGCCACGCCCCGGTCAACTTGAAAGCCGGCACGAACGAAGGCTGCGACGCCGTCGGCCGGGGCGAGGCCATCGCCGCCCACGCCGTGGTTTTGCTCACACGCCAGACCTGACCTACCATGCGGGGCACGGGCCGCTTCAGCGGCCCTGTTTTTCAGAGGCAACCGACCGAATGTCCCTACGCGTCTACAACACCCTTTCGCGCGAAAAAGAGCCGTTCGCGCCGCTGCGTGACGGTCACGTCGGCATCTATCTGTGCGGCCCGACCGTTTACAAGCCGCCGCACCTGGGCCACCTCGTCGGGCCGGTCATTTTCGACACGATCAAACGCTACCTCACGTTCAAAGGCTACCGCGTGAACTGGGTCGTGAACGTCACCGACGTGGACGACAAGATCATCATCGAGGCCGACCGCCGCGGCATCACGTTCAAAGCCTTGGCCGAGGAACAGACGGCGCTGTACATGACCGTGCTGGACCGCCTGAACGTGCGGTCGAACATCGACCACTTCCCGCGTGCCAGCGAACACATGCCCGACATCGTGGCGATGATCCAAACCCTGATCGCCAAGGGCCATGCCTACGCCCCCGGCGGCGGCGACGTCTGGTTCGATACTGCCAGCGACGCCGACTACGGCAAGCTCTCCAACCGCAAACTCGCCGACCAGGAAGCCGGCTTGCGCGACCTCGCCGGCCAAGGCAAAAAACTGCCGAGCGACTTCGCCCTTTGGAAGGCCACCAAGCCCGGCGAACCGAGTTGGCCCAGCCCCTGGGGCAACGGCCGGCCCGGCTGGCACATCGAATGCTCGGCCATGAGCGCCAAATACCTCGGCAACACCTTCGACATCCACGGCGGCGGCGACGACCTGAAATTCCCGCACCACGAAAACGAACTGGCGCAAAGTGAGTGCGCCCACGGCGGCACGTTCGTCAAATACTGGCTGCACAACGGCCTGACGAAAGTGAAAACCAAGGCCGCCAGCGGCGAGTGGAAAAGCGAAAAGATGAGCAAAAGCCTCGGCAACGTCATGGACGCCGCCGATCTGCTCGACACCCACGGCCCTGACGTGCTGCGCTACCTGCTGCTGAGCACCCACTATCGCAGCCCGATCGAGTTTTCTGACGAAGCCCTCGACAACACTAAAAAAGCCATCGGCGTCTTCAGCCGTCTGCTGGAGCGCACGTCGCGTTTGCGCCAGGTCGCCGCCAGCGACGACAGCGCGCTGGCCCAGCCGTTCGAGGACAAGTTCGTCGTCAGCATGGACGACGACTTCAACACCGCCGGCGCGATCGCGGCGCTTCATGAAATGGCCGGCGCGATCAACGGCGAGATCGAACGCAGCGGCGTGGAGAATGCCGCCGACCCGAGCAGCGTTGCGGTCGTCCTCGCCGCCGCCGGCCGCTTCAAGTTCCTCGCCGGCCTGCTCGGCCTGACGTTCGCCCCGCCCGAGAAGAAGAAGGACGACGGCCTGACCGACCCGCTGATGCAGCTGATCATCCGCCTGCGGGCCGAAGCGCGGAAGCGGAAAGACTTCGCCACCGCCGACGCCATTCGGGATGGTTTGAACGAGTTGAAGATCACGCTGGAAGACAAAAAAGACGGCACCGTCTGGCGACAGGGTTGAGGATCGATCTTCAACGAATATAGAAAAAGTGGATTGCGAAAATGGCCGTCCCACCCACGCAAGCTCTGTCACTCATTGGCTACTTCCCGAAGCAAGTCGAGCAAAGACCTGATTGGTTGAAGGCCGACCGCGTCGTCGCTATTCGCAGTGTTAGCGATTGCATCTCAAAAGGGCCTGCCAACTGGATCAACCAGTGGAAACACAACACGATGTACCTCTATTTCTCGGAAGCGACTGCGGAGTCCATAATTCCAGAAGGGCAGCGCTCACAATTCGAGATTCATGCCTATCGCTTGCTTCCGGCAATTTTTGACACGGGCATGCGCATGCCGCTTGAACTGCCCATGTCGGACATCGATCCGTTACCTGCTAATTTTGCGTCTGTAGGATTCGATGCCGTATCTAAGCTGTACGAGTTTCATGACAGTCAATTCGCATGTTCGCCACTTTCGTGCAACTCGATGGCAGAGGAGATCGAAACAAACGAACATTGCTTACTTACTGATCTCACTAAGGCTGAGGAAGTCGCCCTCAGATTCTCAATAGAAGAACCCGAACCCGGCCCGTATTACGTCGTAGAAGTGTTGCGGCGTGTCGAAACGCAATGAACGTATAAGGATCGTAGGGTGGGCAGGGCCCACCATCCCGAAGCGGTGGGCCGTGCCCACCCTACGCAACTAGGCGGGATCTATATTTACGACCTTGGTACGCCGAGAACAGGACAATTTACCGGGCCACACTGTGGGACCTGATGTCGACGAAACCGAGTTGCCTGTGCTGCCTTATGCCGCGCCGGAGACACCCGTACGACACGAGCCGCACGCCGTAGTCTTGTTCTTCGAAGGCGTGCTGATCGCGGCCGGTGTCTTTGTCTTATCGGTAGCGATCACGTACTTAGCGGCGTGGCCGTTAAGTGTCTGGCACGTGCCCGCAGGTGGTTTCCTCTCGCTGCTCATCGGAGGCAGCTCGTTCGTCGTCGGTTCCCTGTTCGTGCGACGGCAGCTCAAGCATTGATGTCCCAACCCCTCCGCATCCTCGGCATCGACCCCGGCCTGCAACTCTGCGGCTACGGCGTCATCGATTTCGACGTGCGTCACCCCAAACTGCTCGACGGCGGGGTGATCCGCCTGAAGCCGACGCACAGCGTCGCCAGCCGCTTGGTGGAAATTGAAACCGAACTCGACGCGATTCTCGAAGAACACAAGCCGCAGGCGATGGCCATTGAGCAGCTGTATGCCCACTACGCCCACCCGCGCACCGCCATCATCATGGGCCACGCGCGCGGCGTGATGCTGCTGGTCGCCCAGCGCCGCGGCATCGCGATCCACGAATATTCCGCCAACCGCGTGAAAAAAAACCTCACCGGCAACGGCCATGCGAAAAAGGACCAGATGCAGCGGGCGATCCAAACGCTCTGGCAATTGCCCGAGCCGCCCGAGCCGCCCGACGTGGCGGACGCGCTGGCAGTCGCGCTGTGCTGCGGGCGGGCACTGACCAGCAATGCGTGAGAAAAACGCTGCCCGAAGTTCCCTCTCCCGGTATGGCCGGGAGAGGGTAGGGTGAGGGCTTCGACTGGGCCAGAACGAGCGTCGGCCGCCGTTCGATTCGATCGAGCCTTCCGTCGGAAGCCCTCACCCCAACCCTCTCCCGGCCATACCGGGAGAGGGAGTAAGACGCTACCCTATCCACCGAATGATCAGCGCCATCACCGGCCAAGTCGCCCACGTCTACGAAGCCTCGCTCGATTTGCGCGTCGGCCCGATGCTGATGAACATTCTTGTGCCGGCCAGCGACCTGCCGGAGATCGAAACCCTCGTCGGCCGCGAGACAACGTTCCACACGCTGCTCTACCTCGAAGGCGATCCCAACCGCGGCAACCTGGAGCCGCGCATGATCGGCTTCCTGAACCGTCAGGATCGCGCGTTTTTTGAACTGTTCACCACCGTCAAAGGCATCGGCCCGAAGACCGCCCTGCGGGCACTGACCGAGCCGATCAGCGCGGTCGCCCATGCCGTCGAATCGAAGAACGCCAGGTTCCTCACCGGCCTGAAAGGCATTGGCAAACGCACGGCGGAGCTGATCGTGGCGGAACTCAGTGGCAAACTCGGCGCGTTCGCGGTCGCCCCCGCCGACGGCAGGCCCGCTTCAGCGGGCTTGGTGTCGTCCAAGCTCAACAGCGCCGAGGAAGACGCCGTGCTCACCCTCGTCACCCTCGGCGAGCGCCGCCCCGACGCCGAGGCGCTGCTGGAAAAAGCCAAGGCCGCTGGCGTCACGACCACCGACCAACTCGTCCGCGAAATGCTCCGCCTGCGCGGCGGGCGATAAAAGACTACACCACGGAGGCACGGAGACACGGAGAGGAACAACGCGAAGAAAAGCGGAATTTTTGCCTTCGCTTCTCCGTGTCTCCGTGCCTCCGTGGTTACTCTTCCTACATGGCCCGCGAGCGCATCATCTCCGCCGAGAACCAAGGCCCTGAAGAGCAGCACTTCAACTACGCCCTGCGTCCGCAGCGCTTCGACCAATACGTCGGCCAAGCGCCGCTGATCAAGAAGCTGTCGATCGCCGTGCGGGCCGCGAAGTCGCGCAAGGAGCCGGTCGAACACGTCCTCTTCCACGGCCCGCCCGGCCTCGGCAAGACCACGCTCGCGCACGTCGTCGCGAACGAGATGGGGGCGAAGGTCCACGTCACCAGCGGCCCGGTGCTATCGAAGCCGGCGGACATGGTCGGCATCCTCAACGCCCTGCAGCCGGGCGACGTGTTGTTCATTGACGAAATCCACCGCCTCAGCGCGGTCATCGAAGAATACCTGTACCCGGCGATGGAGGATTTCAAAGTCGACATCACGCTGGATAGCGGCGCGCACGCCCGCAGCGTGACGATCCCGCTGCCGCCGTTCACGCTGATCGGCGCGACCACGCGCATCGGCCTGATCACCGGCCCGATGCGCAGCCGCTTCGGTCTGCCGCTGCACCTGGAGTTTTACGAGCCGCTCGCTCTGGAAAAGATTCTGCGGGCCAACGCGATTCAGATGAAAGTCGAGAGCGAAGCCGAGTCGATCGGCGAAATCGCCCGCCGCGCCCGTGGCACGCCCCGCGTGGCCAACCGCCTGCTGCGCCGCGTGCGCGATTACGCCAGCGTCGAAGGCGACGGCCGGCTCACGCTCGACGTCACCCGGGCCGCGCTGAAGCTGGAAGGCATCGACGACCGCGGCTTAGACGACCTCGACCGCGGCCTCTTGCGCACCCTGATCGACATGTACGCCGGCGGCCCGGCTGGCATGGAGGCGATTGCCGCGTCGATGGGCGAGGAATCCGAAACCCTCGTCGACGTCGTCGAACCGTACCTGCTGCAAAGCGGCTTCCTGATCCGCACCCGCCAGGGCCGCCGCGCGACCAAGGCCGCGTACGACCACCTCGGGCTGAAGTACGAACCGCCGGCGGGGGAGGAAGCGGCGTTGTTTGAGTAGGGTTTGGTGAATCCCGGGCTACGGCTCGCGGGCGACCTCTAGGCCTTCCCGACAAGACGCGTAAACGTCCTACTTCGTCGCCTCGGGCGCTTTCAGGTTCGCGTCTTTCCACAAGGCGCGCAGCGTCTCGGCGTCTGTCGGCAGGATCTCCAGCTTCGAGTCGTTGTTGACCGACCCTAGGTACGCGCCCTTGCTCCCGAAATAGTGCGTCGTCACCGAGCCGCCGGTGCCCAGGCGTTCGCTGACGCCCACGGCCCGTTCCACGCGGCCGTCGAGCTTCACGTCCTGCTCCGGCGACACGTCCACGTACCGCATCATCACCTGACGCGATTCGCTGTTGAACACAGCGAACAAGTAGCCCGTCGGGTTGTCCAGCGGCACCAGCCGCGGCAGCATCGCGGTCATCGCCTGCGGCAGATAAAACGGCGGCAGCACGCGCTCCAGCGGTTGCGCGACGGCGCTGCGGCCTTCGTTACGCACCAGCAGGCGGTAACGGTCGACCTCGCGGAAGGCCTGCGCTTTCGGATCGGTCTTCGATTTCTGGTCGGCCTCTTTCAGGTCGTCGTGCGTCAGGTTGCGGTCGAACTCGCGCTCGCGGTTCAGGTCGCTCGCGCCGACTTCGGAAAACCAGTTGGCCTTTTCCTTCTCCGTACGGCCGGCCGGGTCGTTCAACACGGTGAGCTTGGACCAGACCTCGTGGCGGCGGTCGTGGCTGACGTACATCCAGCTTTCCACGTCCAGCACTTTCCCGCCTTCGGCCAGCGTGCGCGACCGCGTGCCGACGCGCAGCCCGCTCGCGGTGGCAGGGTCGACCGGCGTTTCCGGGCGGTCCTTACGCGGCAAGGCGGACGCGGGCTGCTCAACGATGTAGGCGTAACCGACGTCGCGGCCGTCGCGCTTGTAGCGCAGGTAACGCTCCGGCACCAGGACCGACGACAGCTTGTTCGCGTTCCACTGCGCGAACAAACCGCGCGTGCGGAACAGGCGCTGGTCCTGGTCCTGTTTCAGGGCCGACAGGTCGACGCGTTCGATCGAATCGAGCACGCCTTTGAACACCGCGCCGGCCTCGCGGGCGGCGGGGCTCTTGTGGGCGTCGTTGCCTTCGATCGGGCAGATCATCACCAGCGTGTAGTACAACGTCGGCGTGATCTCCATCAGCGCCTGCTGCAGCAGCACCGGCTTGTTCTGCTCGTGCGTCAGGGCCGCCAGCACGCCGATGCGCATGTCACCCAATTCGATGATCTCGTTGCGCAGCACGTCCGTGGCCGGGTCGCTGGAACGCAACTTATTGATGGCCGTCGACAGGTAGCCGGCCTGCACCTGGCCGTCGGCGCGGCGGCTGTCCTTCAGCGGAGAGGCGTCGCCCAGTTCCGCGCGACTGAACGTCAGCAGCCAGTTTTTGTCGGCCCGCGCCATGCGGACGATCTCGCCCGTGCTCTGCCGCTCCACCTGCTTGGCGTCCACGAACGGCTTGAACGACACGTCGAACGGCCCGGTAAACCGTGGGCCCAGCGGCACGTCCTGCGCGCGGGCGACGGCAGTCATCAACAGCAGTGAAACGACAGTCCAACGGCGCATGCACGGTCTCCTGGCCAAGGACCCGTGAGTGTACCCGATTCGCCCCGCTGGACGCACGGCCGCCCGCGGCAGTACCTTCGCCGCAGCAAAGAGACGCACGATGGCCTACACGCACGACGAGGACGACGACCCCGAGTTTCCCGATCCCAGCGACACCGACGACGCTGATGACGAAAACGACGTCCTCGACCCCTGCCCGAACTGTAAAAAGCTGATGTACGACGACGCCGAGCAGTGCCCGTATTGCGGGCACTACGTGACGGAAGAAACCGCGCCGACGTCTCACGCGAAATGGGTAACGGTAACGGCATTGATCTGCCTGGTCGTGGCGATCCTGATGGCACTGGGGTAAGGCCTATCATCCGCTATGCCCCTTCTGCTCAGCGCCTTCGCCGCCACGCTGGACGCCGCCGCGGCCGTGGGCGGCAAGCTGGCGAAACAAAAGCTCCTGGCCGACTTGTTCCGGGATGCCGACGACGAGGACTTGCGCCGCGCCGCCCGCTACGCCAACGGCCGCCCGTTCTCGGCCAGGGACGAACGCGTGCTGGGCGTCAGCTCGCGCATCGTCGGTGACGTCGTCCGCGACCTGCTGAACGTCGACGCCGCCACACTGCGAACGGTCTCCATCCGTCGCGGCGAACTGGGCGAAGCCGTCGGCGAACTGTGGCCGCGGGTGTTAACCCGCGAGAACACCTCGCCCGCGCTGAATCTGTCCGACCTCACGACGGCCTTCGATGCCCTCGCCGCCACCACCCAGCCGGCGGCGAAGAAGCCGATCATCCGCGATCTGCTCGCCCGCTGCGTCACCGATCGCGAGGCCTGCTACCTCTGCAAAATCATCCTCAGCGACCTGCGCACCGGCGTGCGCGAGGGCGTGCTGCAGGCCGCCGTCGCCGAGGCGTTCGGCATCGAACTCAAAGAAGTCCTCCGCACGCAACTCTTGGCCGGCGACCTGGGCGACGTGGCCGTGCTGGCCAAGCATGGCGTGCACGGCGAAGCGGCGTTTTCGCTCATGCACCCGCTGCAGTTCATGCTCGCCCAGCCGATCGAAACGCCCGCCGACGCGCCGGGCGAATGGGTCGTCGAAGACAAGCTCGACGGCATCCGCGCGCAAGTCCACAAGCAGGGCGACCGCGTGCAGATTTACACCCGCACGCTCGACCGTGTCGATGAGAGCTTCCCGGACGTCGTCGCGGTCATCCGCGCGCTTCCGGGCGATTTTTTGCTCGACGGCGAGATCGTGCCATGGCGTGACGGCCGCGCGCTGGCGTTCGCCGTGCTGCAAAAACGCCTCGGCCGAAAGACAGTCAGCGCCAAGCAGTTGCACGACCACCCGGCCGCGTTCGTCGCGTTCGATGCGCTGTATCTGAACGGCATGCTGTTGCTGGACGAGCCACTGCTGGCGCGCCAGGCAGAGATGCGCGCGTTCGCCGCGCTGCACCCGGCCTTGCTGGTGCTGCCGTCGAAAGTCGTCAGCGATCCGGCGGACATTCAAACGGCGTTCGACGCCGCCCGCGCGGCGGGCAACGAAGGCCTGATGCTCAAGCAGACGCAATCGACCTACACGCCCGGCCGGCGCGGCGGGGCGTGGCTGAAGCTCAAGACGCATCTGCCCACACTCGACTGCGTCGTCACCGCCGCCGAATACGGCCACGGCAAGCGGCGCGGCAGCCTGAGCGATTACACCTTCGCCGTCCGCGACGGCGACCAACTGGTCAACATCGGCAAGGCGTTCAGCGGCGTCACCGACGTGGAAATCGCGGAGCTGACGGCGCTTTTCAAAGGCATCGCCGTCAGCGACAACGGCCATACGTTTCAGGTCAAACCGCAGGTGGTGCTGGAAATCGCGTTCGACCAGATCCTGGAATCCAAGCGCCACGCCAGCGGGTTCGCGATGCGCTTTCCGCGCATCAAGCGCATCCGAACGGACAAAGGTCCGGCCGATGCGGACACAATCGAACGCGTGCGCGAAATCTACGAAAGCGCGAGCAACCTGGGCAGAAAAGTCGAGCCTCCGCCACAACCGGCTAAAGCCCCCGAGCCGACGTTGTTCGATTAGCGCAACGCGTCCTCAACGTGGCGGCCTCTGGTCCCCTCTCCCGGTATGGCCGGGAGAGGGTTAGGTTTTGTCTGACGGGTCGTTCTATGATGCGGCATGGCACGATACGAGCTCAAGGACGAGCACTGGGCGTTGGTCGAGCCGGTGCTACCGCCGCAGCGGCGGCTAGGCCGGGGCGGTTTGTGGCGCGACCACCGCACGG
>DASVSC010000177.1:0-6943 GCA_036388295.1 Tepidisphaeraceae bacterium | reverse complement strand
GGTGCTGATGAACCCCGGCTCCGGCGACATCTCGCTGAACAACATCATGCTCACGCCGTTCGCCACGACGCCCGCCGTCCCCGAGCCCGCCAGCCTGACTGCCCTGGCCTTGGCCGGCACGGCCCTGCTGCGTCGCCGCCGGGCCGCAGCATCGGCGTAAGCGAGCGTCGTTCAACGACATTAAACAAAACGGCCGGGCCCGCTTCTTCGAACGAGGCGGGCCCGGCCGCGTTAGAGCAACGCGGCCTTGGTCGTAGCGATATCTATTGTAGGGGCGACACATGTCGCCCGCGTGGCTCGATCGACGCTCCCGGGCGACATGTATGTCGCCCCTACAAAGATGCTACGTCGAGTCCCGCGTCGCTCTAGGGGCGGAAAGCAAGCCATGTTAGCGGATCGGATTTGAGCAGCACGCCCACCCTACCGTTGCTTTGTCCGGCTCGGTGTCGGTGCGGCTACGGGTCGCCCGCCCCATGCCGATCAACCGCCCGTACGACCATGCTACGTTCGATCGCGTTGTTCCAGTCGCGCCTATTCGCCTCGTTGGCGTGGCCGTTTGAGCGGCCACGCCCAAGGCTCTGTCGCCTCGGCAGGCGTGTGAGACCAAGGCGGCCGCCAAACGCCGCGAGGCACGGGACCATGTCCCGTGCCTCGCGATCAGATTGGGAATGAATCTTTCCGGTTTAGTAGTTAAAGGCCCGGTCGGCCCGGGTCTTGATAAAGTTGGAGGCATCCGTGCCCCACAGTTCGTCGTACGAACCGTCTTCGGTGTTGCTGGTGTCGTTCTGGTAGATCGTGTCGTCGTCCGACCACTTGGTTCCGCCGTACAGGTAGTCGCTGCCGAGCCCGCCGTACAGGATGTCGTTGCCGTCTTCGCCGTAGAGCGAGTCGCCGCCGTCGTTGCCGACGACAATGTCGTTGCCGCCACCGGCGTAGATCAGGTCGTTACCGTTGTTGCCGGTGATGTGGTCCGCCCCGCGGCCGCCGGTGATGGTGTCGTGGCCTGAATTGCCGCTGAGCACGCAGGCGACGCTGATTTCACTGCCGACGAAGATGACGTCATTCCCGGTCCCGCCGCTGACGGTGACGGACGTGACCGACGTGTGGTAACTGACGTCGCCGTTGACCGTCAGCGTGACGAACTGCATCGTGTCGGCGTGGATGCGGACTAATATTTGATCATCGCCTGCCGTGCCGTTGACGGTCAGCCCGGCGAACAAACGACGGCCTTCGAGTGTCTCGATCATGATACTTCCTTTGTTGGTCCCAACCCCACAGGCGTTATAATCCGCACAAACATAAATTTTCCTTAATTGTTCGTGCATCAACAGGTTGTTCCCAACAGGGCCATTTTGCTGATTTATCGGACGTAAAATGATTTTCTTGTCCGATGCGTTATAACAGGCCGGTCGGTGCCATCTATGTCTGTACGGCCTGTGTTACCGGCCCCTAACCCTCTTGAGGAATGCGTATGCGTGATCGCTTCTGCCTGGAATCCGTCGAGTCCCGCCGTTTGTTCGCCGCCCCCGCGCTCGACGCGATCGGCAATGTCACCGTGCCGGTCGGGAAGACGATTCAGATCCCCGTCACCTCCAGCAGCGACGCCGGCGCGGTCACCTACAGCGTGCGCGACAACAGCGCTAATGTCCGCGGCGGCCTGCGCCTGAACAACACGTTCATCGAGATGAAGGTGGCCGGCTACAGCCAGCCGATGGTGTTCGAACTGTTCAACGACACCGCCCCCGAAACCGTCCGCCGCATCACCGGCCTGGTCAACAGCGGCTTCTACGACGGGCTCACGTTCCACCGCATTATCAACAACTTCGTGATCCAGGGTGGCGACCCGGCCGGCAACGGCAGCGGCGGGCCGCAATTCACGTTCGAGGACGAGTTCAAAGCCGACACCACCCTCACCGGCACCGGCCAGCTGGCGATGGCCAACAGCGGCAAGGACACCAACGGCAGCCAGTTCTTCATCACCGAAGGCCCGCAACGCCTGCTCGACTTCAACCACACCATCTTCGGCCAGCTCGTCCGCGGCGAAAGCACCCGCCAGGCCATCAGCAACCTGGCCGTCAACGCCACATCGGGTAAGCCCAACACCGACGTGGTCATCTCCAGCGTCAACGTGGTCAAGAACACCACCGATGGCGTGCTGGTCGTCCGCGCCAAAACGGCGGGCACGTACCGCGTGAAGGTCACCGCCACCAACGCCGACGGCTCCACGTCGCGCAGCTTCACGGTCACCGCCGCCGCCGACACCGTCAACGACCCGCCCATCCTCGACACCTCGAAGCTGCAGCGCGTCTATTACACCACGGTCGGCAAACCGGTCACGATCAACCTCAGCAGCATCGACGCCGAGGGCGACAGCGGCTTCTTCACCGCCCAGTTCGTCAACACGAACGAGGCCACTGGCGCGTTCGGCGGCGCGAACAACAATTCCATCACCATCACCCCGACCAAAACCGGCGCGACCACGATTACGGTCGGCGTCATCAGCTCTCAGTCGGCCACGTCGCGCGGCAGCACCGGTCTGGCCGAAGGCGACACCAGCGGCATCAGTATTTCCGACTCGCAGACCGTCACCATCGTCGCCGGCGAATTGCCGATCAGCGCGTCGGCCAACGACTTCGACGTCGCCAGCGGCGCGGCGGCCAACAACGTGCTTGTCGGCACGTTCCGTGACAGTGACGCCACCGGCAGCGCCCGCGACTTCACCGCGAGCATCGACTGGGGCGACGGCACCGCCACCGCCGGCACGATCAGCCGCAGCCGCAACGGCCGCTACGCCGTGTACGGCTCCAAAACCTATGCCGGCAAGGTCAACGGCGCGATCCCGATCACCCTCACCGTCACCGGCGACGCCGGCGCGAAGGCCGTCGCCACCAGCACCGCCAACGTGCGGCCGTTCGCCGAGGTCGTGAGGCGCGTGCTGATCGTCAACGGCACCGGCCAGGACGACCGCATCGGCATCGGACGCAAGAGCCGGAACTACGTGGTGACCGTCAACGGCCGCAACATTTCCTACCGCACTGCCGACGTCGACTCGATCCAGGCCTACGGCTTCGCCGGCGGCGACCGCATCAATGTCGCCGACACCGTCTTCGCCGCGACCTACATCGACGGCGGCGACGGCAACGACGCACTCTTCGGCGGCGCGGGCAACGACGTCATCAACGCCGGCGACGGCGCGGACACGGTCACCACCGGTACGGGGGCGAATCGCGCCGGCGGCGGCGCGGGCCGCGACACCATCACCGGCGGCAGCGGTCGCGACCGCTTGGATGGCGGCCTCGACAACGACAACATCGACGGCGGCGGTGGCCGTGACATCATCAACGGCGATGCGGGCAACGACACGGTCGTCGGCGGCGCGGGCAACGACAACGTCTACGGCGGGCGCGGCTCCGACATCCTCAACGGCTCGAGCGGCACCGACCTCGTCGACGGCGGTATCGGCAGCGACCGGGCCAGAGACGACGAGCTCGACACCTTCGTGTCGATCGAAACGAAGGTGTAAACCGGTCGACGACGATCGCCCCGATCAAAAACGCTGCGACGCCACGGTGCAAGCCGTGGCGTTTGCATGGGGTGCCGCGTTGTCCGGAGTACCGCAATATTTCAGTCGGGTTTGAACAAACTTAAGGAAGTCCCCTACCGTCGACCGATCTTTTCGTTAGAGTGTGGCCCGGTCGGGCCGGTCTTTGTCATGCATTCAGGAATGATGCGCATGAGCCTTAAGTCGTTGCCATTGCGCTGCTCCCTGCTGTTGCTGGGATCGCCCCTGCTGATGGCCGCCGACCACGCCCACCATGCGGCCACCCCGCCTGCGGGCGGCGCTGGCGCGACCTTCCAGCAGCGCTACGACCTTTTCACCAACTTCGGCAGCTACGTCCCGCGCATCCACTGCATTCAGAACGCCGACGGCACGCCCGACTGGACGTGGATCGGCATTCTGCTCGTGCTGAACCTGACGGTGATGATCGGGTACCTGAAAATCTTCCGCTTCTGGCGGCAATGCTACCTGGCCGAGGCCCCCGGCGACCGGAACAAGAAGCTGATGGACCTGGCCGGCATTTTCCTGCTGTGCGCGACGTGCGGGTACGGCTTTTTCGTCATCACGCTCGTCTGGCCCGCTTACCGGCTGCTGGCCGTGTTCATGGTGGCGTTGTCGTTCTTTACCTGGCGGTTTGCCGCGGATCTTAGTTCGTTCCAGCTGTCGTTTTCCGCCAAGCGTTTGCACCGCGAGTTGCACGAAAGCCTGAAGCGTCGCAACGACGAGCTGGAAGCGCTCGTCACGCAGCGGACGGCGGAACTGGAACGGGCCGACCGCTTCCGCGGCGAGTTCCTGGCGAACATGAGCCACGAAGTCCGCACGCCGATGACGGCCATCCTCGGTTTCGCCGACCTGCTGGCCGACCCGGATTTGCAGAAGGACGAGCAGACGGCCTACATCGAAACGATCCGCCGCAACGGCCAGCACATGCTCGGCCTGGTCAACGACGTGTTGGATTTGTCGAAGATCGAGGCCGGCAAATTGAAGATCGAGCGGGTGCCGTGCGACGCGGTCGAACAGGCGAAGGCCGTGGTCGAAAGCCTTCGGCCCAAGGCCGACGCCGCGGGCATCACGCTGGACGTCCATGTCGACCCGCTCGTGCCACGCCGAGTGCACACCGACCCGCTACGGTACCGGCAGATCGTGACGAACCTGGTCGGCAACGCGATCAAGTTCACGAAGCGCGGCGGCGTGACGGTGTCGCTGTCGACTCAACCGCGCGACGGTCAGTCGCCCGTTCTACAGATCGAAGTGCGTGACACCGGCTGCGGCATCGCGGCGAAGGACGTGCCCGACGTATTCGACCGCTTCGGCCAAGCCGGCCCCGGCCGGGGCCAGGGGCCGATCGGCAGCGGGCTGGGCCTGACGATTTCGCGGAACCTGGCGCGCCTGCTGGGCGGCGACATCACCGTGCGGAGCGTAGCGGGCGAGGGCTCGATTTTCTGTGCGACGATCGACCCTGGCGAAGTCGAAGCCGCCCCGCCGCCGGACACCGCCTCCGCCGACGACGCGTGCGGCAACCGCCCCCTGGAAGGCCTGCGCGTGCTGGTGGCCGAAGACATGGCCGACACGCGGACTTACCTCAAGACCCTGCTGGCCCGCTGGGGCGCGGACGTGACGCTGGCGGAGAACGGGCGGGTGGCGGTCGAGCGCGCGTCGAACGGGACAACGTTCGACCTGATCCTGATGGACGTGCAAATGCCCGAACTCGACGGCCTGTCGGCGACACGGAAACTCCGCGACCACGGTTTCGCCGGCCCGATCATCGCGCTTACGGCCAATGCCTTGGTCGGCGACCGCGACGCCTGCCTGGCGGCGGGCTGCCATGAGTACGCGACCAAGCCCGTAAACGTCAACGGCCTGCTGGCGACCATCCGCCGCGTGTTGCCCGTAACGGCCGCCACGTCGGCTTGACACCCGCCGCGGCGGGGCCGATGGTGCGCGGGTGGACGACCCACGCCCGCAGCTACCGCTCACGCCCATGCGGCTGATCACGTGGCGGTCGATCGGGCTGGGATTGCTCCTGGCCTTCACCATCGCGCTGGTCACGCCGTACAACGACTACGTCGTCAACAATTCATTCGTCGTCGGCAGCTACTTCCCGCCGGTCGTCACGCTGGGACTGTTCGCGTTCGTGCTGCTGGTGAACGGCCCGCTGCACAGGTACGCGCCGCGGCTGGCGCTGTCGCCGGGCGAATTGGCGATCGCCTTGGCTATGGGATTGATCGCCTGTTCGATTCCGTCGCAGGGCCTGTTTCGCCAGCTCATCCCGCTGCCGGTCGCGCCGTTCCATTTTCTGGACCGGGCCGACTACCACGAACTGTTCAAGAGCATGCGCCTGTCGCCGTGGCTGTGGGCGACGGACGACTACGAGAACGGCGCCCGCGCCCGCGTGGTCACCGCGTTCTACGCCCGGCTGTTGCCCGGCGAGCCGCTGCCGTGGTCGAGCTGGGTGCGGCCGCTGCTGACGTGGGGCGTGTTCGCGGCGATGTTCCTGCTCGCGCTGGTGTCGCTGGCGTGTTTGCTGCGGTTCCAGTGGACGGTGAACGAGCGCCTGGCCTTTCCGATCGCGCAATTGCAGGGCATGTTGATCGCCCCGCCGCGCGCCGGGCGTGCGTTCAATGATCTGTTCTCCAGCCGCGGCTTCTGGACGGCGACGTTGTTCGTCGTGGTCGTTCAGAGCAGCGCGGTGTTGCGGCTGTATTTCCCCGCGATCGTGCCGCCGATTCCGTTCGGGTACGACCTGACGCTGATCCTGGCCGAAGAGCCGTGGGTGCGGCTGCAGCCTTGGCTGAAGGCCAACACCATTTTCTTCACGCTGCTGGGCGTGTCGTACTTCACGGCGACGCGCGTCAGTTTCAGCCTGTGGGGGACGGCCGTCGGGCTGGCGCTGCTGCGGTGGATGATCGACCCGACGGCGGCCTATTTGCCGGACGCGGCGCTCGCCGACCAGCAGCTGGGCGGCGGGTTCGTCTTCCTCGGCGGCGTCCTCTGGATCGGCCGGCACCACTGGGCCGTCATCGTCCGCGCAATGGCCGGCCGTGGCCGTGCGGGCGACCCGCAGGCGGCGTTCGTGCCTTACCGCATCGCGGGCACCGCGTTCGTCGTCGGCGTGGTCGGCATGTTCGTCTGGCTGATCGTCTTCGGCTGCTCGGCGTGGCTGGCGGCGGCGATCGTGCTGATGATCCTCATGGCCCACGTACTGACCGCCCGCGTGGTGGCCGAAACCGGGCTGGCGTTTTTGCGCATCGCCGTTCCGTTCGACACGCTGCTGCGCGCCGCCCCGCCGTCGCTGCTGACGCCGCGCGACGCGTTCCTCTACGGCGCGAGTCATTACGGCTACATGCAGGCCGCCCGGGAAAGCGCTTTGGTCTACACGCTGCA
>DASVSC010000176.1:0-20414 GCA_036388295.1 Tepidisphaeraceae bacterium | reverse complement strand
GGCCCCGCCCTACGCCGACGTGCCCGCTGCCGGGTGCCACGGTGATCTATTGTGACGGCGATCGAACCGAAGCCGCCTTACCGTTTAGAGATGACGGCGTAATCGACGTAAGCCCGGCCATATTTGACCCACTCATACACCGCGACCAAGACAATCCCGGAAAACAGGCACAGCGAGATCAGGTGCGAAGATAATCCCGACGCGCTTGCCGAGCCACCCACGACCAATGAACTGGTTAACAGCAGGGCGACCACAGTCGTGGTCCACGCACGGTCGGCGGACGGCGACTTAGCAACGGCTGCGTCGATCATGTGATTCCCTGTATGCAATCAAAGCGTTGCAACGCGGTATTGGACGTAATGTCTTTGTAGGGGCGACATACATGTCGCCCCTACAAAGTACAAAGATGCTACGACCAAAGCCGCGTCGGTTTAGTACCGACCTGAGCCGCCCACCAAGCCGTACGGGCCGACGCCGTAGCCATAGCCGGCGTAGCCGTTGCCGTAACCGTGGTAGCGGTCGACGCCGCGGTAGAGCAGGGCGTAGTCGACGGCGATGTTGCGGGCCTGAAGGGCGCTTTCGTAGAACGCGTTGGCCGTCAGGCGTTCGATGCGGGCGTCGGCCACCTGCTTCCGCAGGGCCGCCAGTGATTGGTCGCTCGCCACGGCGAAGGCCTGCGTGCTGCGCATCTCACTGACCCGCGCCGCGGCGTCGAGGTGGCGACGGCGGGCGTCCTGATACGCCTGGTCGCGCTCCAGGGCCGATACTTCCAGCTTGCGGTTGTCTTTGACGTATTGCAGCTTCAGCTTCGCCATCCCGGCCAGGCGCGTCGGGTCGGGCTTGGGCGTGTCCATTTCGTCGGCGATCTGGGCGCTGACGTTCCGGCGAAGCGTTTCAGCGCCGGTGTAGGCCGGGTTATTTTGCAGATCGGCCAGGGCGGCGTCGCGGGCGCGTTCCATGGCGTCGTAGGCCGTCTTTTCGTCGGCGAGGGCTTTGACGTATTCCGGCTGCCGGTCCATGCCCGTCCGCATCAGGCGGACGGCGTTGTTCAGGTCCGTCATTGTCTGCTGGAAGGTCCAGTGCGACCGGACGCGGTTGGCGTTGGCGACGGGAACGGTGCGGATTTCGGTCGCGGGCAGGTCGGCCAGCGGGGCGCTGTTGCCGTTCCAATACGGCGAAGACGTCTGCGGCGCGGGCGCGGTGGCCTGCGCCAGGGTAAGGGTCGCCGTGCTTAGAACTGCCGCCACTGCGCAAGTCGACCAACGCAACATCACTGCCTCCGGATACTTAAGCTCTTCCCGTCAGACATTAATCGGGAGGAAAGGTTGGCGTCAAAGAAAAACAAAGATTTTACGGGCCATGGGGCGGGTGTGGACCGCCGCGGGCGGATCGGCCGATAGTGGAGTTATGACCCGAACCCCCTTGTTCCTGGCCTCACTGACGCTGTTGGTCGGCTGTTCTTCTAATAAGGACGGCCCCGACGCGGCTCGGCCGGTGAACCCGGAGACGATCGCCGAGGCCCCGATGCCGGCCATTCAGTCCGACACGTTCGCCGCCGCGGGCGACCTGGCGGCGTCGCGCGGTCAGTTCGCCCGGGCGGCCAGCCAGTACGAACAGGCCCTGCAGGTCAAGCCGGCCGACGCCGCGACGGCCCGCAAACTGGCCCTGGCGTACGTCAAGGCGGACCGGCTGACCGACGCGATTGGTGCGTGGAAACGGTACCTGACGCTCTCGAACGGCGCGGACGATGCCTACGGGTCACTTGGCTACGCGTACGAACTGTCGGGCAAGCCGGCGGAGGCGGAAGTCATTTACAAGCAAGGGGTTGCGGCCAATCCGAAGGGGCAACTGACGCACGTGAACTACGGCCTGATGCTGGTCCGCCGCAATGACGTCGACGCCGCCGTGCAGCAGCTGTCGGCCGTGCTGAAGCCGCCGGAGGTCAACTACAACATCGCCGGCGTCTACGCGAACCTCGGCCGGCGTGATTTGGCGGACTTCTACTACAAGCGGGCGCTGGAATGCGATCCCGGCTTCGTTCCCGCCCGCCAGAAGCTGTCGATGGTGCAGTGATTCAGGATTCACACACGACGCCGACGCAGCAGCACCGCCGCCGCGCCGCCGAGCAGGGTCAGCGAGGCCGGTTCAGGGATGGTCGCGTTGATGAAGTTCGCGGACGCCGGCACGTAGCTGGAGAACCAGTCCTGCGTGACCGTCCCTGTGTCGGTGGGGACGGACGTGAAGACGCCCGGGGCGGTTTCACGGAACAGGCCGTTGCCGTTGTAGATGGCCGCGCGTTCGGCCGGGCCGGACGCGGTGAGGGCGAAGAGCTCGACGCTGAAATTGATGCCAACCAGCTTCAACCCGCCGTTTTTCTGAACGAACACGGCCCCGCCGGAGTCGCCTTCGGACAAAGTGCCTTGGTTCGGGTCGCCGTTGTTGTCGAAATCGGCGACCAGAAACGTCGTGCCAAGCGCGAACGGCGAACCGGCGTCGATGTTGGCCTGTTGGACGGCCGAGAAGCCGTCAATGGTGTTAGTGCCAAAGCTGCGGACGGCGTCTTGCGGCCCCCAGTTCCAGCCGCGGCCGGGTATTTCGGCGCCGCGTTGCGTGCCGCGGCCGTAGACGAAGATCGGATCAGCCGTCGTTAATGCCCCGTCCGTGGCAGGGTTATAGATCGACGCGACTTGGTTGGCGTTGAACGGCACCGACACCTGGTAGAGCACCAGGTCCGTGCCGGCGACCGGGACGCGGTTGGTCACCGGGTGGACGACGCCGTCGACGGTGGTCAACTTGTTGTCCGGAATGCCAAAATGCGCGGCCGTGACGAACCAGTTCGAAGAGACCGGCGTGCCGAGGAAGTCGCCGAAGTTGCCCTGCAAATTGAAGCCGGTTTCGGCCAGGCTGCCGGCGGGGGCGGACGTATTGCGGCCCTGCGGACCGGTGACGATCACCGCCTGCGCCGAGGCGTGCCAAAGTCCGACTGAAAGAACGCTTGCGACCAACGACTTTTTGAACATCCGACGAACTCCTGCGTGAACCCCGCCCGGCCGTATAATACAAGACCCGCTCGCCATAAGGCGAGAAATTATCAGCCCGTCCGGTGATAAATTGCTGTTTCGCCGCCCGCCCAAGATGGCTACGCGTCACTCCGGTTTCGGCGCGTAATCCTGGCGGATCGGCGTGAAAACGTCGAGCACTTCGGAGTCTTCCAAAGCCGACGCCTGGTGCTCCACGCCGCCGTCCACAATGAAGCTGTCACCCGCGTTGACCGTCCGCGTCTGGCCGTCCACGGTGACGGCGATCGATCCGCGGACGACGTACACCAGCTGGTGATGCGGGTGCGCGTGGGCCGCCCCGACCCAACCCTTTTCGAATACGTGTTTGACGAGCATCAGGTGCGGCGAGTGCGTCAGCACCTGCCGGACCATGCCGGGCTCGGGGGCGGTTGTGGGTGCGTCGGAGCGGGTGATGGTCATGCCGTTCTCCATTGAATCAGACGGCCGTCGCGACGGCGGGAGCCAGGGTCACGGTGTCGCCGACGCGGACCGTCCCTTCCCGCAACACCTTCGCGTAAACCCGGGACCAGCCCGGGTTTCGCTTCTGGCCGACGCGCAGGCTGTCGCCGCGGACGAATGAATGGCGAATGTTCGCGCACGGCACAGTGTATTCCGTGATTTCCAGTTCAATCGTGTCGCCGAGGGTCAGCCGGACGCCGGGGACGATCGTGTTCCAGTCCAGGCCGCTGACGGTGACGTTTTCGCCGATGCTGCCGGGCGTGATCGGGTGACCCTCGTCGCGTAGCGCGGCAATGCGTTCCATCGAATAAAGGCAGACGGCCCGCATCGGGCCGCCGTGGTATTTCAGGTTGTTCTGCTTGTCGCCCTCGACGCCGCCGGTGCCGATTCGCGTGAACAAAACCGCCCGCTTCGGCACACCGCCGGTGGGGCTGACGTTAATGCTGTCCACGGTGCCGCTGGCCATCGGCGGAGTGTAGCGCACTGCGGCGGGAGCGGCGAGCATCGCGTCTTATCAATAAGACGGTACGTCAGCGTAGTTTGACGGTCGCCAGGGCCAGTGCCGTCAGCATGGCGCTGACGAGCCACAGCCGCACGACCACCTGCGTTTCGGTCCAGCCGAGTTTCTGGAAGTGGTGGTGCAGCGGGGCCATCAGGAACACGCGTCGGCCTTCGCCGAAGCGCTTGCGCGTGTACTTGAAGTAGCTGACCTGAATGATCACGCTGACGGCCTCGGCGGCGAAGACGCCGCCGATCATCAGCAGCATGATTTCCTGCCGGATGACGATCGCGATGTACCCGATCAGCCCGCCGAGCGCCAGGGAGCCGGTGTCGCCCATGAACACGCGGGCCGGGTTGCAGTTGAACCAGAGGAAGCCCATGCAGGCCCCCAGCACCGCGCCGGCAACGACGGCCATCTGCCCGGCGGCGGGAAGGTGATGGAACAGCAGGGCCTGACTGAGCTTGGCGTCGCCGACGATCAGGGCGAGCACCAGGAACGAAAAGGCGGCCAGAATCATGCAGCCGGCGGCGAGGCCGTCGAGGCCGTCCGTCAGGTTCACCGCGTTGCTCGCACCGACGATGACCAGCGTCCCGAACACCAGATACGCCGCGAACGACCAATCCCAGATCGGCCCCTGTTTGAACGGCACGTAAAACCCGCGCGCCTCCGGCAGGTTCTGGCCGTAGTGCCAGGTAAACCAGCATAAAATGACGGCCAAACCGACCTGAAACAGCAGCTTCTCCCGGCCCGACAACCCCTGACGCGACGCCTTCTCCCGCCGAGCGGCCGTCAATTTCAGCCAGTCATCCACCGCCCCGACCGCCCCCAGCCAGACCAGGCAGATCAGCGCCATGCGCACGTAGAAGTTCCCCAGATCGGCCAAAAGCAGCGTCGCCCCGGTGATCGCGCCGATGACCAGCAGCCCGCCCATGGTGGGCGTGCCGCGTTTGGTGGTCATCAGCTCGTTCATCGTCGCTTCGTCGAAGTTCGGGTTGTCGCCGATCTTCTGCCGGCGCAGCCAGCCGATCACGCGCGGCGCCAGCAGCATCACGACCAGGAAGCTGGTCATCACGGCCACGGTCGCCTGGAAGGTCGTGAACAGGTGGAACACACGCAAGAAGCCGAAATGCGTGCGCTCCAGGCCCTGCTCAAAGTATTGCGTGAGGACGTAGAACATTAGCGGTGTACGGCAGCGATGGCGTCGGCGACGCGCTCCAGTTTCATTGAACGCGATCCTTTGAGCAGCACGAGGTCGCCGTCGCGAACGGTGTCGGCGACGACGCCGGCGGCGTCGCCTGAGTCGGCGAACCAGCGACAGCCGCGGATCGCGTGCGACGGCTCCTGCCACGCCGGACCGACCGCGAAGGCCAAGTCCGGCGGCACGGCGGCCACGTCGGCGGCGATCGCGTCATGCGCCTCGACGGAGAGCGCGCCCAGTTCCTTCATGTCCGCCAGCACGACCACGCGCCGCCCCGGCCATTCGACCTGGCGCAAGGCCTGCAGCGCGGCCCGAACCGACGTCGGGTTGGCGTTGTACGCGTCGTTCAGCACCGTCACGCCGCCGCACACGCGCCGCTGCATCCGCATGTCCGAAGCATCCGCACCGGCCAGGCCGGCACGGATGGATTCGTCGTCCAATCCGAGATGCCGCGCGACGGCGATCACGGCGAGCGCGTTCACGGCAAAGTGCGCGCCGATGGCCGGGGTGAAATAGTCCGCGCCCGCGACGGTGAAGCGGGTGCCGTCCAGCGTGACACGAATATCGGCCGCGATCAGATCATGGCCGGCCTTGGTGCCGAAGCGCACAGTATTGCCGATGTCGGCGACGAACGGGCCGAGGCGTTCGTCGTCGCCGTTGAAAACCAGCAGCCCGCCCGGGCGCAGGCCCGCGACGATCGCCGCGTTCTCACGCCGCACGTTGTCGAGCGTGTGGAAGAACTCCAGGTGTTCCTCGCCGATGCTGGTGATGACGGCCACGTCGGGCTCGCTCATGCGCGACAGGTGTTCGACCTCGCCCGGGTGATTCGTGCCGATTTCCAGGACCACGTAATCGTCGTCCGGCGACACCGGGAACAGCGTGGCCGGGACGCCGATGTCGTTGTTGAAGCTCTTCGGCGACGCACTGCCGCGCAGCCGTCGCGACAGCACGTGGTGCAGCACGTTTTTCGTGCTCGTCTTGCCGTTGCTGCCGGCAATGGCGATCACCCGCGTGCGTGTCACCGACCGGCGGACGACCTGCGCCAAGCGGCCCAGCGCGCGGCGCGTGTCCGGCACGCGGATCAGGGCGACGCCCGCGGGGGCGGGCAGGTCACGGTCGACGACGGCGACCGTCGCGCCGCTCTGGCAGACTTCGTCGAGGTAATCGTGCCCGTCGAACTTGTCGCCGCGCAGGGCCACGAACACGCAGCCGCCCGGCACGGCGCGGGAATCGGTGCTGACCGAATGCGCGACAACCGACCCGTCGCCGCCGACGAGGGTGCCGCCGGCCGCTTCGGCAATCTGGTGCGCGGTCAACGCCCTCATGAGGCCACCGCCGCCATGGCCCGTGTGGCTTCTTCGACGTCGTCGAAAGGGTGTTTGGTCACGCCGACGATCTGATAGTTCTCGTGCCCTTTACCGGCGATCAACACCACATCGTCCGCGCCACTGTCGCCCACGGCCCGCTCGATGGCGGCGCGGCGGTCGACGTCGAACGTGGCCCGCTCCCGGCCGGCGGCGGTCAGGCCGTGGCGGATCTCGTCAAGAATGTCGGCCGGGTTTTCGCGGCGGGGGTTGTCACTGGTGACGTACACGTCGTCGGCCAGTTCTTCGGCGACGCGCGCCATGCGCGGCCGCTTCGTGCGGTCGCGGTCGCCGCCGCAACCGAAAACGACGCGCAAACGGCCCGCCGTCAGTGGGCGCAGCGCCGACAGGACGTTGCGCAGCGCGTCGTCCGTGTGCGCGTAATCAACGAGCACCGAAAACGGCGCGTCGCCCGGCACGAGCTGCAATCGCCCCGGCGCTCCGGTGGCGGTCGAGATCGCGCGAAGAACTGAATCAAGACCCAGGCCAAATACGTCCTGGCACAGCACGATCGCGCAGAGGGCGTTCTCGATGTTGTGCCGGCCGATCAGCCTCAGTCGGACGTCGGCCCGGCCGTGCGGACTGGTGAGACTGAAGGTGGTGCCGACGGCGGTGACGCTGATGTTCGCGGCACGATAATCGGCCGCGGCGTCGATGCCGAACGTCCGCAGTCGGGCCCGGCAACTTCGGGCCATGCGTTCGAACGTCGGCGAGTCGGCGTTCAAAGCCGCCACGGCGTCGGCAGGAAGGGTTTCGAACAGACGCGCCTTGGCGTCGGCGTAGGCCTCCATGGAGCCGTGATAATCCAGGTGATCGCCCGTGAGGTTCGTAAAGCCCGCGCCCGCGAACGTCACTCCCGCCACGCGGCCCTGGTCGAGGGCGTGACTGCTGGTTTCGATCGCGCAAGCGGCGCAGCCGTTGTCACGCATGGCCGCCAGCAGTTGCGCCGCCGGAACGGCGCTCGGCGTGGTCATGTCGGCTTCGGTCGTATGACGGCCGTCGTCGATTTCAACGGTGCCGATCATCCCGCACCGTTGGCCGAGCGTGTTCAGCACGTGGCGGATGAGGTAGGCCGTGGTTGTCTTCCCGTTCGTGCCGGTGATGCCGAGCACTTTCATGGCCGCCGCGGGATTTTCAAAGAACGTGTTGGCCACCGTCGACAGCACGGCCGCCGGGTCGGCGACGGACACTTGTGGCACGTCGACACCGGCCACCGGCGTAGCCGCAATGACTGCGGCGGCCCCGCGGGCGACGGCGTCCTGGACGAACCGATTGCCGTCGGTGGACGTGCCGGGGCGGGCGACGAAAAGGTCGCCGGGCTGAACAAGGCGGGAATCGTCCTGAACGCCGCTGATTTCGGCGTCGGCGACGGTGGTCAGATCGATCGTCGGCAAGGCGCGACGCAGGAGCGAATGCAGCCGCAAAGGAACCTCCTTGTCCCGACAACGCGACCGGCGGAACCTATCACAGCCGCCGCCGGGCGGCAATCGGACGACGGACTTTGATACAATCGGCCGGACATGCCCGACGGCATCACCATCGACAAGGTCCTCAAGCCCGACGTCACCTGGCGCGCCCGTGACGCGGCGGGCACGCGCGTCGTGCTCAAGCGTCTGCCCGACGACTGCCTGCGCGACGGCCGTCTGCACCCGTCGATCCGGCTGCGCCTCACGCGCCTGCGCGATGCGCCGGTCGGGGCGATGGCGAACCTCATCGGCGTCGAAGTCGTGGACGGCCGGACGGTGATGGTCAGCGAATACGTGCGCGGCGAGCCGCTCGACGCTCGGCCGATCGAAGCCCGGGCGGCCCACCTGCCCGAAGCGCGCCGGCTGATCGCCGCCTTGCATGCCGTCGGCCTGGTGCACGGGGCCGTCGGCTTGGGCAACTTCATCATCGACCGCGCCGGGCGGCTCCGGCTGATCGACCCGAGCCCGTTTCTGTACGACGACCCGGCCGTGGACCTGGACGCGCTGGCGCGGCTGGAGCCGGACGAAATGCCGGACGACGCACGCGACGCCGCGAGCGACTGGCACCTGCCGTCACTGGCCGCGGCGGCGGCGCTGACGCTGCTGGCCGTCGCGGCGGCGGCGGGGTGGACGCTTCACTTGGCGGGGCGGCCTTGATCGACCGCCTGCTCGACCCGACCCTCGTCCAGGCCCTCGGCCGGCTCGTGCCCGGCGCCCGCCGCACCGCGCTCGGCCCCAGCGGCGGCCTGCACCGCAGCCCTTTCAAAGGGGCCAGCGTCGACTTCCGCCAGCACCGCATGTACGTGCCCGGCGACGACCCGCGGCGGCTCGACTGGCGCGTGCTCGCGCGCACTGACCGGCCGTTCGTGCGCGAGTACGACGACGAGACCACGCGCCGCACGCTGCTTGTGGTCGACGCCAGTGGATCGATGGCGTACGGCCGGCCCGCCCGCAAGGCCGACGACGCGGCGCGCCTCGCGGCGGCGCTGCTGTACGTCACGCTCGCCGGCGGCGAAAGCGCCGGCGTCGCACTGGCCAAAGCCGACGGCGACGCGTGGGTCGCGCCCCAATCGTCGGCCACGCAATTGGGCCGCGTCCTCGACGCGCTGGCCCGCACCGAGCCCGCCGGGCCGACGGCACTCGACGTGACGTTGGAACGAGCCGCCGGCCGGATCGGACGGCGGGCGCTGGTCTTGATCGTCTCCGACCTGTTGCTCCCCGCCGAGCGCCTTCGCCGGGCACTGGCGCGTCTGCGCCACGGCCGGCATGACGTCAGCGTGATCCGTGTGCTGC
This sequence comes from Tepidisphaeraceae bacterium, assembly GCA_036388295.1. Lineage (GTDB taxonomy): Bacteria > Planctomycetota > Phycisphaerae > Tepidisphaerales > Tepidisphaeraceae > RYN-431. The sequence goes on along the minus strand of DASVSC010000176.1, from coordinate 11,073 downwards.
ATCCGGACGAACAGGAGTTCCCGTTCCGGGGCTGGGTGCGCTTTCGCGCCTTGGAAACGCGCGCGGCCGTTCTGCGGCAGGCGACGCTGTCGCGGCCACAGTATCTGGCACAATTCCGCGCCCACGCCGAAGCGATCCAAGCCGTCTGCCGGGCGACGCGAACGGACCGGATCGACCACGCCGTCGGCCGACCTCTTATTGACACTGTGCGCGACGTCATCCGGCGGAGGCGTCGGTGAACTTCACGAACCCCCTGATGCTCGCCGGCCTGGCCGCCGCGGTATTGCCGCTGGTGTTGCACCTGGTCGGGCGGTCGCGCGCGCGAACGATCGACTGGGGCTCGCTCCCGCTGGAAGACGCGGGGCCGATGCGCGGGTCGTTCATCGGGCGCATTCAAGGGCACGCGCTGCTGGCGGTCCGGTGCCTGCTGATCGTGTTGCTGGCCCTGGCTCTGGCCCGGCCGGAATGGTCCGCCGGCGCGGCGGCCGAGCCCAGCTCGGCAGTGGTCTTGGTGCTGGACGCGTCACCCTCGATGCTGCACCCGGAAGACAACGCCACGCGCTTCGAACTCGCCCGCCGCGCCGCGTTGAATCGGCTCGGCCGACTGAATCGCGGCGATCAGGCCGGGTTAATCGTGCTGGGCGTCGTTCCGGCGGCCGACATTTCGCTTACAGCGGATTTGCAGGCCGTCGCGTCGCAACTGGTGTCGCTGACCGCCGGCGCAGTGCCGGCCGACCTGGCCGAAGGCGAACGGCGCGCGCGGGCGATGCTGACCGACAGCGGCGTCGATTCCGGCGAGATTCTGCTGATCGCCGACCGCCAGCGCTCGGCATGGGAAGGCCTGCGTCAGTCGGGCACCGACGCCGCCACTGGCCCGCGCCTCATCGCCGAGGCCGTCGGTTCGGCCGAGACGCGCAATGCGTGGATCGAGTTGGTCGAACTGCTTAATCCGCCCGCTGTCGTCGGCACGCCCGCCCGGTTTGCGGTGCGGGTGCGCAACGAAAGTCATGTGCCGCGCGGCGCGCTGACGCTTCGTTTGTCATTCCCGGGATCGGACGCCGCGGCCGGTCCGTTGGCCGTCGAAGGGGGTGGCGTGACGCGCGTGGTGCGGGCCGTGACGCCCACGGCCGTTGGGCCGATGACGGTGTCGGTCGACATCGATCCCGCCGGCCCGCCGGGCGACGACGCGCGGCAGTTGACGATCGACGTGATCGCGCCGCCACGGGTCGTCGTGATCGGTGGACATAGCGCTGCCCCTGCGACAACCCTGCCGGCCGACGCGTGGGCTCAAGGCCGCGGCCGGTTTAGGACGGTCGCGGGGACTATGACGGGTGACCTCGGCGGCGTCGACGTCGTCGTGCTGAACAATGTGGTGCCTGATGTCGACACGATTTCGGAAGTGGAAAGCTTCGTCTCCAACGGCGGCAGTCTGCTGCTAGCGCCCGGGACGCAGACGACACCGTCGGCCTGGAATCAGTTGCTGTGGCAGGACGGCTTCGGTCTGGCACCGGCCGTTTCGGCGGACGTCGCGCCCGAGAATCCGGTGCTGCCGCGGGACGTTCTGCCGGAGATGCAGCCGGACGCGGACGTAGCCGACTGGACGCAAGCGGCCGTCCGCCGCTATTGGCGTTTCGTGCCGGACGGTGCGGAGGACGTCGTGTGCCGGATCGGCGACGACCCGTTCATCATCGAACGCCCGTTCGGCCGGGGCCGGGTGTTGGTGGTGGCGACCGCACTAGACGGCCGGTGGACGCCACGGGGCGAATTGACGTACGCCGGACTGGTGGAAGCGTCGGTGAAGCGGCTGGTGCATCAGCCGGTGGACCGGAGCGTCGACATCGGCGTGCCGATGGAACTCACTGTCGATTTCCCGCGCGAGCGCGTCGGCACGGTCCTTCGCCCGGACGGACGGACGGACCGCGTGAACTTGTCCGTCGCCGACGGCCAAGGGCTGTTTCGTTACACGCGGACGGATCTGCCAGGCCGTTACACTATTCGCATCGACGACCTGCCGCCGGCGGACTGGTACGTTCGGCCAGACCCGTCCGAATCACAATCGCCGATGTTGGACGACGGTGCATTGATCGACTTGCTCACGGCGGCCGGCATCAGCCGGAACGCGCCTGCGCGCGTGGTCCGATCGGAGACAAGCCCGACGCTGTTGCTGCTCACCGCGCTCGCCGTCGCGCTGGCGGTCGAAACGGTGTTGGCCGACAGGTTCTTTGCACGGCCGGTGACGCGATGAGCGGCTGGCTGATCTGGCAGAACCCGCCGAACGCGTGGATCACGGCGTTGGCGATCGCGCTGGCGGCCGCGGTGGGGGCGCGGCAGTACGTGCGATCGGCCGCCTGGGTGCCCGCCGCGTTTCGTGGGTTGGCCGTATTCCTGCTGTTCCTGACGGTGTTCGAGCCGGCGATACGGTATCTCGAGCCGCCGTCCCGCGCCCGGCCGGTCCGCATCGTGCTGGACGATTCGCTCAGCATGGCGACCGTCGACAACGACCGGACCGCCGGTCAATGGCTTCGCCTGGCGGCCGCGCTCGGCGAGTTCGACGCAGACGACGCGTCGGGCCCGTTGCGCGAATGGGAGCGGGCCCGGGCGGCCGTTGAGGCGCTCGCGCGGGCGAAAGACGCGCTCGCCGCCGCGTCGCAAAATGATCCCGTCGCGGCCGCGTCGCACGACCGTGTCGCACGCGAACAGGCGGCGGCCGTGGCGGCGACGGCGAATCTCCTCGAAACCGCGTGGCGCATCGAATGCGAACCGGCCACCGTCGACGCACTGACGCGGGCGGCGCAAGCGGTCGGGGGCCGGATCGAGCCGGCCGCCGCGTTGCGGGCGCTCGACGAAGCGGCCGCCGATTTGCGCCGGCGAAGCGACACGATCGACGAACGGACGGCCGAAAAGGGCGACGCCGCCGACGCGGTGCAGTCGTTCGTCGGCTCGACCCGCTTCGCGCTGGCGACGGCCGCGGTCCGGCGGTTGCAGGACGCCTTCGACGGCGGCTCGTCGGTCGTCACCCTCGACGGCCGTCGTGCCGAATTGAACATCGCGCCCGCGGCCGCCTCTACGCCGCTGACGGCTGCGGTTCGCGACGCCTGTGCCCGCGCGGCGGCGGAAAACGCCGAGGGTGTTGTCCTGATCAGCGACGGGCGGACCACCGAACCGCGGTCGGTCTTGGCCGCGGCGGCGTCCACGGGCGTGCCGGTTTACACCGTCAGCGTCGCGCCGGAGGACCGCTCGCCGGACGTGCGCGTGACACGCATCGAGGCGCGGCCGGCGGTCCTGGCGGGGCAGGCGGTGCCGTTGCGCGTGCGCGTGTCGCAGCGCAACGCGGCCGGGCGGAGCGCGCGAATCACCTTGTCCGACGGGCGGCGCGACATCACCCGGCCCATCACGCTGGGCAGCGAGAATTGGTTCGACTTCGTCTGGCCCGACACGGCCGCGCCGGGCCTGCGACTGACGGTGCGGGCGGACATGCTGGAAGGCGAGACGAGATTGGAAAACAATTCGATCGCGACCGACGTAAGCGTGCTGCAACAGCGGCCGCGCGTTCTGGTGTTGACCGGCCCGGGCGGACGCGATGTGTCAGAAATGAATACGGCGCTGGCGGCCGCGCCGTGGATCGATCTGCGCCGGCGAAACCTGCAAGCCGGACGGGCCGAGGACATTTCGAATGCCGACCTGAACGGCGTCGAATTAATCGTCTTGGCCGACGTGCCGGCCGACGCGTTGCCGGAGAAAAGCTGGGCGGCGATCGACCGCGCCGTCCGGACGGGCGGGAAGTCGCTGGTGGTGCTGGCGGGGCAGGGCGGATGGCTGGCCGAGCCGGGCACGGCCCGGCGCATCGCGCCGCTGCTCCCGACGACAAGCGGCCCGCGCCCGGCGTGGGTGACGCCGCCGCAGCAGGTCCGGCCGGTGCCGACGCGTGCCGGGTCGGACGCGGTCTATCTTCGACTCGGCGAATCCGGGGAATCGTCCTACCGCGAGTGGCAGGGACGCCCGCCGCTGTCGCGCGTGCTGAACGTCGGGCCGCCGGCGCGCGGGGCGCGCACGCTGCTGGCGGACCGCACGACACAGGCGCCGGTTCTAGTGGAAGGCGCGATCGGCAGCGGCCGCTCGGCGGTGGTGTTGTGTGATGAAATCTGGCGCTGGTCGACGGCCGGCGCGGAGGCGGCCGCTGCGTTCTGGCGCGGGCTGGCGCAGGCGTCGATCGACATGCCGTACGCGGCCGAGGCGGACGGACTGTCCTTATCGCCGGACCGGCCCGAAGTGCCGGCGGGCCGGAATGTTTCTATTCGTTTCCGCACCACCGATCCGGCGGCGGGTCCGGTTACCTTATCCATCAGCCGCGGCGGAGCGGCAGTGCCCGTGCCGTCGCCACGGGAACTGTTGCCAGGGGGCGGGCGCTATGTGACGTGGGTCGGCCTGCCGCCGGGACAGTACGACCTTTCGTTGCGCCAGGGCACGCGGTCGGTGCGTACGGGCCTGACCGTGCTGGCCGACGCGCAGGCGGAATTGGCCGACTCCTCGCCCGACCCGTGGCAACTGCGGCGCATCGCCGACGCCACCGGCGGGGCGGCCGTGGGGCTCGACCAGATCGACCGGTTGCCGGACCTGCTGGCGCGCCGGCGGGAGCGCGACGAACGCGTCGGCACGTACGAGCTGTGGTGCAGTCCCTACTGGTTCGCCGCCATCGCCGCGTGTCTGGGCCTGGAATGGGCGTGGCGGCCGCGGGCGGGCTTGGCGTGAGCGACATTGATCAGCAGATCGAACGTGAACTGCGACGGCTGGCGAAGCGGCGTCGATGGCTGCTGGCCATCCGTGCCGCAGCGGTGGGCGTCGCGGCCTGCGGGTTGTGGCTTTTGATCGCTTGCCTGATCGACCGGTTTCTGCTGACGCCGCCCGCCTTACGCGCCGCCTCGCGTGCGGCGTGGGTGCTGCTCCTATTGTGGGCAGTGGCGAGGACGGCGTGGCCGCTGCTGCAACGGCGATTCGACCCGCTACAGGCCGCGCGGTGGGCGGAGGCGGTGGATCCGCTGTGGGGCGAGCGGCTGTCTACCTTTGTCACCCAGACGAAACTCCCGGCACCGGACCGGGCTTCAGTGTCATTGATGAACGCGCTGCGAACGGGCTTGGCGCATGATCTGACGCGACACCCGCCGGCGGACCGCGTGCGCGTGACGGCGTCGCGGCCGATCCTGTTCCTGCCGGGCGTGGTCCTGTTGTTGTGGCTGGTCGCCTGGCTGGTGCCGGCATTGGACGTGTCGCGGTTGGTTGAGCGGCAGTTGCGTCCCTGGGCCGACCTGCCGCCGGTGACGAGCACGCGCATCGAGCTGGCGTCGCACCCGGCCACGCTGGCGCAAGGCAAATCGTTGGCCGTCGTCGTTGATTTGAATCAGGACGTGACGCCGGTGCTATTACACGTCGGCCCTGACGCGAAGCGCCTGCGTCCGCTGGAGATGGAACGTACGTACGAACAGCGGTACACGCTGACGCTGCCGTCGCCGCAGGAAGATTTCGTCTACCGCGTGACGGCCGGCGACGCGACGAGCGATCTGGTGCCGGTGCGGGTGTTGCGCCGGCCGGGCGTGAGCGCGATCGACGTCGATCTGACATTCGCCGCCGGCCGGCCGATGCAGAAGTGGCGCGACAGCGATGGGCAGATTCGCGCGTCTGCCGGCACGAACGTACGCCTTCAATTTCGATCGACCGAGCCGCTGCGTTCCGCGACTGTTCGCGTCGGCGACGCGGCGATTCCGGCTCAGCCGGATGCGGCTCGACGGACGTGGCACGCCGACTTCGTCGCGCGGCAGGACGCAGCGCTGTCGATTGCCCTGATCAGCGAACGCGGCGTAGAAGGCGGCGGCCCGCCCGGCATGCGGCTGATCGTCGAACCGGAATCGCCGGCCGGCTAAGCGTTGCGGATTGTTTCGATCGCCTGCCGCATTGCGGGCAAGTCGATCTCGTGCACGTCGATCGGGCGGGCGACGTCCTGGAGCATCGTCAGCGTCAGTCGCCCGCCGAGGTGTTGGCGGAACTGTTCGATGCCGCCGAGCAGCGTGTCGATGCTTTCAAGGCAAGGGTGACTAAGCGTGAGGCCGAGGTCGCGCAGGCACTTCAGCACGCGGGCGGTTTGCGCCGCCGGCAGGCCGTGACGGAGCGTGGCGTAGGTGCAGTCGATCGCCAGCCCGATGGCGACGGCTTCGCCGTGGCGGACGGAAAAGTCGGTCATCGCCTCGATCTGGTGGGCGGCCCAGTGGCCGAAATCGAGTGGGCGGGCTTCCTGGGCTTCGAACGGGTCGCCCCCGCGCGTGATGTGCATCAGGTGCCAGTACGCGCTGCGCCGGATGGCCGCCTCGCTGGCGGCGTTGTCGTGGCGCGCCAAGGCCGGCGCGTTGTGACACAACTGGTCAAAAAAAGCGGCGTCTTTCAGCAGGCTGACCTTCACGGCCTCCGAAAAACCGCAGCGGTATTCACGGTCCGGCAGGCTCGCCAGCAGCGTTCGATCATTGATGACGGCCCACGGGACGGCGAAGCTGCCGAGCCAGTTCTTCTTTCCAAAAAAGTTGACCGCGTTCTTCACGCCGATGCCGCTGTCGGCCTGGCCCATTACCGTCGTCGGCAACCGCACCAGGCGAATGCCCCGGTGCGCCAGCGCGACGGCCAGGCCGACCGCGTCTAAAAACGCGCCGCCGCCGACGGCCAGCACGTAGCTGCGCCGGTCAAGCCCGCCGCTGTCCATTCGTTCGAGGACGCCCAACAGCGAGCGCGAGTCGTTCTTGATCGCTTCGCCGCCCGTGAGCAGGCAGACGTCAACCAGTTCGACGGCGTCGCCGTGCCGCTGGACCAGATCGCGAACGCGGGCCGCCGCCCCGGTGGCCGCGTCCACGCCGCTGTCCACGACCGCGAGCACCCTCGCCCGGCCGGCCGCGACCAGCACGTCGAGCAGAACGCAATCGTCCGCGCCCAGAACGTCGCCGGTGAAGCGGATGCGGTGGGTGAACGGTACCGAAAACGCCACGTCCAACGCGGCCGGCACAGATTCCGGTGCGTCGGCCTCCGGTGCTTCGGCCGGGCGTCCGGATGGCAAGGGGGCGCGTGCGTCCACGGCGGGAGCGCTGCTTGGTAAACGCCCGGTGTGCGAAGGTAGATCTTTCGAAACAACAGTCATGCGGCGGTCAATATCAAGGACGAGGTCGCCCCGTAAAGCTTACGCAACAAACGGGAACGCGTTTCGAAAATCGCACGTAGCGTCCCCGGCTTCACGCGATCAACCGACACTGACCACGCAAAAGTCCTCCGGTGAAGGCCGGAGAGCTTTTGTCTCAATCGGGTCGACAAGACACCAGTCGACCTTTTCATCCTCAATTGCTCGCAACGGGGTATCCAATTCATTCTAGCGAAGAGCACACGTGATGCGGACTGAGGACCTTGCTCAGTTGAAGAAGTCTTGCCCGACGCTTCATGGGAAACCGACAAGTTTCAGCAACATCGGGCCGAGGAGCGTGAGCAGCGCGCAGCCGATGACCATGAGTAGAAGGCCGGGAATCAAGAGTTCCCGAGAGGCGAAACCGCCTTGGCCGTAGGCCAGGCTGTTCGGCGGCGTGCTGAATACGAAGGGGATGCCCATCGAGGCGGCGAGGGCGACAAGAATCGCGATCGAGGGGTTCGGACGGATCGACAGGGCGATCGGAATAATCATCGCGGCGGCGGCCGTATTGCTGGCAAGGGCGGCGAGAATCGCGCAGCCGAACAGCAAGCCAAAAAGCATGACGGACGGGTGCATCGCATTCCAATCAATGCCGCTGGCAACGGCACCGGCCAATCCCGAGGTCTCAACGAGATGACCGAAGGTGAGCCCGCCTGCGACGAGCAGGAGCGTGTTCCATTCGATACGCGCGAGGTCGTGTTTGTCGAGCAATCGAGAGCCGAACAACGCGGCGGTGAGAATCAGCGCGACGACGGCTGCGGAAATGCCGTGGACGGGCTCCAGCACCCAGCCCGCAACGGTAACGAAGAAGATCGTCACGATCATCCACCCGCGCCGCGTGAGTCGCGCAGGGTCAATGACGGCGGGGGCAAGTTTCCCCTTGACGCGATGAAGCACCACAAGCAGGCCGTAGGTGAGTGTGACCAGCGTGAGCGCGACTGGCACGCCGAAGGTCATCCAATGAAGGAACGTGATCGGATGGCGCGAGGCGAGCTCAGCTATGGCGATCAGATTCGGGCCGGTGCCGATGGGCGTACCGATCCCACCGAAGTCGGCGGCAAACGCGATGCCCAGCAGTAATGCTGTTCGGAAACCGGGCGCATCGGTTTGTGTGTCGCGGTTGAACAGTGGATTGAGCGTGGCGATCATCATCGCGGCGGCGGCAATGTTCGACATCCACATCGACAGCACGGCCGTGCCGAGCATCACGGCGGCCAATAGCATCCGCCGATCGCCTCGCGAGAACCTGACCATCCACCACGCGATGTAAGTAGCGATCCCGTACTTCGCGCCAACGACCGAGAGGGCGAACCCGCCGAGAAAGAGTGCCAAGATCGGACTGGCCGCCGTCGCCAGCACGCGATCCAGCCCAAACTTTTGCGGATCAATCGGCCCCAGCGCCAGCACGATCGCCACCCATAAAACGAACGTCGTAGCGAATAGCGGTATGACCTCGGTCAGCCACAACACCAGCACGATGCCCGCAATGGCGGCGGCGCGAAACAGCGTGACGTCGTCGATGCCAAGGCTTGCGGCAATGAGTACGCCAAGAACCGAGAGGATGGCGATCGCAATCCGTCGCCGGCTCGGCCTGACGATTTCCTCCGATGAAGATGTCGTGGTGATCGTGTTCAGTAAGACCGATCTATAGCGGCCCGAATCGGCCGGATTATGCGAAGTTTTCGCAAGGTCGCTTCGGGAGCCGAGTCACGATAACACGCTCAATTTGCCAGCAGTTGCCAAGCTCGGCATGTTTTGACTTCACGCATGCTAATAAATTTTGCCTGCGAAACGAGAAAAACCCTCCGGCATGGTTGCCGAAGGGATTCTCCATTCATGAATCGGGGCGACAGGATTCGAACCTGCGGCCTCCTGGTCCCAAACCAGGCGCTCTACCAAGCTGAGCTACGCCCCGCGCGTTGGGAAAGGGTACCGGAAAAAGGCCGCGCTGCCCACCGCTTGTGTTGGACGGTATCGGCGGTAGCTTGATCGGCCTATGCGCAGGCTGTTGGCGATCCTCTCGTGCTGGGCCGTTCTCGTTTCGTTGGCGAGCGCGCAAGCCCCGGTAACGCAGTCGGTGACGCAGCCCGTCACCCAGCCGGCGACGGATGCGACGCCGTCGTCCGCGACGCTGCCCACGACGTCATCCGATGCCGTGGTCACGTCGCCCGCGTCGGCGTCAACGACCACCGCCAGTCAGCCGGTGTTGAGCGAGGCCGAGCAGGCCGCCGCCGAGGCCAAGGCAGTTGCGGAACGTCGCGCCGCCGAGGAACGGACCGAGGCCGAGCGCGTCGCCCGGCGAGAAGAGCGGGCCCGGTTTATCGAATCAAGAAACGCCCTCGCCGCCGACGCCGACGTGGCCGCCAAGGAGTTGGCCACACTCACCAACCGCCTCGTCGGCTACGTCGGTCAGACCGACGTGCTCGTAGCCGCGTTTACAACGCGTCAGGCGGAGATCGAAGCGCGCCTCGCCGAGAATGCCGGGCTGCTCGCGGGCGTGCCGACGCTCGAAACGCTTGCACAGCAACGCCACTCGCTCGAGGAAGATCTGCAGCAGCTCGACGACTGGGCCAACGAACTTAAAGAGCGGTACGCCCGCGTTCAGGAAGGACGGAATCGGCTGCGTGAACTGGAGACGCAGTGGACCGCCCGCCGCTCCGAACTGGAGCGCGAGGTGCAGGCAGCGACCCGGCCCACCACGCGCACCTCGACTCGGCCGGCCTCCACCCGCGTGTCGGCCGAAACGCTCTCGCCGCTGGTTTCGCGGGTCGAGACGCTCGTCAGGCAAATCGAGGACCTGACCGAAGCCCACCGCACCGAACGCCGGCGCAATACAGACGACCTGCAGATCAAAATCTCTGCGCTCCGCTTGCGCGTTGCCGACGCCCTCACCGCCGTGAATGCGGAACAGCAGCGGGCACGCGACCGTCTGTTTTCGCGGGACAGTCCACCGCTGTGGGTGTCGCTCCTGCACCCGATGTCGCAGGGCAACGTGACAGAGCAGGGCCGCAACAGCCTGATCGCGCAGCTGGACGCGCTCGAGAATTATGTGCGTCACAACCCGCAGCCGTTCGTGTTCCATGGCTTGGGCGTGGCGGTGTTGGCTGCGACGTTAATCTGGCTGCGAAAGCGTACCCGGCAGTGGACGGCCGGCGACGAGAACCTGCTGGCGGCGACGCGCGTATTCCAGACGCCGATCGCCACCGCCATCACGGCGTCGATGATCCTCACGCCCTGGATTTACATTGCCGCGCCGCGTCTGTTTTGGGGCCTGTTCGGCACCGCGGCGCTGCTGCCGACGATCGTGGTGCTGCGGCCGCTGATCGAGCGGTCGCTACGTCCGCTGCTCTACGGACTGGCGCTGGCGATCTTCGTCAATCTGCTGCTGAGCGTAGTGGCCGCGTTACCCTTGGTTTACCGCGCGTTGCAGCTGGGGCAGATGGGCGGGGCGACGGTCTTTTTCCTCTGGTTCTTGCGCACCCGTCGTGGCGTGGAAGGCGACCCGGCCCGCCCGCCGCTGCGCCGGCCGGTCATCCTCGGGGCCAGGCTGGGCTTGGCGATCACCATCATCGCCAGTCTGGCCAACATATTCGGCTTCGTCGGCCTCGCCCGGCTGATCGGCAATGCACTACTCACCAGCGCGTACCTGGGCGTGCTGCTGGACACGATCGTGCACGTGTTCGACGCGCTGCTCCTGGGCCTGAGCCACGTGCAGCCGATCAGTGGCCTGGGGATGGTGCAACGGCACCGGCCGCTGCTGCTGGGCCGGCTGCACCTGGTGCTGACGCTACTGGCGGTGCTCTTGTGGGGCTTTTTCACACTCGAAGCGATTTCGATCCGTCAGCCCGTGTTCGACGCCGCCC
>DASVSC010000175.1:0-17435 GCA_036388295.1 Tepidisphaeraceae bacterium | reverse complement strand
CGGGATCTGCCGCTCAATCCTGCGCCCGAGCCGCTGCTCGCGCCGCCCGTCGGCCAGCGTTGGTCGGTGCTGCTGGCGACGGAAGACCCCGTCTACGGCGGCAACGGCGCACCGCACCCGGATGCCGAAGACGAAGGCTGGTACCTCTACGGCCGCTCGGCGTACGTCCTGCGTCCGTTGCCCGCCGAACAGGCCGCCGTGCAGACGCGCAATCTCGTGAAGGGGACGGCCCAGGAGTCGTTCCTGAAGCCGCCGAAGGAGTAAGACATCATGCCCGCGACCGATGCCATCGACCGACTGTTGGAACAGGCCGTCGACCGCGCCAAGCGGCTGCGCCGTTTGCCCGTCTCGACGTACCGCTTGCAGTTCCACAGCGGCTTCACATTCAAGCAGGCGACGGCGATTCTGCCGTACCTCGCACGACTCGGCATCACGCACGTGTACGCCTCGCCGTACCTCGCCGCCGCCAAGGGCAGCACGCACGGCTACGACGTGATCGACCACAACCGGTTGAACCCCGAAGTGGGCACGCCGGAGGATTACCAAGCGTTTCTGGACGGCCTGAAGGCGAACGGACTGACGCACATTCTCGACACCGTGCCGAACCACGTCGGCGTCGCCACCAACGACAACAGTTGGTGGAACGACGTTTTGGAACACGGCCGGGCGTCGCGCTACGCCGACTACTTCGACATCACCTGGCAATCCAACGCCCGGCCGCAGTTGCTGAACAAGGTCCTGATCCCCACCCTCGGCAAGCCGTACGGCGAAGCGCTGGAGGCCGGCGAACTGAAGCTGGTGTTCGACGCCGAGACGGGGCGGTTTACCGTCGACTACTACGCCCAGCGTTTCCCGATTTCGCCGAGCACGTACGGCACGATCCTGGCCGAAGCCGGGGACGTGGCCGACCTGCAAGCAGTCGCCCGCGACGCGGCCGCGCTGCCGGCAATGCCTGCCGAACGAGCGGACGCGACGGCCACGCTTAAGAAGCGCTTGGCGGACTTGGCCAAGCCGGGCGAAACGAAAGCTGCCCTTGAAAAAGCGGTCGCGTCGTTCAATGCCCAGCCCGGCAACGCGCGCGGCTTCGATAAGCTCGACCGCCTGCTGTCCGCCCAGAACTTCCGCTTGGCCGACTGGCACGTCGCGTACGACGAGATTAACTACCGCCGCTTTTTCGACGTCAACGATCTGGCCGCCCTGCGGATGGAATTGCCCGAGGTCTTCGAAGCCGCGCACGCGTTCATTTTGCCGAAGCTGGCGGCCGGCGACATCAGCGGCCTGCGCATCGACCACCCCGACGGCCTGTTCGATCCGGCCGGCTATCTGCTGCAACTGCAGCGCCATTACCTGCTCGCTGTGGCAAAGTCGCTTTATACCGGCGGCGACTGGCCCACCGTCCGCAATGGCCTGCTGGAGCGCCTGCAGACGTTCGACGGCGTCGGCGAAGGCGCGGACCGTTGGCCGCTGTTCGTGTCGGTCGAAAAAATCCTGGCCATGCACGAGCCGCTGATCGCCGACTGGGCCACGCACGGCACCAGCGGGTACGACTACCTCGTCATGCTCAACAGCCTGTTCGTCGACCCCGCCGCCGAGCCGGCAATCGACGCACTCTGGCAAAATGTCACGCACGACCCCACCCCGTTCGATGAGCTGATTTACCGCAACAAGCGCATGATGCTCGAAACGTCGCTGGCCAGTGAATTGCACACGCTCACACACCGCCTGGACTGCCTGGCGCAGAAGAATCGCCGTGCCAGCGACTTCACGTTCCGTACGCTGCAGAGCGCGCTGCGCGAGACGATCGCCTGCTTCGGCGTCTACCGCACCTACGTTCAAGGCACGACGGTCACTGACGTCGATCGCGCGCACATCGAAAAGGCGATCGCCAAAGCCAAGTCGCGCAACCCGCGCGTCGTGCCGGCGGTGTTCGATTACCTGCGTGACACGCTGCTGCAACGTTATCCGGACACGTTCGACAACGCGGCCCGCCTGGAACAGCAGGAGTTCACCGGCAAGTTCCAGCAACTCACGTCGCCCGTGACCGCCAAAGGCATCGAGGACACGACCTTTTATCAGTACAACCGTTTCCTGTCCCTCAACGAAGTCGGCGGCGAGCCGGCGACGTTCGGCATCCCGCCGGAGCAGTTCCACGCCTTTCTCACCGACCGCCAGCGGCACTGGCCGTTCGCGTTGTCGGGGTCGTCGACGCACGACACGAAACGCAGCGAAGACGTGCGGGCGCGGCTGAACGTGCTGTCGGATCTGCCGGAGGAATGGGCGAACTGCGTTAATGAATGGATCGGCACGAATGCGCCGCTGCGCAAAACCAATGACGGCCACCCGTCGCCCGCGCCGGACGAAGAGATGCTGATCTACCAGACACTGCTCGGCGCGTGGCCTTTGGGCGACGCCGGCGACGCCGACTTCGCCGACCGTGTTCAGGCCTACCTGCTCAAGGCGATGCGAGAGGCGAAGCGGTACACGCGCTGGGGCGAGCCGGACGAAGCGCACGAGGCGGCCGTGCGGGCGTTCGCCGCCGCACTGCTCGACCCGAAGCAGTCGCCGGCGTTCCACAAAACGTTCGATCCGCTCCGCCGCAAGGTCAGCCACTTCGGCCTGCTCAATTCGGTGAGCCAGACGCTGGTCAAGCTGGCAAGTCCTGGCGTGCCCGACGTGTACCAGGGCACCGAACTGTGGGACTTCAGCCTGGTCGACCCCGACAACCGCCGGCCGGTGGATTACGCGAAGCGCGAGGCGCTGCTGGCGGGCATCGACGCCGCCACGCCCGGCGAACTGTTGAAAGACATGGCCGACGGCCGGATCAAGTTAAAGGTGGCCACCGCCGGCCTGCGGCTGCGCCGCGCGCAGCCCGACCTGTTCGCCTACGGCGACTATTCGCCGCTGAAAGCCGCGGGCAGGCATGCCGGTCACGTGTTCGGGTTCGTGCGGTCGCTCGGCGACCGCCGCGTGGCGGTGGTGACGCCCCTGCGAACGGCGAAGCTGGTGAAGGCCGCCGACGGCGTGCCGATGGGCGATATTTGGGGTGACACGACGGTCGTGTTGCCGTCCGCCCGCTGGCATGACGCCCTGACGGGCGGGCCGATCGGTTCCACGAAGGTCTCGGACCTGCTTCACCAGTTCCCGGTCGCGCTGCTTGTCGCCGACGCCTGACCGGGGCGTCCGGACTGTTTCGCCAAAGCCCCATCACGGCCCGTTGAAGCGGGCCGGACCGAACGGACGGGTCGTGGGGCTGCGATTTCTCTTCCGTCGTCGCCGGGCGTTCGCTATGATGCCGCCCGAATCGGGGATTTTTCGTGTAAGACACGCCGTTCTTGCTCGTCTCTACTTTAAACCCGTTGTTGTCCTTTCTGGCGCAGGAATTGTCCCCAGAGTGAACCGAATTATGTCCAAACGCATTGCCAAAGCCGGTCGATTGTCCCAGTCCGATTCCACTAAAATAGAGGCCCTTGAAGGGCGTCGCCTGCTGGCGGGGCAGCCATTCGGGAGCGTGGTCGACGGCATACTGCTGGTCAACGGCACGGCCAGCAACGACCAGATCAGCTTCCGCACCAAGGGGCTGCGTACGCTGGTCCGCATGAACGACGTTCTGGCGAAGTTCACGACGAGCAGCTTCAGCGGGATCGAAGTCCAGGCCGGCGACGGCAAGGACGCGGTGGACTTCTCCGCCATGAGCGTGCCCTGCTACGTCAACCTGGGCACCGGCAATGACGTGGCCTACGGCGGCACCGGCAACGACAGCCTGACCGGGGCGGCCGGCAAGGACACGCTGTACGGCAACGCCGGCAACGACCGCCTCAACGGCGGCAACACCGGTGACGTGCTCTTCGGCGGCGAAGGGAACGACGTCGTGTACGCCGGCTTCGGTGACGACGTCGCCGAAGGCGGCTCCGGCCGCAACCGCCTCTTCGGCGAAGACGGGGTCGACAAATTGTACGGCGGCCGGCAGAGCGACGGCATCTACGGCGGCGCGGGCTCCGACCGCCTGTACGGCATGGCCGGCAACGACGTGCTCAGCGGCGAAAGCGGCAAGGACCGCCTCTACGGCATGGACGGCAACGACCAGTTGCTCGGCGGCAGTGGGGCCGACTGGATGTACGGCGACGCCGGCGACGACACCATCGATTCTAAAGACGGCGGCGCGGATAACCTCGTCGACGGCGGCGAAGGCGCGGACGTGGTCGTCACCGACACGAATCTGGAGACGCCCGCCGGGGCCGAAACGGTCAACGGCAGCGTCGACCCGACCGACCCGCCGACCGAGCCGGTCACGCCGCCGGTCGTCCCCGTGGGCGGCGACCTCGCCCGGGCCGTCAGCTTCAGCGACGAAGCCCTCTGGGACGCCAACTTCGCAGACGCCGCCGCCAAGGCCAAGGCCATGGGCATCAAGGCCGTCCGCGTCTGGTTCGAAACCGGCACCTACGACGAGCGGCCGCATGCCTACGACGACGTGCAGGAGGCCGACATCGTCAAGAACTGGGACGAAGACACCAGCGCCGCCGACCGCGAAATCACCGCCGGTCTGGCGATGCGGCGCGCGTTCGACCTCAAGGCCATGGGCTTCCAGGTGATGCTGACCGTCAGCGTCAACGGCGGCGACGTCCCGACGTCGGCACAGCAGGTCAAGGACTTCTACACCTACCTGCTCAACAGCCCGAAGACCGCCGGCGGGTCGAGCAAGCTCAAAGATGCCGTCGACTTCTGGGAAGTGGGTCAGGAAGTCGATTTGGCCCGGAACTGGCTGCCGTCCGGCGTGAACAAGACCAGCGGCCTGAAGGCGTACGTCAACCAGGTGCTGATCCCCGCCGCCAGCGTCCTGCACAGCGGGCCGGCCAGCAACTGGGAGAAGGTCATCAGCGCCAGTGTCACGTTCAGCCCGATCGACCTGAACACGATTCTGACCGAGGCCAAGGCGCAGGGCCAGATCAACGCCCTCGACTACGCCGGCTATCACCCGTACGGCCGATATGACCCGGAGCAGAACAACGACGCGCTCAAGTCTCGTGTGGCCGACGCCGTCGCCGTGGCCAAGAAGTTCAACAAGCCGCTCGGCGCGACCGAGTGGAACGTCCGCGGCTACCCGACCGACGGCAGCCGCGATACGCAGTGGGCCAACGCGATCAAGGACGTGTACAAGAAGTACATTGCCCCGAACTTCGGCTTGGCCGTTTACTACGCGTTCACCGACAACTTCGCCCCCCGCGGCGGCCTGGGCAATGTCACGGCCCGGCCCGCCGGCGTGTTCGCTCACGACACGTCCGCCAACGTGACGCCGAACTCGCCCGTCGCCGATTTGATCGCGTACTACGAGTCGCCGCTGGTGCCGAACCAGCCGTTCTACGACGCCGTCAAAAGCTTCTACGCCTGAACGGGTCAGGTTTAGCGGCTCTGAAATCATGGCCGAGGCGCACGGGGAGCAGTCCCGTCCGCCTCGGCCATAAGCGTTCGCTATTCGGTGCCGGGGTCATCCGTTATGATCTCCCGCCGCGGGGCTATAGCTCAACGGTTAGAGCAGGCCACTCATAATGGCTTGGTTCACGGTTCGAATCCGTGTGGCCCCATCGGGTCCGCCCGCACCCATCGGCCGACTCGGGCGGTTTTCTTTCGGCCCTGGCCGAAGCGGGCTGAAGTCTTCTTCCGAAGTCCGGAAATCGTAAACTCTGTCTGGAAGCGGCTTTAACGTCAATCGCGGGAACGCGGCTTGACAGTGCCGCCGGGCTTCTTTTACTGTCGAAGCCCGTGCGGGGCTCGCGGCCGGGCCGTGATCCTGCATCCCGCCGGTCCGCTTCGTCGTACATTCTGATTAGCAACTTATGGCCAAATCCACCGGCAAACATCTGGTGATCGTCGAGTCGCCCGCCAAGGCGAAGACGATCAATAAGTACCTCGGCGACGACTACATCGTGAAGGCCAGCATGGGCCACGTGCGCGATTTGCCCAAGGGCAACGGCGCGATCGACATGAAGACGTTCCAGCCCACCTATGAGGTCATCAAGGAACGCGGTAAAGACAAGCTGATGACCGAGTTGCGCAAACTGGCCAAGGAGGCCAGCTTCGTCTCGCTCGCCACCGATTTGGACCGTGAAGGCGAAGCCATCGCCTGGCACCTTAAGGAAGCGCTGCACCTGAAGGACGAAAACGTCCAGCGCGTGATCTTCAACGCCATCACCAAGGCCGAGATTCAAAAGGCCTTCGCCACGCCCAACAAGCTGAACATGGACCGGGTGAACGCCCAGCAGGCGCGTCGAATCCTCGACCGCATCGTGGGTTACGAGATTTCGCCGGTCCTCTGGCGCAAGGTCGCCCGAGGCCTGAGCGCGGGCCGCGTCCAGAGCGTGGCCGTTCGATTGATCGTCGAGCGCGAGAAGGAAATCGAAGCGTTCATGCCCAGTGAATACTGGCGGATGAACGCAATCTTCACCGCCGCCATCGACGCCGCCCCGAAGACGGCGCTGCAGTGGGCCATCTATTGCGAAGGCACCGAAGAGGGCGAACGCTTCAAGCACGAGAAAGACAAGTGGCTGGCGGACCACGGTTGCTTCGCCGGCGACCTGGTCGAAGTCGCCGGCCGTAAGTTCGAGCCGGACAACAAGGCCGTCGCCCGCGAAGTGGCCGAGGCGCTCGGCTTCGTCGTCAAGCAGGAACACGCCACCAACGACCCGGCCGCGAAGGGCCCGCAGCAAAACCAGGTGCGCTACGAAGGCACCCTGGACAACGCGGCCGCGTTCAAGGTCAAGTCGATCGAGAAGAAGCGGTCCACCAGCCGTCCGCCGGGCCCGTTCATCACCAGCACGCTGCAGCAGGCCGCCAGCACGCGGCTCTACTTCGGCGCGAAGCGCACGATGCAGGTCGCCCAGATGCTGTACGAGCAGGGCCACATCACCTACATGCGTACCGACAGCACGCACCTCAGCGGCGACGCCATCAACATGGCCCGCGACTTCGTGCGCCGCGAGTTCGGCGACCGGTACGTGCCGGAGAAGCCCAACTTCTTCAGCAGCAGCAACAAGAACGCGCAGGAAGCCCACGAAGCCATCCGCCCGACGGACTGCAACTTCACGCCCAAAGAGGCCGAGGGCAAGCTGCCCGACGACGTGGCCAAGCTGTATCGCCTGATTTATAACCGCTTCGTCGCCTGCCAGATGCCGCCGGCGGAGTTCGACCAGACGACCGTGCACATCGCCGCCGACACGAAGGTGGGCGAGTGCGTGTTCCGCGCCGGCGGCCGCAAGCTGGTGTTCGACGGCTTCATGAAAGTCGCCGGCGTCAGCAGTGACGACCAATTGCTGCCGGACCTGAAAGAGCAGCAGCCGGTCGCGCCGATCGATCTGCAGCCCACGCAGCATTTCACCCAGCCGCCCGCCCGCTTCAACGAGGCCAGCCTGGTGAAGGAACTGGAAAGCCGCGGCATCGGCCGGCCGAGCACGTACGCGTCGATTATTTCGACAATTCAGGACCGCAAATACGTCACCGCCGTCGAGCGGCGCTTGCACCCGACGATGCTCGGGCGCGTGGTGACGGAGAAGCTGATCCAGGCGTTCCCGCAGATTCTGGACATCGGCTTTACCGCCGACATGGAAGGCAAGCTCGATAAAATTGAGGACGAGCAAGCCGACTGGGTCCAGATCCTGCGCGACTTCTACGGCCCGTTCCACATCGCCGTGGAAGAAGCCCCCGCCAAGCTGGAACACGCCGGCGGCGCGGCCAGCCCGTACGTCGATGAAAAGACCGGCACGCCGCTGGTCTACCGCATCTCGGCCGGCGGATTCTTCCTGGCCAGCAGCGATCCGAACATCAAGCTCACGCAGCCGGTCGACGAGTTCGGTAAGCCGATGATCCGCGAAGTCAGTGAGTTCAACTGCCCGATCTGTGGCCGCCCGATGATGAAGCGTCAAGGCCGCTTCGGTGACTTCCTCAGCTGCACCGGCTATTCGATCAAGGACGAAGCCGGCAAGCCGAGTTGTTCGATGATCGTCCCGATCGACAAGAGCGGCGCGCCGCAGCCGCCGAAGGTGGAGCCGATTACCACGTCCATTCTCTGCGAAAAGGACGCCGCCCCGATGTTGCTGCGCAACAGCAAGCGCGGCCCGTTCCTCGGCTGCAGCAGCTTCCCGAAGTGCCGGGCCACGAAGATGGTCAACAAGCTGCCGGAAGACCAGATCAAGTACATCGAGACGCTGCTGCCCGAACTCCAGGCCCGGACGCAGAAGAGTTTCGAACTGGGCGCGAAGCTGACGAGCCGCGACATCGAAAGCTTTGGCAAACTGCCCGACCTGACAATCAACCGCGCTCCCGCCGCCGCCCCGAAGAAAGCGGCCCCACGCAGGAAGCCCGTCGCCGCGAAATAACGCATTGATTAGCCGCAGATGAACGTAGATAGACGCAGATGAAAAGAAGACTCTGGTCTTTTTCTTATCTGCGTCTATCTGCGTTGATCTGCGGCTAAATTCTTCCGCTTGCCTCTGCTATAACCTTCCGTGATGAACGGCGTTGACCTCCTCTTCCTCGGCACCGGCACCAGCGCCGGCGTGCCGATGATCGGCTGTCATTGCCCGGTCTGTTCCAGCACCGACCCGCACGACAAGCGCAACCGCTGCAGCGTCGTGATCGGCTACGGGGGCAAGAAGATTCTGGTCGATACCACGCCGGAGCTTCGCATTCAGTGCGTGGCCCATGGCGTCGACTGGGTCGACGCCGTCGTCTTCACCCACGCCCATGCCGACCACATCATGGGCCTCGACGACGTACGCCGCTTTAACGCCATCCGCCACGGCCCGCTCGATATCTGGGCCAGCGAGCGTACGCACGAAACGCTGAGCTGCTGTTTCGGTTACGCCTTTCGTGAGCCGAACAAGGCCGACAAAGTGTTTCGGCCGCACCTGGAACGCCGCGTCATCGACGGCCCGTTCGAACTGGAAGGCCAGACCTGGACGCCCGTCCCCATGCTGCACGGCAAGATGCACGTGCTCGGCTTCCGCGTCGGTAACCTGGCATACTGCACGGACGTCAGCGAGATGCCCGAAGACAGCTTCGGGCTTTTGGAAAACCTCGACGTCCTCGTGCTGGACGCACTCGCCTGGCACGAACACCCGACGCACTTTTCGGTCGACCAGGCCTTGGCGGTCGTTGAACGATTGAAGCCGAAGCAGACGCTGTTCACCCACATCGCCCACGGCCTCGGCCACGCGGAAACCAACGCCCGGCTGCCGGCGAACGTGCGCCTGGCTTACGACGGCCAGCGTGTGGAGGCGTCGCTTTGAAAGCGCCGCCCAAGCAGGTCGGCCGGTACCAGGCGATCGCCGAGTATTACGATGCCGAGTACGCGTCGAACGACGTGCTCGACCATGACGTGCCGTTCCTACTTCAGCACTTGCCGAAGCGGCCGGCGAAGATTCTGGAACTCTGCTGCGGCACCGCCCGGGCGGCCATTCCGCTGGCCCAGGCCGGCCATCGTGTGCTCGGCGTCGACGTCGACAACGACCTGCTGCACATCGCCCGCCGCAAGCGCGACGGCGTCGGCCTGCCGGACGCGCGGCTGCGGCTCGTCAAAGCGGACGTGCTGAAGCTGAATCTGGACGAGACGTTCGACTGGGCCGTGCTGCTGTTCAATACGCTGCTGAACTTCACGACGCTCGCGGCCCAGGACCGCTTGCTGGCCAACGTCGCCCGTCACCTGAAGCCGGGCGGACGGTTCTGGGTGGACGTGTTCAATCCCGATCTCGGCTTCATCGCCGCCGGCCATCACCCGCACTTCGACTCGGCCACGTTTTACGTCCACACGCTCGACCGCTCCGTGCACCGCACCACCGAAATCAGCCGCGCGAAGGACAACCCGCAGTTGCAGCATTTGTCGTTCCATTACGATTGGGCCGACGGGCAGGGCGATCTGCATCGCGACACCGTGAGCTTCGACATGACCTGGATGCTGCCCCGGGAGCTGACGCTGCTGCTGGAACGGCACGGCTTCGCCGTCGAGCAACTGTACGGTGACTACGACGGCGGCCCGGTGACGCCGATCTCACCGCGCGTCATCGCGTGCGGGCGACGGCGTTGATCCCTCGGGTCCCTTCTCTCCCGGCCAAACCGCGGAGGCAGCCGGAGGCTATTCCGAAAGCAGCGGGCGAACGACCTTCCGCACGAACGCCGTCGCCGTCCCGCCGCCGTGGCCGCCGTCGTGGCCGAGGTCGTTCCAGGCCGGATCGTACGGGTGTTGCGTGAGCTTCGGGTGCGTCGTCGTGAAGCCGCTGTAGCCGGCGGCCGCGGTTTTGACGGCGTCGTACGTGCCGAAGGTGCTGCAGCGCCATTTCAAAAAAGTCGTGTCCTTGTCGGAATAGAAAACGTCGAGGCGGTCGGTTCGGGACAGAGCGGAGGTCAAGTCGTAGCCGGGCGACACCGACGGCGCGATGAGCACAATGCGTCCCGCGGGGCGTTTGGCCTTGGCGATAGCGCCCAGGATCACCCCGCAGCCGGCGCTGTGGCCGACGAGGTCAAGCGGGCCGGTTGTCGCATCGATCACGCCGGCCAACTTCGTTTCCGCGTCGTCGTGCACGCCTTTGTTGCTGAAGTTCACCGCGAACAATGCCTTGGGCAGGCCCCAGGTGACGGTGCGGACGAGCGTGGCGTCCTCGCTGATCGCTTTCCGAAGGCCGTCGTACCACGGGCCGTCGCCGAAGACGCCGGGGACGAACAGGACCGTGCGCAGCGGCGGCGGGGCGGGCGGGTGCGGCGTCTTGGCGCAGCCCGCCAGCAGCGCCGCTGTGACGAGGCACGCCAATCTGCCGACGAATTGTTGGACAATGCGTATCATCACCGAGAGGATGCACCCATGAGCCAGACCGTTGTACCCGCGACGTCGAACCCGTCCGCCCCCGCCGGCCAAACCGCCGGCCGTCCCGCCGCCGCGGCGGGCCCTGCCATTCAGCGGCAGTTCGTGAACTTCGCATTCTATAAGCTCGATCCGGCCTTCCGTCGCCTGTCGGCGGACGAAAAACGGGCAGCCCGCGAGCAATTCGTCGCGGCGTACGAACAGCCGATCGGCGGGCTGATCTGTCTGAGCTACAGTCTGGCGGGTTTTAAGTCCGATTCGGACCTGCTCCTGTGGCGCATCAGCGGGTCGGCCGACAGCTTTCAGCAGCAGACGGCGAACCTGAACAAGACCGCACTGGCCGGCTACCTGCACACGTCGCACAGCTTCGTCGCGATGACCAAGCGCAGCATGTACATCGACAAGGTCGACCCGTTCCACACCGCCGAAAGCCGCACGCACATCATCCCCGGCAAGCGCAAGTACCTGTTCGTCTACCCGTTCGTCAAAACGCGCGAATGGTACCTGTTGCCCCTGGAGCGCCGGCAGGAACTGATGGACGGCCACATCCGTGTCGGCAACAAATACCCGAGCGTGAAGCTCAACACGACCTACAGCTTCGGCCTGGACGATCAGGACTTCGTCGTCGCGTTCGAAACCGACGAGCCGAAGGACTTTCTGGACTTGGTCATGGAACTGCGCGAGCAGGAAAGCAGCAAGTTCACCCAGCGCGACACGCCGATCTTCACGGCCGTCCAGATGCCGGTGGCGGCCGTGCTGGATCAGTTGTTCTAAGAAGCGGGCGGCCGGCAGCCGGCGGCTGGCGGCTGGCGGCTCGGAAAAACATGCTTCCGCCGCCGCCTGCCGCCTGCCGCCCGCTCCTATGCCCCTGCCGCAAGACATTCTCGAATCCGCCGGGCGCGTGTGGGAATACCACCTGTCGACCAAGCTGACCGAAGCCTCGCCCGCCCCGCGGCTGGTGCGGCCGGCCGTGCGCGTGTTCGATTATCTGCCCAAGACCGCGCTGTCGCCGAAGCTGGTGGACTTGCCGACCGCGACGCTGACGGTGTTGACGCGTGGCGTGGACGCGCTGCCCGAGAGCATGCAGTTGCCGCCGCAGGATTTGCGGACGCTGTCGACGTGGCTCTACATGGCCGCCGGCCAGCGGCCGGGCCCGCCGGAGCTGCCGCGGGCGGGCGAGATTTATGTCGCGGCCTTCGCGATCGACGGCCTTGAGCCGGGGCTTTACCATTTCGCGCCCGCCGAGTTCGCGCTGCGCCAGTTGCGCGACGGTGTCGAAACGATGGCGCTGCTGCGTCGCGGCCGGCCGGACCTGAACTTCCTGACGACCGCCCCGGCCGCGCTGCTGGTCAGCACCGTGTTCGCCCGCGCGAACGCGCTGTTCGGGCGGCGCGGGTACCGCTCGGCGGTATTGGACGCGGGGCACCTGGTCGCCGACTGCGTCGCCGCCGCCACCGGCCTGGGCATGCGGACGATGACACGGCTGAAAATGACCGAAAGTTCGATGCGCGAACTGATCGGGCTCCCTGAAGATTTCGACGACAGCAGCGCCGAATCCGTGCAGGCGATGGTCGCCTGGACCGACACCGCGACGACGCCGATGACGGCCGCGCCGGCCGCTGCCGGGCCGTTGATGACGTTGCCGCGTACGCCCGTCGGGCCGGTGCCGCCGCAGCCGGCGGTGCTGGCGGTTCACCGGGACGTCACCATGCGCGGCCTGCCGGCGCGCGAGCTGCGGTCGCCGATGACGGAATTGTCGCCCGTCGGCGTGAACATGGCGTCGGAGCCGATGCCCTGCCGCGGCGACCCGCCGAGCCGGCCGCTGCGCGAAGTGCTGACAAGCATTCGCCCGGCGGACGGGTTCCACAAGAAAACGATCGGCCGCGACGCGCTCTGCCAGATTTCGTCCGTCGGCTTCCGCAGCGGCACGTTCTTCCCGCTCAAGCCGGACGGCCCGCACGCGGCGCTCGTGCGGCCGCTGTGGGTGACGTCGGAAGCCGTCGGTCACGATCCCGGGCTGTGGTACCACGACCCGGTTTACGACGGCTGGGCGTACCTCGAAAACGGCGACTTCCGCACGACCGTCGGCCCGCTCACGCGCGGCCGTGAGGGCCTGGAACACGCGTCGGCGGTGTGCGCGATCGTGGCGAACCTGCGCAAGCTCCTGCTCGACGCCGGCCCGGACGCGTACCGCCTGGCGCACCTGGAAGCGGGCCTGGCGGCGCGGCGCATGCACCTGACCGCCGCGTCGATGGGCTACGTCGGCCGCGTGTTCGGCGACTTCTACGACGACCCCTGGCGGCAGTTCCTGCACCTGGCGAACACGGGTTGGGAAGTGCTGGCCGTCTTCGCGCTGGGCGGTCCGCCGCCGGTGCGCCCGCAAGCCAGCACGCCGCAGCAGGCGGCCACGCCGGAACGCAAGGCGGGCATCATCGGCTTCCGGGATTAGAGCGTTTTTCCCTTCGTCGTATCGCCACCCCGAGAGAACGTTTTTCCGGCATGGCCGCTTAAGCGGCCATGGCCTTGATGGCACCCGGCGTCCTGGCGCGGTCGGAACCGTGAGGCTTCCCGCGATACGCGTCCCGCGGTAGCTTGGACCGTCATGTCGTCTGATCTTGTGCCCACCTTCGATGTCGACCGTGTCGTTCAGTTGCGTCACCGTTTGCACCGGATCCCGGAATTGCTCTACGAAGAGTTCGAGACGGCCGCCCTCGTGCGTGAGGAGTTGACGCGTCTGGGGCTCGTGTTCGTCGCCGGCGTGCCCGACGCGCCGACGGCCACCATCGTCACCATCGGCGACCCGGCCAAGCCGTGCGTGGCGCTGCGCGCGGACATCGACGGCCTGCCGATCCAGGAACAGACCGGCGTCGCCTACGCCAGCACGTACCCCGGCCGAATGCACGCCTGCGGGCACGACGGGCACACGGCCATCCTGCTGGGCACGGCGGCGGTGCTGAGCCGAATCGTCGACACGCTGCCGGTCTGCGTGAAGCTGATTTTTCAGCCGGCCGAAGAGGGCGGCGGCGGGGCGGGGCGATTGGTGCGGGCGGGCGTGCTGGACGGCACAGCGGCCGCGAAACTCGGGCCGATGGTGCGCGCCATTTTCGGCATGCACGGCTGGCCGACCTTGCCCGTCGGCCATGTCTCCACGCGCGGCGGGCCGGTGCTGGCGGCGACGGACACGTTCAGCGCCAAGTTCATCGGCACCGGCTGTCACGGCGCGTTCCCCCATGCCGGCCACGACCCGATCGTCTGCGCCGCCGAAGCCGTGTTGAACCTGCAGCAGTTCGTCAGCCGTGAGATGGACCCGACCGAACCGGCCGTCGTCACCGTCGGCACGTTCCACAGCGGCACGGCGACGAACATTATCCCGGACGTCGCCACCATCGAAGGCACCGCCCGCACGCTGAGCGTCGCCGCCCGGGAACGCGTGACCGCTTCGCTACGTAGACGCTGCGAACACGTCGCCCTGGCCAATCAATGCCGTTGCGAGTTCGAATGGACGGAAGGCTACCCGCCGACGATCAACGACCCGGCCATGTCGGACTACGTCGCCGAAATCACCCGCTCCACCCTCGGCCGTGACCGCTTCACGCCGGCGGCCGGCCCCGCAATGGGCGGCGAAGACTTCGCGTACTATCTCGAAAAAGTGCCCGGCTGTTTCTTTTTCCTCGGCACGGTGCCGGAAGGGCAGACGAGCTACCCGCCGCTGCACAGCGACCGGTACGACTTCACGGACGCCGCGCTGGGGCTGGGCGTGCGGATGTTCGTCAATATAGTGCGTGGCTTTAAGGGCGGCGTCTGAACCCACGCGTGGCTCATACGGGAGTGTGTCATGACGATGCTCGAAGCCTATGACGCCGACCCGGACGACGGGCTTAAACGCACGATAAGCTGGCCTCGGACTCATTTTTCGATTGCGCACGTCCGTATCGCGATCGGTCTGTGGCTGGCGTTCGGCGGACTGGCGGCCTCGCTCGGGTTCATGGCGTTCGCCGGTGCCGGCCGCGTGCCCAAAGCCGCACTGACGGCCGCCGGAATCATTCTCGGCCCGACGGTCGGCGCGATGAGCCGTGGTTTTCAGTCGTGCTGTCTGGAGTACTCGATAAGCCTGCTGCCGTACTGCTCGGCCACGCTGATCGGCGCGGTCGTGATACAGGTCGCTGTGCCGCCCGGCCGGACGTGGGTCCAGGTCGTACGACTGCTCGCGTGGGCGGGCGGGCTGATCGTCTGGCTAGGCGGCGGGCTGATTTCGTTGGCGCATGCGCTCTCGTAGTGTTATGACGCTGCACAGTGCGGCGTCGCTACGCGTTCCCGTTCCGCACCCTCACGCGCTTCACGCGCTGCGGCTCGGCGTCGACGACGGTGAAGGTCACGCCGGCGTGTTCGAACTCTTTGCCGACGCTCGGGACGACGCCTAGAAACGTGCTGACGAAGCCGCCGAGGGTTTCGTAGCCGCTGTCTTCGGGGAGGGTGGTGCCGAACAGGCGGTTGAACTCTTCGACGCCGATGCTGGCGTCGGCCTCGGCGGTCTGGTCGTCGACGCGGTGGAACGCGGCGGGGCCGATGGGTTCGTGTTCGTCGCTGATGTCGCCGACGATTTCTTCCAGCACGTCCTCGATCGTCACCAGGCCGGCGGTGCCGCCGTATTCGTCCAGCACGATCGCCATGTGCACTTTCTGCAACCGGAAGTCGGCCAGCAGATCCTGCAGCGGCTTGGTGTCGGGCACAAGGAAGGCCGGGCGGGCGATCTGCCGGGAATTGAAGGAATCGACGGCCTCGCCGACGTATTTGATCAGGTCACGGGCGTAGAGCACGCCGACGACGTGGTCGAGGCTGCCTTCGTAGAGCGGGATGCGTGACAAACCGCTGTCGAGGATCGTCTGACGCACCTGGTCCAGCGGCGCGTCGGCCATCAGGCTGACGATGGCGGGGCGGGCGGTCATCACCTGGCCGGCGGTGGCGTCGCCGAACTGGATCACGCCCTGAATCATTTTCCGTTCGCTCGGGTCGACGAAGCCTTCCTTTTCGCCTTCCTGCACGACGGCCAGGATTTCGGACTGCAACTCTTCGTTCGACTGAACGGTTCTTTCCTTCGACGTGGCGGCGCGGCGGACGACGCTTTCGGTCACCCGCAGCATGGCCGTCAGCGGCCGACAGACGAGGCGGACGAGCAGCAGCGGGCGGACGAACAAACCGATCACCGGCTCGCCGACGTGCATGGCCAGGGCGTGCGGGAGCGTGACGCTCATCAGCACCGTGGCCACCGCCGAGCAGCCGGCCGCCACCATGTATTCGACCCAGCGGTTCCAGCCGTGATCGCGGAACAGTTCGATGAAGCAGACCAGGATGACCAAGTTGACCAGCAGCCGGAACGTGGCGGTGAGGAACGCCAGTTCGCTGGAGTGTTCGACGGTGCGGTCGAAATAGCTCGACAACCCGCGCCGCGTCAGTACGTCGGCGAGGCGCGCACGGGAAAAGTCCCGCAGCGAAAACGTGAGCGTCGCGAGCAGCCCTGAACAAAGGACCGACACGAGGATCACGATGATGTTCAGCGTGATGGGCATTGGGCGGAAAGTATGCGCGAAAACGGGCAAAGGGGTTAGCGGCAAGGGGCAGGTTATCGGGGAGGCGGGTCAAAAACGGCACCGATACCGATGGCCTTTAATGTGCGGTCTTCCGCTCGGTGCATCCGCTTGTGGTCGGCAGCCGTACGATCGTCGTAGCCGCTCAGGTGCAGCAGGCCGTGCAGGGCGTACAGCAGCACTTCGCGGCGGGCGTCGATGCGGCGTCGCCGGGCTTCGCGGACGGCATAAGGGACGCAGACGACGATCTCGCCGCTCGTGCAGCGGCCGCGGGCGTCGTGATCGAGTTCGAACGTCAGCACGTCCGTCGGGCCGGGGATATTCAGGAACTGTTCGTGCAGGGCCGCCATCTTCGTGTCCCCGACAAGGGCAATCGACACCTGCGCCGGCGCGGCCCGGACGTGCTGGGCGGCCTTCGGGAGCCAGCGGCGCAGGTAAGCCACGTGCGGCCGGTGCGGGCGGGCGGCGGCGGCGATGTAATCGAACGCGGTCATCGCCTATGGTGTAGCAACGGCTCGGCCGGGTTGCGAGCGATCCGGGGCCGTTTTTCGCAGGAGCAAAAGTAATGACTTGGAAACATATCGCGGCAGTCGCCGCCGTCGTTGTCGTCGGTCTGGCGTATCACCGCATCTCGATCGTCCTCGGGCAGGACGTCGTCCGCGAGCCCTCCGCGGCCGCGCCGTCGGACACGCCGCTGAAGTTCACGCTGAAAGACATCGACGGGCGGGACGTGAACCTGGCCGACTACAAAGGCAAAGTCGTTCTGATCGTCAATGTCGCCAGCAAGTGCGGCTTCACCTCGCAGTACGAAGGGCTCGAAGCCGTTTATAAACAGTACGCGCCCAAGGGCCTGGTCGTGCTCGGCTTCCCCGCCAACAATTTCAACGGCCAGGAACCCGGCAGTGAAGCGGACATCAAGGCGTTCTGCACGAGCAAATATGCCGTGACGTTCCCGATGTTCAGCAAGATCAGCGTCAAGGGCTCGGACCAGCACCCGCTGTACAAGT
>DASVSC010000174.1:0-28386 GCA_036388295.1 Tepidisphaeraceae bacterium | reverse complement strand
AGCGGATGGCGGGCGTCGACCTGGTGCTGTGCGACGGCGTCGGCCGGACCGAAACCTGGGCCCGGCAGGAGATGGACCGCATCCGCGACACCGGCACCGTCGTCAGCGTCGACCGCGCGCCCGGCACGAACGAAGTGCCCGCCAACGGGCTGCTTTACCTCGACCCGGTTTTGGCCGCCCGCTACGCCCGGCTGGTCGGCGACGCCATGGCGCGGCGGGTGCCGTCGCAGGGCGACGCCTTCCGCAGCCGGGCGGCCGCTTACGTCGCAGAAATAGACGGCATCGCCGCGTCCTTCCAGCCCCGGCCCGGCGCGCAGGTGATGGTGCTCTCGGGCCTGTTCGCGCCAATGCTGGCCCGCTTGGGCGTGGGGTCGGTGCTGGTCGACGCCGATTACCTGAACCTGACCGCTGGCGACGCCCAGACCGTCCGCCGCGCGGCCGAGGCGGCGGGCGTCACGTCACTGCTGGTCCCCTTCGATACCCCGCCGGGCACCCTGACGTATCTGGCCGAACAGACCGGGCTCAAGCCGTTCACGATCGACCCGCTGGGGTACCCGAATTACCCGCAACACGGGTCGTACCTGGACGTGCTGCGGTTCAACCTGGAACAGCTCACGCTGGCGACGGCGGGATAATCGAAGTTCCCTCTCCCGGTATGGCCGGGAGAGGGTAGGGTGAGGGCTTCGACCGAGGCGTACCGAACGTCGGCCGGCCTTTACTTCGGGTGAATCTACCGTCGTAAGCCCTCACCCTAACCCTCTCCCGGCCATACCGGGAGAGGGAACCAGAAGCCTCACTTTTCCGTCCTCCCCTTCCCATTTCCGCACAGATCGTTACCGTTTGCCTTTTCTCGGCGGAAGTCAGAAACCATGAGTCCAAACCGACCGGCGGAGCCGGTCCCGAATCAACGCGTCGCCACCGACGTCACGACCGGCCTGCTGCTGAAGTGGATGTTCGGCTTTATCAAGCCCGTACGTCATTACGCGGCCTGGAGCTGCGTCGTCCTGATCGCCGCCATCGCGGTGGAAATCTACGCGCTGCAGGTGACGGGCAAGACCGTCAACCACGTCAACCACCTGCGCACCGACACCGACGCCGCCACGATGAGTTTGCGCCAGTGGCTGTTCTCGGCCGACCCCGAGGCGCTGAACCTGCGGTTCCTGTTGCTGCAGCTGTCCTTTCTCGTGATGGCGATGGCCGTGCTGCGCTACGCGCGCGAGGTGGCCAACAGCAAGTTCAGCATGAACATGGTCTTCTTCCTGCGCGAGGCCGTGTACGACAAGCTGCAGCGCGTCGGGTTCGGGTTCCATGACGCCAACAGCAGCGGGCAGTTGATCAACCGGTCGCTGTCGGACTTGCAGAACGTCCGTTCGTTCATCCAGACCGCCCTGCTGACGACGCTGGAAATCGTGCTCGTGGTCGGCGGGTACATTCTGCTGATCCTGTTCAAGAGCCCGTGGGTGGCCCTGCTGGCGCTGGCGCCGCTGCCGATCTGGACGATTTACACGCTGCAGTTCAGCAAGAAGGTGCAGCCGGCCGCCAAGGCGGTGCTGGAAGCGGAAGACAAGTCGATTCAGGTCGTGACCGAGAACGCCGCCGGCGTGCACGTCATCAAGGCCTTCGCGACCGAGAAGCAGGAGATCCAGAAATACTTCGAAAGCGTCACCGAGTTCCAGAAGCGCGTGCTGCGGCGAGTTCGGCTGTTCGCCAACTTTCAGCCGGTGATCCGGCTGATCGCGTCGGTCAGCCATTTGTCGCTGTTTTTCGTCGCCGGCGTGATTCTGATCCGCAGCCGCGACCGCACCGGCTATACCGGCCTGACCGTGGGTGATCTGATGATCCTCGGCGGCGCGATGGGCGCGATCCTGGGCCGCTTGCAGCAGGTGGCGACGATCAATGAGCAGTACCAGAACGCCATCGTCAGCGCGCGGCGTTTGTGGGAAGTGATCGACGCCCCGCCGACTGTGCCGGAGAGCCCGAACCCCGTGACCGTCACCAAGACCGGCCGCGGCGAGAT
The DNA here is from genome assembly GCA_036388295.1 of Tepidisphaeraceae bacterium. Classification (GTDB taxonomy): domain Bacteria; phylum Planctomycetota; class Phycisphaerae; order Tepidisphaerales; family Tepidisphaeraceae; genus RYN-431. The sequence goes on along the minus strand of DASVSC010000174.1, from coordinate 26,369 downwards.
GATTTTTGAAGACGTCTGCTTCGGCTACAAGGCCGAGCGGCCGGTGCTGTGCGACGTGTCGTTTACGGTGCCCGGCGGCGCGATCGTGGCCATCGTCGGGCCGACCGGCGCGGGCAAGACCAGCCTGGTGAACCTGATCGCCCGCTTCTACGACCCGCAGCGCGGCCGCATTCTGCTCGACGGCATCGACTTGCGCGACTATTCCCTCGCCAGCCTGCGGTCGCGCGTCAGTCTGGTGTTCCAGGAAACGTACCTGTTCAGCGACACCGTCTCGGCCAACATCGCCTACGGCCGGCCGGGCATCGACCAGGGCCAGATCGAATCGGCCGCGCGACTGGCGCAGGCGCACGAGTTCATCGAAAAGCTGCCGCAAGGCTATGACACGATGCTCGGCGAGCGCGGACAAAACCTGTCCGGCGGGCAGCGTCAGCGGCTGGCGATCGCCCGGGCGATCGTGACCGACCCGCGCGTGCTGGTTCTGGACGACGCGACCGCCGCCATCGACGCCGAGACCGAAGACCTGATCCGTCGCGGCATGCGCCTGACGATGCTGGGCCGCACGACGTTCGTCATCGCCCACCGCATCAGCACCGTCAAAAGCGCGGACCTGGTGGTGGTGCTGGAACAGGGCCGCATCACGCAGCTCGGCACGCACCAACAGTTGATGGCCGAGCGAGGCCATTACCGCGACATCGCCAGCGTGCAACTGTCGGGCGGCATGGCGGACGACGACCAGCCGTCGCACATGAAGCGCGTGCAGCAGCGCGGTGAAGTCGGCGCGGCCCAACGCGGGGCCCGGCACGTGAACGACGAATCGATGGAGGAAACCGCGTGACCGATGCCCCCAAAAGCTCGTTCCGCCGCAGCCTGTTCCGTCGCAAGCCGCCGGTCGTCACGCACATCGAAACCGAAGAAGACACGGCCATTCGCCCCATCGAATGGTCGCTGGTCTGGAAAATGCTGCGCATGCTCGTGCCTTACCGCGCGCAGTACGCGCTGGGCATCGTCCTGGTCTGGGTCCACATCATGATGGACCTGCTGACGCCGGCGTTCGTCGGGACAATCATCACCTTCATCAGCGCGTACGTAATGCGTGTCGGCACGGAAGACGACATCTGGCTGAACCGCCAATTGCTGCGCCTCGTCGGCGCGAGCGCGCCGGCGTCCCTCAGCAGCGGCCAGGCGGTCATGCGGCTGACGTGGCTGATCTTGCTGTGGGGGGCGGCCGTTCTCATCTCCATCGTGCTGCAGCGCTGGGTCATTCTGATCATGGTGCGGGCCGGCGAGGCGGTGCAGTTCGATTACCGCACGAAGATGTTCGCCAAGCTGCAAGAGCTCGACATGAGCTACTTCGACCGCACGAAGCTCGGCCGCATCATCAGCCGCTGCACCAGCGACGTGAATGGCATGCGCGAAGTGAACGTGTGGGGCGTGGCCCATTGCGTGACGCAGCCGTCGTTCATCATTTTCGCCGCCATTATGCTCGCCAGCACCGACTGGCGTCTGTTCCTCAGCGTCGCCTGGCTGGGGCCGGTGCTGTTTTACGTCAACCGGTTCTTCCTGCGCAAAACGGCCGTCGCGTGGCAGGTGCAGCGCGAAGGATTCACGCGCGTCAGCACGAACATGGCCGAGAACATCACCGGCATGCGCGTGGTCACGGCGTTTAACCGCCAGAACACCAACGTCGCCGAGTTCAACCGCCTGCAGATCATCAACACGGCCAACAACATCAGCACCGCGCGCCTCAACGGCACGTACCAGCCGAGCCTGGAAATCATCCGCTACGTCGGCCGCATCACGCTGCTGGGCTACGGCGGCTACCTGATCGCCACCGGCCGCTTGGGCCTGGGCGGCATCGTGTCGGCGTACGGGTACTGGGATTTTTTCATGAATCCCATCATCTTCCTCGGCAACTTCTACAACCAGATGATGCAGGCGCTGGCGGGCGCGGAACGCGTGTTCGCGCTGATGGAAACCGAGCCGAAAGTCTTTGATCTGCCCGACGCCAAGCCCCTGCCGCCGATCAGCGGCGAAGTGCAATTCGAGAACGTCACGTTCGGCTATAAGCCCGAGTTGCCCGTGCTGCACGACGTCAGCTTCACCGCCCGCCCGGGCCAGTTGTTCGCCCTGGTCGGCCACACCGGCAGCGGCAAGAGCAGCATCGTTTCCCTGATCGCACGCTTCTACCAGCCGCAGCAGGGCCGCGTGCTGGTCGACGGCCACGACATCCGCCACGTCACCGGCGACAGCCTGCACAAGCAGACCGGCTTGGTGCTGCAGGTGAACTACCTGTTCAGCGGCACCGTGCTGGACAACATCCGCTACGGCCGCCCCGAAGCCACCGAGGCCGACGTGCTGGACGCCGCCCGCGAGCTGGGCACGTACGACACGATCGTTTCGCTCGAAAACGGCTTGCAGACCGACGTCGGCGAACGCGGCGCGAACATGAGCCTCGGCCAGCGCCAACTCATCTGCTTCACCCGCGCGTACTTGGCCAACCCGCGTATCTTCATGCTCGACGAGGCCACCAGTGCCGTCGACACCGGCACCGAAATGCTCGTGCAGCAGTCGCTGGAGAAGCTGACGAAGAACCGCACCACGTTCGTCGTCGCCCACCGCCTGAGCACGATCAAGAAGGCCGACTGCATCCTCGTTATCGACGCCGGCCGCATCATCGAACGCGGCAAGCACGATGAACTGGTCGCCCAGGGCGGAAAGTACGCGCACCTGTACGAGCAGTTCGCGAGCCACAATGAATGACGAGGCGTAAGGGGAGAGGCGTCAGGCGTAAGGAAGAAAGATTGTGTCGTCTTTTCCTCTTACGCCTGACGCCTCTCCCCTTACGCCTCATTACCGGACTTCCGCCCGTCTCCGCTCGTCCCAAGTCCCCCTGCCTTCGAACCGATGATGCCTTTGACCGTCCGTGGGTTGACCGCGGGCGGTTCGGATCGGACATCTTTCGGGTCCGAAGGAGATATCATCATGCGTCCGTTGCGCCGGGCCGGCTCGGCCCTGATTTATGCCACGATCATTACCTTCGTCCTGGCGGGCATTGTCGCGCTAGCCGTGGACTGGGGGCGGCTCCAGGTGACCAAGAGCGAGCTGCGTTCCGCCGCCGACGCCGCGGCCCGCTACGGCGCCGCCGGTTTGCAGAACGACATCGACGGCCTGAGCGCCGCCTACGGCAACGCCGCGGCGTCGGTCCGCCAGAACAAGGCCAACGGACGGGCCATCGCGTTTCAGGCGGCGTCGGACGTGCAGATCGGCAAGTGGAGCGTCGCCCACCGCACCTTCACGCCGACGACGGACCTGAACAACGCCAATGCCGTGAAAGTCACACTCCACTGCACGGCCGCCCGCGGTACGGCGGTGCCGATGACCTTCATGTCGATCGCCGGCCGTCAGACCAGCGACGTGTCGGCCGTCAGCATCGCCATGATCGACTACGCCGGCAGCGTCGGCGGCGCGGGCAACGGGCGGTACGAATACTTCGTCCCCGCGACCAGCAACCCGTGGCTCAGCGGCATGCCCGCCGGCACGGTCGCCAGTGGCAGCAACGCCCACAACAACCCCGACTACGCCGGCAGCGCGACGAGCGACACCGGCACCAGCAAAGTGCTCAAGCGCGGTTCGGGCTACACCACCGGCGGCTCCACCGACGCCGGCTCCGCCGAGGCCAACTATGCCGCGTGGGGCGACTACGCGGCCAAGAAAGCCAGCCCTATCCAGGCCGGCGGCATCAGCATCAACGGCGGCACGCCGATGACGTTCGACGGCATCAACGGCGGCGCTAACAACATGGCCACCAGCGCCACCTTCGGCGGCGACGGCAACACCGCCAACCCGGTCTGGAACGTGCCCGATGACGCCAATCGCGACAAAATCTACAACCAGGGCATGGAAGAAAAGGGCAACGAAAACGGCATCTCGAACGTGAAGACCCCGATCAACGCCATCATCGGTGTGTACCTCAGCGACGCCAAGCCCAGCAACTTCACGCCCCCGGAGGCGCTCGACTTCTCCACCGCCGCCAGCCGCGACTTCAACACCCTGCAGCCGAAGCTGCGCCAGCCGTTCTTCATCGGCGACGGCCGCAACGCCAACGGCGAAGTGCAGCAGTTCGTTCCGCCGGCCGGCGCGACCCGCTTGTTCATCGGCACGATGGACGAGTACGAATGGAGCAACAACGTCGGCGGCTTCTACGTCACCGCACACGTGAAAGGCCGCATCATTACGGTGCAATGATGGCCCTCCGGCGCGCGAACAATCAGGGGATGGCGATCGCGTACGCTTCGGTGTTCCTGGTCGTGATGCTCGGCGTGATCTCGCTGGCCGTCGACTGGGGCCGGGTGCAGACGGCCAAGACCGAACTGCAGGACGCCGTCGACGCCGCCGCCCGGTACGCCGCCACCGGCTTCAGCACCAACTCCGCCGTCACCCGCGCTCAGGAATCAGCGGTGCAGAACTCCGTTGACGGGTCTTATTTTTCCTTAGCTGCGGCGAACGTCGAGCAAGGGACATGGAATTACACCACGCGCGAGTTCGCCGTCAGCGCGACGAACAAGACCGCCGTGCGGGTGATCGGGCAACGCACCGTGCCGCTGCTTTTCGGCACGACGTTGGGCCTGAATGCAGTGAACGTCAGGGCCGTCTCCGTCGCCAGCCGTCCGCCGCTGCCGATCGGCGTGATCGCCCTGGGCGGCATGAACCTGTCGCCGGGCACGAGCATCCGGCGCGTCAACACCGAATCCGGCACCGTGCTGGCCGTCTCCAACGGCACCTATAACATCAACGGCTCGGCACAAGTGAGCGGCGACGCCCTCTACCGCGGCACCGCACCCTCCGGCACCGTCACCGGCAGCAAGATCATGATGTCCGCCAACGTCGCCTGTGCGACCGTCCCCATGCCCACCGGTGTCACGCCCGTCTCCTACAGCTTCAGTTCCAACGCGTACCCCGTTGCGGGCAACTTCTACGCCTCGCAAGTGACCCTGGACGGCACCGCCGTGCTGAACCTGGTCGGCGACACGACCATCTACTGCAGCGGGAACATCAACATCGGCGGCACCTGCGTCGTCAACACCGGCAACTACAAACTGACAATCTACATGACCAGCGGCGCGGGCGTGAACCTTTCGAACAGCAATCCCCTGCGCGCGATCATCTACGCCCCGCAAAGCCCGGTGAACATTACCGCGGCCGGTGGCGTTACCGGTTCGATCGTCTGCAGCACGCTGAACATGTCGAGCGGCACGGTGAATTACACGTCCCTGCTGCCGATTCCGGTCGAGCCGACTGGCGGCGGGTCGGCGCTCGTGCCGCCTATCGCGACCGTCAAGTAACGCGTTACCGTGTCGCCAGCACCAGCAGCGTGATGACGAACCCGTTGTTCAGGGCGTGCGCCGCGATCGACGCGATCAGCGACCCACGCCACTGCCGCACCAGGGCCATCACCGCGCCGATGCTGCCGAGCACCGGGATCGCGACCCAGCCCTGCGGGTGGACCGCGGCGAAGACGACGCCGCTAATGACGGCCGCCATCACCACGCCCATGCCGGCCCGCAGGTGTGACACCAGCGCGCCACGGAAGAGCAACTCTTCCGTCAGCGGCGCGAACACGGCCGCGACCAGATAGAGCATCCAGACGGGGCCGATGTTGATCTCCTGCGCGATCGGGTGTGTGGCGTCAGTCTGGGCCAGACGCATCAGCCCGACCGTGATCAGCAGACTGACGAACATGATCGGAAGGCCCGCCAAATACCCGCCGATGCCGGCCAACGCTTCGACCACCACGCCGCGGCCGGTGTGGATGCCCCAATCGCGTTGCAGCACCGGCCACGACACGCCGCGCAGCAGCGGCCAGAGCGCCGCCAGTAACGCCACGCCGCCCAAACCGACGATCTGCGTGCCAAAACCTGCGTCCTTGATCAGCAGGCCGATCACTACGCTCGCGAGGACAAGACCGCCGAGGTAAATGGCGAATGCCTCGACGTACACGTGGGCCGGTCCCGCCGGGCGTTCGACGGAGAACGTGAGCTTGCCGAGTGCCAGCAACACGATCGCCGTGATGAACAGGCCGAAGCCGACCAAGCCCGCCAAGGCGATCAGCGTGAAGGCACCGAGGACGGCGTAAACGGTCTGCCGCGCCGCGCCCAGCACGGCCGCGCGGTTCGGGTCGGTGTCGGGCTTGCCGTGCGCTTCGGCCAGTTCGGCGAACCAGCCGAAGCGCGGCCGAAGCGCGGCTAAATCAACCGGGGCGGTCGCCGGGGCGACAGTCAGACGCGCATCGTCAACGACAACGACCGGCGACGTCGCCGGCCGGCTGGCAGTCGTTGGCGGGCTGCCGCGGGGTTGGGCTTCATAGAACGCGCGAAACGTCGCGGCGTCCGGATCGTCGATGGTTTGAAGCCGTTCGATTGCCGCGTCCGGCCCGCTCAGTTCGCCGGCCGTGATCGCCATGGCGATCCGCCCTTCCGGCGTCGGCGACGCTTCGCCGACGGCGTTCTTTGCCGCCTCGATCGCGCCGGGCAACAGCCGGGCCGACCCGATGGTGTACCGGCCGAGCAGCCGTGTCTGGAAGTCCACGACGCCCCGCTCGGCCGGCCGCGTGGCGGACTGGCCCGCCGCCGGTTGAGTCGTCTGCGTTGCGGTCGTCGCGGTCGTATGCCGCGCCCGCAGCACCGGCAGCGCGACGCAGACGAGCAGGATCACACCCCAGGCGATCACCGCCGTCGGCCGAAGGCGAAACGAAGACGGCGCGGATTCCGGATACGGCGGCGGCAACGCGGGATCAAAAGACATGCCGCGATCGTAGTCGAGGCAAGCCGTCCGGTCCCCTCTCCCGTTGCGGCCGGGAGCGGGAGCGAGAGCTTCTACGCCTCTACGCCGTCGGCGACTTATCCGAGTCCGTGTCGTCCGCGTCCGGCACGTCCGCGTCCTGTGCCCCGCCGCTTTCAACCGCGTCTTCCGCGGCTTCGGCCTTGATCTCCTCGGCCACCTGCGCCTCGGTCTGCCCGTCTTCGGTGACGGGTTTGTCGGCCTCGGTGGTCTGCACGTCGATCTTCGCCATCGCCACCAGGCGGTCGCCGCTGTCGATGCGAATCAGGCGAACGCCCGCGGCGTTGCGGCCGGTTTCGCGGATCTCGTTGATGCGGGTGCGGATCAGGATGCCGTTCTCGGTAATCAGCATCAGTTCGTCGGTGTCGCACACGCTCTTGATGCCGACGACGTCGCCGTTGCGGTCGCTGGCGTCGATGTTGATCACGCCGCGCGTGCCGCGGCCTTTGACCGGGTATTCGCCCAGCGGCGTGCGCTTGCCGAAGCCGTTGACGCAGGCGGTGAGCAGCGTGCAGTTGGTATTGTCGCCGTTGGGCACGACGATCATGCTGACCACGCGGTCGCCGTCGCGCTTGAAGCGGGCGCCGGTGACGCCGCCGGCGGGACGGCCCATGGCGCGGACATCGCTTTCCTCGAAGCGAATCGCCAGGCCGCTCTTGGTGCCGAGGATAATGTGGTCCTGGCCGTTGGTGATTTCGACGCCGATCAGTTCGTCGCCCTCGTCCAGGCTGATGGCGATGATGCCGTTCGTGCGGATGTTGCCGTAGGCGCTGAGCGCGGTCTTTTTCACCACGCCCTTGGCGGTGGCGAACATCAGGTATTGCTCGGCCTTTTCGAAATCCTTGATCGCCAGCACGTTGGCGATTTTTTCGCCCGCCTGGAAATCCATCAGGTTCGCCGCCGCCCGGCCGACGCTGGTGCGGCTCATTTCGGGCACGTCGAACACGCGCTTCTCGAACACTCGGCCGGTGTTGGTGAAGAACAGCAGATAGTCGTGCGTGTTGGCGACGAACAGGTGTTCGATGAAGTCGTTCTCGCGCGTTTCGCCGCCCTTGATGCCGCGGCCGCCACGGCCCTGGGCCACGTACGTGTCCGTGCGCAATCGCTTCACGTAGCCGCTGTGGCTGAGGGTGACGACGACGTCTTCCTTGGCGATCAGCGCTTCCATGTCGACCACGCCGCCGGCGAACGGGTCGATCTCGGTGCGACGGTCGTCGCCGTACTTGTCGCGGATTTCGATCGTGTCTTCGCGGATGATGTCGTACTTCAGGCGGTCGTCGGCGAGGATGCGTTCGTAGCCTTCGATTTCCTCGACGATCTTGGCGTAGTCTTTGACCAGCTGTTCGATTTCCAGGCCGACGAGTTGGATGAGGCGCAGTGCACCGATCGCCTCGGCCTGTGCTTGGCTGAGCAGCCAGCCAGCGGCGGCGTCATTCGGGTCGCCAGCGCGGTCGTACAACACCTTCGGCAGCGTCGGCGCGGACGGGTGGCCGGGCGGAATGCGGAAGGCACGCTGACGCAGTTTTTCGATCGCCTCTTCGCGCGTCTTGCTGCTGCGGATCAGGCGGACGACTTCGTCGATGTCCAGCACCGCGAAGATCAGGCCTTCCAGAATGTGGCCGCGCTGCTGGGCCTTTCGCAGCAGGAACTTCGTGCGGCGGGTGATGACTTCGAAGCGGTGCGCGATGAAGTGCTGGATCAGCTCCTTCAGCCCCATCGTGCGCGGCTGGCGGTTCACCAGCGCGATGTTGATCATGCTGACGGTCACCTGCGCGGGCGTGAACTGGTACAGCTGGTTGATGACCACGTCCGGGTCGCCGTCGCGCTTCAGGTCGATGACGATGCGGCATTTGTGCAGGCGGCCGGATTCGTCATTAGCGGCCGAGACGTCTGAAATGCGGCCGATCTTGGCCGATTCGGCCAGGGCTTCGATAATGCTCTTACGCATCACGCCGTAGGGCATTTCGTCGATGACGATGCTTTTGCGCGTCCCTTTTTCTTCCACGTGCAGCTTGCAGCGCAGCGTGACGCGGCTGCGGCCGGTGGCGTAGCCGTTCACGATGCCGTCGACGCCGCAGATGATGCCGCCGGCGGGAAAGTCGGGGCCTTTGACGCCGAGCTGGACGACTTTGCCCGCTTCGTCGACCACGTCGCTCATCAGCTCGCCGAGTTGGATCTGCGGGTTGTCGATCACGCGCACGATGGCGTCGCAGATTTCGCGCAAGTTATGCGGCAGGTGGTTGCACGCCATGCCGACGGCGATGCCGGTGGAGCCGTTGACGAGCAGATTCGGGAACCGCCCGGGCAGGACGGTCGGCTCCATCAGGCGTTCGTCGTAGTTGGGCTGGAAGTCGACGGTGTCCAGATTCAGGTCGGCCAGCATGTCGACCATGGGCGAGGCCATGCGGGCTTCGGTGTAACGCATGGCGGCGGCGTTATCGCCGTCGGCGCTGCCGAAGTTGCCCTGGCCGTCGATGAGCTTGTGGCGCATCGACCAGTCCTGTGCCATGCGGACGAGGGTCGGATAAACGATTGCTTCGCCGTGCGGGTGGTAGTCGCCGCTGGTGTTGCCGGCGATCTTGGCGCACTTCAAATGCTTGCGGCCGGGCGTGAGGTTCAGGTCGTTCATGGCGACCAGAATCCGCCGCTGAGAAGGCTTCAGGCCGTCGCGCACGTCGGGCAGGGCCCGGTCCATGATCGTGCTCATGGCGTACGTGAGATAGCTTTCCTGAAGCTCGCGCTCGATGTTCAATTCTTCGATGCGCTCGAGCGGCTGTTCCGGCGGCGGCGTGATGGGGTCGGACATGCGTATTTTCTTCAGTAAAAACAGGGTCAAACCACCGTCGACACCTTTCGACCGGCGAAGGCGAATTGTACCCGAAAAAGGGGTTATCCACCAGCGTGAGAACGGCCGCCAACGCCTTGTCCCGCTGCGGCCGGGAGAAGGGAACGGGAACGTCGAAATGACAGTGACTTGCATATCAGCTATAGTCACAACCGATGCCCGCGCTGATCGACATCCGCGACCTCGATTTCGCCTACGGGCGCGACGCCGCGCTCTGCGGCGTCACGCTGCCCGTTGAAGCCGGCACCACGCTGGGGCTGATCGGGCCGAACGGCGGCGGGAAGACCACGCTGATCAAGCTGCTGCTGGGCCTGCTGAAGCCGCAGCGCGGGACGATTGAGATCGATGGCTTGCCCCCTCGCAAGGCCGTCGCACGCGGTGACTTGATCGGCTATCTGCCTCAGAAACCCCAACTGGCGGCGAACTTCCCGCTGGACGTGCGCCGGCTGGTGACGCTCGGGCTGGCGGGCAAAACGGGCCTGCTGCGGTCGCACGCCAAAGAGGACCTGCGGTTCGTCGACGAACTGATCGACCGCGTCGGCCTGACCGCGATCGCACACCGCCCGGCGAACGATTTATCGGGCGGGCAACTGCAACGGGCGCTGATCGCCCGCGCGCTGGCCCCACGGCCACGCGTGCTGGTGCTGGACGAGCCGACCACGGGCGTGGACAGCCGCGGCCAACGCGATTTCGTGAACCTGATTACGCAGTTGAAAGCAGATCTCGGTTTAACGCTGCTGCTGGTCAGCCATGATCTGCGCGCGGTAACGGCCGTCAGCGACCGCGTGGCCTGTTTGAACCTGCACCTGCACTACCACGACACGCCCCGCCATCTGCCGGCCGACGTCGTCTACAACTTGTTCGGCTGCGACGTCGCGGCGATGGGCGTGGGCGCGCCGCAGAACGCAATGAATTGTTGCGAACACGACAGTCCGGGGAACGAAATCAGGAACGTGAAACGGATAGTATTGACCGAACCCGAAGAAGCTCAGGAGAGCATCGCGGCTCTGCCGCGATAAAAGCCGGGCAGAGCCCGGCGGCTCTCTACACGAGTCGATCCTGTAACATCAGTATTCGGGTCGTTCTCTTCGGGTTTCTGATTTCGTCATTCGGATTTCCTCCCCATGGACCCTTCCACGCTCAACGCTTACGCCGCTGCCGGTGCGATGGCCGTGTCGTGCGCGATTCTGAGCGTGTTCGTCGTCGCGCGGCGCTGGGCGTTTATGGGCGAAGGCATCAGCCACAGCGGTTTCGGCGGGGCCGGGACGGCGTGGATGCTGATGGTGGCGTTCCCGTCGTTGGCGCATGCCGACGGGTTGCCGTACCTGCTGGTCACGCTGTTCTGCTTCGGCACCGCACTGGCGATCGGCTGGCTGACGGACTCTTCGCGCGTGACGAGCGACGCGGCGATCGGCATCTTCCTCGTCGCCAGCCTGGCCTGGGGCTTTATCGGCCAGCACCTGTACGTCGCGCGGTATCACGCGTCGCCGGCGGGCTTTGACAACCTACTGTTCGGCCAGATGCGCGGTGTCGGGCGGACCTACGCCCTGGCGTCCGTCGGCGTGGCCGTGGCGGTGGCGACGCTGGCGGTGCTGCTGGGCAAGGAACTGATCGCCTACTGCGTCGACCCGCTGCTGGCCCGCACCAGCGGCGTGCGGACCACGTTCGTGCACTATCTGCTGATGGCCATGCTGGCGCTGGTGATCGTGACGGGCATCCGCGTGGTCGGCAGTGTGCTGGTGACGGCCCTGCTGGTGCTGCCGGCCGCGACCGCGAATTTGCTCAGCCGCCGGCTGGCTGGGGTCATTGGTGTGTCGATCGCAGTCGCGCTGGCGGGCGCGTGGGGCGGTTTATTCGTCAGCGGCACGGCCCGCGCCATCCCAGCCGGGTCGGCGATTGTGCTGGTGATGTTCGTGATTTTCCTGATCGCCCTTGCGGCAGCAAAATTGCGGCGGGCATAGCGTCAACGCCATTCGATTTTGCGAATATCTTGTGCCGAGTGAACGATCCGAAGCACCTCGACCACGTCTCGTTCGATAACGTAGAAGATGACGTGCGAGCCTTCGGGATAGCCGCGTACACCCTTCTCTGAAACGTCCGCTCGCAAACGCCCGGCGCCGGAAAGCGTCGACAGTTGTCCGATCACGGCTTCCAGCCGGTCGAGGTACCGGGTCGCGTGGAACTCGCTGTCCCTCGCGATGTACAGCCAGATATTGACCAAGTCGTCAGAGGCCTTTGGCAGCAAACGAACTTGTTTCACGCGCCCGACCGCTTGTCCGAGGAGTCATTGATGCGGCGGCGAACGACCTGCATGGCTTGCTCGAAAGGAACGCTTTCGCCGCGTCGCAACTGTTCGAAGGCAGGCTTCAACAACTCATCGAGTTCACCTGGCGCGAAGTCGCCATCGGCTTGGGTCATCTTTTGCAAAGCCGCGACAACGAGGTCCTCCGCTGACGTGAACTCGCCAGCGTCTACTTTCTGTCGGATCATCGCATCGTACTTTTTGTCGATCTCGATCTTCATGGAAGTCCTCACTGGCCAGTATAACACCCGCCGTGACGGCCCTGCCAATCGATTCCTTCCTGCCGCAGATTACCGACGCGCTGCGCCAGCACCGCGCGCTGGTGCTGGTGGCCGAGCCGGGGGCGGGGAAGACGACGCGGGTGCCGCCGGCCATTGTGCGGGGCGGGCTGCTCTCGGCCGAGCAGCCGAACCTGGTGATGCTTCAGCCCCGCCGCATCGCGGCGCGGGCGGCGGCGGAACGCATTGCCGAAGAGCAGCACTGGCAAATGGCCGGAGAAGTAGGCTATCAGGTGCGGTTCGAAAACCGCATCACCGCCCGCACCCGACTGCGCGTCGTCACCGAGGCCATTCTCACCCGGCAACTGCTCGACGACCCGTCACTCGACGGCGTCGGCTGCGTGGTGCTCGATGAGTTCCATGAGCGTTCGATTCACAGCGACCTCGCGCTGGCGCTGCTGAACGAAGTCAAACAGGCATTGCGCGACGACCTGATGCTGGTCGTGATGTCGGCCACGCTGGACGCCGATCCGATCGCGCGGTTCCTCGGCGGCTGCCCGATCGTGCGCGTGCCGGGGCGGACGTTTCCCGTCGATGTGTCGTACCGCGCGCTCGGCGGCGCTTACTTGGACGACGCCGTCGCGCGTGTCGTGCGCGAACAGACGCAGCAGGACGGCGACGTGCTGGTCTTCCTGCCCGGCGCGGCGGAGATCGAACGGTGCCAGCAGTCGCTGTCATCACTGGCGGCCGAACGCGATTTTGTCGTGCGGCCGTTGCACGGGTCGTTGCCGTTCGAGCAGCAGCGATTGGCCGTCGCGCCGTCGAAGGGGCGCAAGGTCGTGCTCTCGACGAACATCGCCGAGACATCGCTGACGATCGACGGCGTACGCTGCGTGATCGACAGCGGCCTGGCGCGGCAGGCGCGCTTCGACGCACAGCGCGGCCTTGATTCGCTCAACCTCGAACGCATCAGCCAGGCGTCGGCGACGCAGCGCGCGGGCCGTGCGGGACGGACGGCCGCGGGCCGGTGCGTGCGGCTGTGGACGGCGGCGGAACAGCAGCAACTGGACGCATTCGACTTGCCGGAAATCGCTCGCGTCGATCTGGCGTCGACGCTGCTGGACCTGCACGCCTGGGGCCAAGCCGACCCGAACGCGTTCGGCTGGTTCGAACCGCCGCCGCCCGAATCGCTCACGGCGGCGGACGCGTTGCTCACGCGCCTGGGCGCATTGGACGGTGGCAAGCTCACGCCGCTCGGCCGGCGCATGCAGGCGATGCCGGTGCACCCTCGGTTGGCCCGGCTGCTGATCGCGGCGGCCGACGCGGGCGACGTGCGGCTCGGGGCGGCCGTCGCGGCGATGTTGAGCGAGAAGGATTTCGTCCGTCGCGAATGGCAGGACCGCAACGCCATCGGCTCGGCCGCGATGATCGCGTCGAGCGATCTGCTGGTCCGCCTGCACCTGCTCGAGGCGGCCGAGCAGAGCCGGTTTCGCCGCGGCGCGGCAGGCGAGCAGGTCGACGTGTTTCAGGCCCAGCAGGTGGCGCGCGTGCGCGATCAGTTGTTGCGCACGGTGCCAGGGCATGAACGCGGGCGAGGGGCGGGCGGGCGTGACGCCTCAGACGCCGCGGCGGAAACCGCGGATCCGCGGCTTGCGCCGCGGCGTCAAAGTGTGGGAGATGATCCCGCGTCCGATCCCGACCGGCTCCTGCACCAGCTCGTTCTGCTGGCGTACCCCGACCGCGTCTGCCGCCGGCGTGCGGGCGACCCGAAAGCGGCCGTCATGGTCGGCGGCGTGGGCATTCGGCTTGATGCGGCGTCGGCCGTGCATGAGAGCGAGTATTTCGTCGCCGTCGACCCGCGGCAGGACGACCGCACGCGCAACCGCGAGGCCGTCGTGCGTATCGCCAGTCGTATTGAGCCGGAATGGCTTCCCACCTTCTTTCCACAATCTATCCACAAGGTGCGAACGCCCCGTTACGACGAAGACCGGCACCGCGTGGTGGCGACGGTCGAGACACGTTATCTCGATCTGGTTCTGCGGCACGAAACCGAAACAAACGTCCCGCGCGACGAAGCCGGCCAGCTCTTGGCCGCCGCTTTGGCTCCGGAACTGCCGGCGATGCTGGAACAGGACGAACGCCTCGCCCCGTTCGTCAACCGTTTGCGCTTCGCCATGCGGCACGCCCCCGACCACGCCTGGCCCGCAATTGACGTGACGCTGCTGGAGGAGGCCGCGCAGAACAAGCAGTCGCGCGAGCAGGTGCGGGCTGCACTCTTTGACGCGATTCGGCACCGGCTGGTCTACCCATTGGACCGCCTCGTCGAAGACCTCGCCCCCGAGACCGTGACCGTGCCGACGGGCAGCCAGATTAAGCTGCAGTACAACGCCGATCCTGCGCAGCCGCCGGTATTGGCGGTGCGGTTGCAGGAAGTGTTCGGCCTGGTCGAAACCCCGCGCGTCGCTAAAGGCCGCGTGTCGGTCTTGCTGCACCTGCTGGGGCCGAACTATCGGCCGGTGCAGATCACGCAGGACTTGGCCAGCTTCTGGAAAAACACGTACCTGCAGGTGCGGAAAGATTTACGGGCCGATTACCCGCGCCACAGCTGGCCGGACGACCCGCTGACCGCCCCGGCCATGCGTGGGGCGCGCCGGCGTGGGACCTGATCTTCCGTAGGGTGCTCTGAACCGCACCCTACGGAAGATCGTTATTGATGCATGCCCGCGCCGCAGTATTTGCAGTACTGCGCGTCTTCATCGTGACCGACCGAACCGCAGTCCGGGCAAGCGCGGCCGGTGACACTGCCGTCGGCGGCCTGTTTGGAGCGGTCGATACTCAGGATCCCCGCCGTCACGATGCCGGTCGGCACGGCAATAATTCCGTAGCCGACCAGCATCACCGCGACGGCCAGCAGGCGGCCGATCGTGGTCTGTGGGGCGATGTCGCCGTAGCCGACGGTCGTGAGCGTGACGACGGCCCAGTAGACGCCGGTCGGGATGCTGGTGAAGCCGTTCTCCGGGCCCTCGATCAGGTACATGGTCGTGCCGACGATCAGGACGATCATCAGCACGCTGAGCAGAAACACGGTGATCTTCTGCCGGCTCGCACGCAACGCCGTCACAAGGAAACTGGCTTCGCCCAAATATTCGGGCAGCTTCAGGACGCGGAATACGCGCAGCAGCCGCAGGGAACGGACGACCGTCAACGACTGCGACCCGGCGACGACCAGGCTGAGATAAGTCGGCAGCACCGCCAACATGTCGACAACGCCGAAGAAGCTGGTCGCGTACCGCAGCGGCCGCCGCACGCAGATCAACCGCATCACGTACTCGATCGTGAACAGGATCGTAAACACCCACTCCGCCACGCGCAGCGGCGTGCCCCACTCGGCGCGGACGTGCGACACCGTTTCCAGCATCACCACGATCACGCTGGCGGCAATCAGAAGCAGCAACGCCGCATCGAACGCGCGGCCGGCGGCGGTGTCGTGTTCGAAGATGATTTCATACCCCTGTCGCCGCCAGCCGGCAGCGGGGGCTTGGCCCAGGTCGTTGCGCTTCACGGTGCGATCATACGCGCAACAATGCCCCACCCCGCAGGCCGGCCGCCGTACGATCAGGCATGACCACCCCGCCGCGCCCCACGCCCGCTGAACTGCAGGCCGCCAATGACAAGGCCATTCCTATCCTGATCAAAAAGGATCTGAAGGTGTTGTTCTGCGGCATCAACCCCGGCCTCTGGTCCGGCGCTACGGGCAACCACTTCGCCCGGCCCGGCAATCGGTTCTGGCCGGCCCTGCACGCCGGCGGGTTTACGCCGCGCGTGCTGAAGCCGTGGGAAGAGCAGGAACTGCTGACCTACGGCTGCGGCATCACCAACTTCGTTAACCGCACCACCGCCACGGCCGCGGAACTGGGCGACGACGAATTGATCGAAGGCGCTAAGCGCCTGGCGAAAACCTGCAAGACCTACCGCCCCGCCACGCTGGCGGTGCTGGGCATCGGGGCCTACCGCACCGGCTTCCATCGAAAGACAGCCAAGCTCGGCCCGCAGGAGCACACCCTCGGCGACACGCGCGTCTGGGTCCTGCCCAACCCCAGCGGCCTGAACGCCCACCAGACGCCCGCGTCCCTCGGCCGGCTGTTCCGTGAATTACGGGACGCCGTCAGCGAATAAAAATCGGATTGGCCCGAATTCCTCCTGAATCGGACACTATCGAGCGGGGGCGAACTGAACCGATTTTGCGGAGAAAATGCAATGCGTAACCAAGCCCAAACTGTGATCGAGAATTTGGAAGGCCGTCGCCTGTTGACGGCGGCCGTGACCGACGGCGTGCTGACCGTGACCGCCACCCGGCGAAACGACCACATCGTGGTCACCCAGGAAGCCGACGGCTCGTTCGTGGTCGTCAGCGGCAAGAAAAAGTCGGCCGTGGCGGAGAAGTTCGCCGCGACGAGCGTCACCAGCATCGTCATCAACGCCGGCCGTGGTAACGACCATATCGACACCACCACCGTTAAGGTGCCCGTCACCGTCAACGCCGGCGCCGGCAACGACCACATCTACACCGGCCACGCCAGCGACATCGTGTTCGGCGGCGCGGGCAACGACATCCTCTGGTCCGGCGGCGGCCGCGATAAGCTGTTCGGCGAAGACGGCGACGACGCCATGTCCGGCGGCGGCAGCAACGACTCGGTCAGCGGCGGCGCGGGCGACGACAGCCTCGACGGCGGCAGTGGCGACGACAGCCTGAGCGGCGACGACGGCAATGACCGTTGCGACGGCGGCAAGGGCAACGACAACATGCGCGGCGGCGGCGGCCGTGACCGCTTCGCCGGCGGCACGGGCAAGGACAAGTTCCACGACTTCTCCAAGAAAGACCGCGGCCGTGATCGTGACGACGCTGACGACGCCAAACTTCCCAGCGAAGACGATGACGGCACGACCGACCAAGGCGGCGACAATGACGACAATACTGCCGTCGTCACCTAACCGGCAGACGCGCCCGACTGTCTAACCCGACACGTGCTCACTCCGCCCGAAGCCTGACCGGCCGAGGGCGGAGTGAGCGTCTTTTGCACCCGGGGCATTCTGGGGGTCTACAATCCCCTGCCTAACCACGGAGGGCGACCTATGACCGAATTGTGCCGCGGCGGACGCGTGTCGGCGATTATCCTGACCATGACCCTGGCGGCCGGCTGCGCGAGCCACCGCAACGACCGGACCGTTATCAACAACGCCCAAGAAGCCCACACCGAGCTGGAGCCGGCCGTCCTGGACGACTCGGTCCTGCAGGCGTACATGGATAAAATCGGCAAACGCATCGTCGCCGAGGCCCGCGAAATGCATGCCGCCGGCGAAGGCCCGAAGGACCATAAAGCCGGCGAGGCCGAATGGATGTTCGAGAACGTCCAGTTCCACATGGTCGGCAGCCCGACGCTGAACGCCTTCACCACCGGCGGACAGCACATCTACATCTACAGCGAACTGTTCACGACGGCCGAAACCGAGGACGCGTTCGCCGCGGTGTGCGCGCACGAGTTCGCGCACATCTACGGCCGGCACGTGCAGAAGGGGATGAACCGCCAGTACAGCACCTACGCCGCGGCCGCCCTGGCGGCCGTCGGCGGCGCGGCCGTGGCGGGTAAGGACAATTTGCTGACCGGCGCGGCCGTCGGCGGCGCAGCGGGCCTGGGCGTCGGCCAGTTCCTGGGCATGGGCTTCACCCGCGCCGACGAAGACGAAGCCGACAAGTGGGGCTTCCGCTTCTACACCCGCGCCGGCTGGGACCCGAACCGGTTCGCCGACTTTTTTCAGCAGATGATCGACAAGGGGTATGACAAGACCCCCGAGATCGCCAGCGACCACCCGAAGCTGGCCACCCGCGTGGAAAATACCAAGCGTCGCATCGAAGAGCTGCCCGAGAACGCCCGCCAGTGGCGCAAGCCGAACGTCGCCAGCGCCCGCGAGTATGACACCCTGCAGGCCCGCGCGAAAAAGCTGCAACGGGCGATGCCGCAAACGAAAGAAACGCAGGCCGCCGAGTTGATGCTGTCCGCCTTCCCCAGCTGCGTCGCCCCGACGGCCACGCCGCGGCAGCAGAAGGCCCGCTCTGTGATGGAACAGGCGGCGAAGCGGTAAGCGTCATGGGTGGCGTTTATGACGATGCTGTTCTAAGAGACGAAGCGGTGTCGTAAACTTTTTGCAAATTGAATGGGTGCCACAAGTTTCGGCGTACCGCGACCTGTGGCACCTTCTAGTCAGTCATCGATGCATTCGTCTTCACCTTCGACAGACGAACGTGCAGGAAACGCTATTGAGTATTCAGTTCGACGGCCGGACACGAACCCGCCACGGCTCGGCCGTGATGATGGAGGCGGCCGCTAACTCTGTGGCGTAGACCGCTAGAAGACGAACAATCGCCGGTCCCTGAGCGGCCGCCCGGAAATCGATCAACCGGATCAGGCCGACGTGCAGAATGCCCTGAACGATAACCAGTTCGCCGAAGTCTTTATCGATTGTTACGACGACCCGCTCGTTCTCGGCAGCGAACTGAAGGATTCGATTATCGCCCGGGTCAGCCTGCCAGTCGCCGATCCAAATTACGTCATGGCCTGCAGCTCGGACGACAGCGGCGGCGGCACCGGCAACGCAACTGTCCAGCAACACGTTCAAGCCGCTGATTCCGATGGGAACGGATCGATGCGCTCATGCGCTACCAGCTTGTAGGCATAGAGCAGGCAGGCCCGGATGTCGTCGGGCTCGAGGAACGGATAGGCCAGAATCAGGTCCGCCTCGGTATCGCCGGCGGCCAGCATCGCAAGCACGTGTTCGACGGCCAAGCGTTTGCCGCGAATAATGGGCTTTCCGCCGAAGATAGTTGGGTCCGAAGTCATTCTTCGGAGCAAGTTTGGCGTGTCCATGGTCGTAGTGTATCAAATCTGAATCCTTGTCGATCCAGACCTAACCAAACCGCCCGGCCCTTCTCAGGACCGGGCGGCTCGACGTTTTCATCTCGGACGACCGGCCGTTACCGGGCCGATTGCTCGTAGTAACCGGTGAAGTAGAGGAACCGGTTCTGGTTCAGCACCGGGATGTTCAGCTGGATCGCCTGGCCGAGCAGGTCGTCGTACTCAGCGACTTCCTTTTGCTTCCGCTCGACTTCGAACTGGATTTCCGGGCGGTCAAGCTCTTCCTGCGAATAGCTCGGCACTTCCGGCATTTTGCCGACTACAAGGAAGTCGGTGTCGGCGTTCAGCTTGGTGACCACCTTGCCGCCCCAGCGGGTGACCAGGCGCTTGATCACGTCGGCGTCCTGCGGGCTGGCCTGGCCGTTGCGGTCGAGGTCGAACACGCCGTAGACCATCACGTTGTATTTGACGTTACGGTCGAAGACGAGGTTCACGCAGACGTCGCCCTCGACGACGGTTTCGCCGGGCGTCTGGCGGACGATGCGGCAGGCGCTGCTGCCGGGGCTGACCTTGATGATTTCGATGCTGGCCTTGCCCTTGGGCAGGGCTTCGTCATTGGTCGGCTGGCCGGTCTTGGGGATGCCTTGGATGCGGTCGTAGATTTCGAAGCTCATGCCGTTCGACACCTGGTCGCCGGTGCCGAGGTCGATGTAGAGGATGCCGTCGCCGGCGACGCGCATCACGTGTGCGTCGGCCTGGGCGACGATCTGGTCGACCGGCTGGCGGGTGCCGCCGAGCTTGTTCTGCAGGGCCTTGATCTGGTCGTCCTTGCGCTTGGCCTGGTTGATCGCTTCCTGCTGCTGGGCGGTGAGCTGGTTGACGGTGGCGGTGGCGGTGTCACTCGTCTCTTGCATCGACGCCTGTAGGCCGACGATGTCGCTGTCCTTGGCGGTGCGGTAGGCGGCCAGTTCGGCCTGCGCGGCCTGGGTGGCCTGCTGGGCCTTGGCGATGTCGGCGTCCTTGGCGGCCAGCTGGGCGCGGAAGTCGGCCTCGTAGGCGGCCAGCTTCTTGGCCAAGGCGTCGCGGCCCTGGGTGAGCTGCGTGAGTTGGTTGCCCCGCGCGTCGACTTCGCCGAGCAGCGCGCCCGCGGCGGCACTGAGGTTATCGCTGCCGATCTTGAGCGACGGGTTGGTCTTGATCTTCGCCAGCGTGGCGTCGGCCCGTTCGACGGCGATGTCCGCGCCGGTGCCCGACAGCTTGCGGGCCAGCGCGTCCCGCTGCGACACGGCGAAGTTCAGCAGGTTGCCCGTGTAGCTGCCCTTGGCGGCGGTCAGGCCGGTGACGACGTCGCCGGTGAGGTCGACGTCGCTGACAACGGCCTGGTACTTCTGCTGCGTGGTGGCCAGTTCCGTCTGGGCCTTGTTGGCCGCGACGCTGGAGAAGATCGCCAGCACGGTGGCGACGACGAACAGGATGGAACTGACGACGGTCCACGTCACCAGGGCCGCGCGGGAACCGCTTTGGTTTTGGATGGGGGGCGGCATAAAACTACGACCTCCGAGGAATGGCGCCGAAAACGGCTCGGCTGTGCGGGCCGGCAAAATCCGCCGGGGCTGCTCTCCGCAGACGCCGCGCCCGACCGAGGGACGACTTGCCGCCCGGCACCGGGCAATGTACCGCCGCGCGAGGCGAACGGTCAAGAAATCTCAGGCCGCGACGTTGGAAAGGCCGGCATTTAGTGGGTATCGGACTTCGGGCAGACGCTCGGCAAGCGGCCCATGCGTCGCCACTACGCCGACAAGCGGCCCGCGCGCAGGGTGATCTTCTTCAGCCCTTCGCTCCGGCAGGCCAGCAGCAGTTGTTCCTGCAGGCCGCTCAGCAGGGCTTGCTTCAGCAGGAACAGATGGGTGGAGCCTTCGACAACGACGCCGAGAACGCCGCGGCTGTAGGTCTGCAATTCGCTCGCGTTCTGCAGCGCCGGCGGCACCAGCTGCAGCCACGCCTCGCCGATGCGGCCGAACTTCTTGTGCCGCTTCTCCAGGTGCTTGAAGCAGAGCACCGCCTCCACGCCCAGCTTCGCCGGCGAGCGGTGCTCGGCGGCTTTCCATTTGGCTTGGCGGAAAAGATCGGCTTCGGTGCTGTTCATGACGTAGGGCGGGCACTGCCCGCCATTTCACGGGGACGGCGGGCAGTGCCCGCCCTACGAAATCACTGCAGATTCACCGGCATAATCACGTACGTGAAGTTCGCCCCGCCCTTGAGCAGGCCCGGCCGGTTCGGGGCCAGCAGTTCGAAGCTGATTTCGTCGCTGTTCACTACCTTCAGTGCGTCGGTAAAGAAGTTCGGGTTGAAGCCGATTTCGATGTCGCCGCCTTCGAAGCGGCAGGCGAAATTGATCGTCGCCTCGCCGGCGTCGGGGCTTTTGCTGCTGAGCGTCAAGCCCTTCCCGGTGAAGGTCATGCGCACGCCCTTGCTGTCCTGCGTGGTCAGCAGCGCGCTGCGGCGGACGGCGCTGAGCAGGTCGGCCGTGCCGGCGGTCATTTTCTTGTCGCACTCCTTCGGCACCACGTCCTCGTACGGCGGGAACTGGCCCTCGATGAGGTTGCTCGTCAGCGTGGCCTCGGCGGTGTGGAAGATGATCTGGTTCTCGGTCATCTTCACCATTACGGCTTCGTCCGGGTCGCTGATGAGCTTGTCGACCAGGCTGAGCGTCTTGGCCGGCACGATCGTCTGCGGGCCGTCGGCGACCTTGTCGCCGTTGATGAGGTCGCCCTTGGCCAGGGCCAGCCGGCGGCCGTCGGTGGCGACCAAGATCAGGCGTTTGCCTTTGACGGTCGTCAGCACGCCGTTGAAGGCGTAGCGCGTGGCTTCCTTCGCCGCGGCGAACAGCGTCTGGCCGACGAGCTGCTTGAGCACTTTGCCCTGCACTTCGAAGTCGGCCGTTCCCTCAAAATCCGGCACGGGCGGGAACTCGGCGGGGTTCTGCGTGTAAATACGGAAGTGCGAATCCTGGCCCTTGATGTGCAACTGCTCGCCGACGATTTCCAGGCTGAGCGTGTCGTCGATGCTCTCGCGGACGATGTCGCGCAACCGGTCGGCGGGCACGAGGGTTTCGCCCGGCTCGTCGACCTGCACCTGCGTGTCGCTGTAGCGAATGGCCACTTCCAGGTCGGTGGCGCAGATGGTCAGACGGTCTTCGCCGGCCGTCAGCTTCACGCATTGCAGCACCGGCTTGGGCGTCCGGGCCGACGACACCACGCCGGCGATGGACAGCGCTTCCAGCAAAGCCCCCCGATTGCAGATCACTTTCATGAGCCTGTTCCCTTTCCTCTCACGCGACGGTCTTCGACCCGTTCGCGTGGATAAGTGAATGGTATCACTCGAACGTATCTATAAGAAATCTCTAACTCGTCTTAGTAGTAATACTCTTGCGCCGTTTGGGGATAAACCGTGCGCGAGGCGCGCCGGACGTTTACCCATAACGACTTATGATCGGGATTACCGGACCACGGGTGGGGACAATCTGTCAGGACGGATGACGGCTGCTGACGGGGGCGACGGGCGTCGGCGACAGCGGCGTCTGCTTGGCGGCTGGGGGCGACGCCAGCGCGGGCCGGGCGCGACAGGACGCGTCGGGCCGTCCCGGCCTTGTCCACGGCTTGTCCCGAGCGCCTGTTGAAGGCGCGATCGGACACCGTGTGCCCTCTTCATCGACCGATCTGCTTAAGAACTTGAATCGCCCTCGATGCCCGTCGAAGCACGGCTCGCTTCAGCGGGCCTGAACGTCCGCGTCAGGCAGGAAGACACGCCCGCTGAAGCGAGCCGTGCCTCAGAGCCGGGCGTCTCTTTTCATCGTTGCGTGAAAAAGAACTTAGACACGCACTCAGGAAATCCCTCATATGATCGGGCATGGAACACTTACTCTCCACCGTCATGCCTTTGGCCGCGATCGGTTACTCGCTCATTTACATGCTCCTCGGCGGCGGCCTGATCGGGGCGATCGTGATCTTTGTGGGCGCGAAAATGCTCGGCAAATGAGCCGGCGCAAGGCCCAGCGCCCTCTTCAGTTAACGCAGCAGGAAGTGCCAAGCCCGTTCGGCGGGCCCGCTAAAGCAGGCCCGCCGCAAGGTTTCGAGGAGCGAGACAGGGTTCAATCCTGTCAAAGGCGTCACGGCTACGGTTTGGCGTCGATCAGCTTCTGCGACCGCAGCCAGTCCATGCACCGGAGAAACCACGTCCGCGTTTCGGCGTTGTTGCCTAGGCCGAAGCCGTGGCCGCCTTTTTCGAACAGGACCAGGTCGTGCGGCACATCGGCCTTCTTCGCGGCTTCAACGATCAGGTGGGCGTTGGCGACCGGCACAGTTCCGTCGTCCTTGGGGTGAACGACGAACAACGGCGGCGTTCGCGGCGTCACGTGAAGTTCATTGGAAAAGCGATCAACTAACGCGGCGTCCGGTTCCGGGCCGAGCAGGTTCTGCCGCGACCCGCCATGGCTGCCCTGCCGGTTCATCGTGATCACCGGATAAATCAGCACCGCAAAGTCCGGCCGGGCGGCGGTCTGGGCGACCGCGTCGTCGGCACGGGCCACGAGCGTGCGCGCGTCGTCGTACATCGTGGCCGCCGTCGCCGCGAGATGTCCGCCGGCGGAAAAGCCGACGACGCCCACGCGCTGCGGGTCCACGTTCCACTCCGCCGCCCGGCTGCGGACGAGCTGGACCGCGCGCAGCACGTCCTGTTGCGGCAGGGGCAACTGCCCCGCCTCGGGCGGCCGCCCGTCGGGCAGCCGGTAACGCAACACGAACCCGGCCACGCCCTCAGCGGCGAAACGCTTGGCGACGTCAATGCCTTCGTACGTCAGCGATTCGTAGGCATACCCGCCGCCCGGACAAATGATGACGGCCGCCCGCGGGCCGCTTTGCTTCTCGGGCAGGTAAACCATCAGCGACGGGTACCGAATGTCGGCGACATTGAACCCGGGACTGTTCGGTTCGCCGCGGGCCGTCGTTTTGTCCGTCACGTCAAACGTCTGCGTCGCCGGCGGGTCATTCGGCCAAAGCCGAACGACTGGCGCGACCGGCAGTTCCGGCGGCGCGGGCCAGGTGGCCGGCCAGGTCGTCGGTGAGGCGGCTTCGGCTAGGTTCGCGGCCAGAAAAAGCAACGCAAAGGACAGCAAACGCTTAAACCGGCTCGACATGTCGCCTCCACCGTTCCGGAAATGGTTTCGAACCTACGCCGCTACGTCTTCCCCGAACAGCGCCGCCACGAAGCGTTTCGGGTCGAACGTCTCAATGTCGTCCGGCGTTTCGCCCAGGCCGATGAACTTGACGGGGATGTTCAGCTGGTCCTTGATGGCGATCACCACGCCCCCCTTGGCGGTGCCGTCGAGCTTGGCGAGCATGATGCCGGTGATGGGAACGACGCCGGCGAACTGTTTGGCCTGGTTGACGGCGTTCTGGCCGGTGGTGGCGTCGAGCACCAGCAGGGTTTCGTGCGGCGCGCCTTCGATGCGCTTGCTGATCACACCGTGGATCTTCTGCAGTTCGCGCATCAGGTGTTCCTGCGTGTGCAGCCGGCCGGCGGTGTCGATGATGACCACGTCGATGCCGCGCGCCTTGGCGGCCTCGCAGGCGTCGTAGGCGACGGCGGCCGGGTCAGAGCCTTGGGCGTGCTTGACGATCTCGACGCCGATGCGTTTGGACCAGATCGTCAGTTGCTCGACTGCCGCCGCGCGGAAGGTGTCGCCGGCGGCGACCAGCACGGTTTTGCCGGCCTGGTTTTTCAGCAGGTTCGCCAGCTTCGCGATGCTGGTGGTTTTGCCCGCCCCGTTCACGCCGGCCACCATGATGACCGTCGGCCCGTTCGGGTTGAAGCGGATGTCGCGCTCCTGGTCGGGCCAGTCTTCCAGCAGCCAGTCGCGCACCACGGCCCGGGCCTCGTCGGCATTGCGAATGCGGCCCAATCGCCAGCGGTTGCGGATGGCTTCGACGATTTCCGTCGCGTTCTTCACGCCCATGTCGGCGCGGATGAACTTTTCCTCCACTTCGTCCAGAAAGGCGTCATCGATCTGACGGCCGGGGACGAACAGCGTGCGCACGTCGGTGTTCAGCACCGCGGCCGTTTTCTTGAGCGCGCCCTTCAGGCGGTCGAGCGATTTGGAGAAAAAACCCATGCGGCCGGCAGTATGACCGCGCGATGGCCCGACTCCAAGTGACGAAGTGAACAGGCGTTTGAGGAAAATCCCCCGAGGGCGTTAACGTTGCGGCGTCGATCGTGTCACACGGGATAGTCCTCTGGAGGTTCAACATGCGCCGGGTTTTGCTGATCACTTGGATGGGCGTTCTGGGCACAACGGCCGGTACGATGGCCCAGACGGAGAACGTGGAGCCGGGCGGCAACGCGCCGGCGGTGGTCGTCATCACCCAGCCGCCGACCACAATTCTGGAAGGGCTGGACCGCAACCCCGGCCTGACGGTGCGCCGCCTGACGAAAGTGGGCGACGTGTCCGACGACGAAAATGGCAACCTCGCCGTTTACGCCGTGGAGATCGAAGACCGTACCAGTAAGCAGTCCGCCCGCGGCCTGTCGCTGGTCGTGACGCAGCGCATCGGGCAGGCATCGCAGTCGGCGCGCACATACGTCGACGCCGACGAAATCGGCCCGCTGATCGAAGGCGTGAAAGCCTTGGCCGCGCTGGACCGCGATAGCAGCGCCACGACTCTGGCCCGCGGCGTTTACCGCACGAAGGGGAACGCCACCATCTCCAACATCGACGGCAGCGCCGGCCGCATCGCGCTGGTGCGGACGATCCAGATCTCGCCCACCACCGGCGAAGTGACGCGCAGCCTGGCGAGTTACCGTTCGACCCGTTTGGCCGAGATTATTCGCCAGTTCCAATTGGCGAAAGACGCGCTAGACAAGATGCCGAAAAAGAACGAGTGAGTGCGGGATGTGCCTCTCGATACGAGGTGGTGCGAGAAGACGTGGAGCGTCGCGCGCGTTGGCGTAGCGGCACGGCGTCTGGCTCCCTCTCCCAATATGGCCGGGAGAGGGCTGGGGTGAGGGCTTCGACCGAGCGCGCTCAAGCGTCGGCCGGCACTGGTTCCGATAGAGTTTTGCGTCGCCGGCCCTCACCCTAGGTTGTGTCTGACGGGTCACGCCAGTGCCCTCAGGTAGAGGACGGCCATGCCGAGCGTGAGCATCGTGGCGTAGTGGTCGGCCCGCTTTTCGTACCGCGTACCGATCCGACGCATGCGTTT
>DASVSC010000173.1:0-2654 GCA_036388295.1 Tepidisphaeraceae bacterium | reverse complement strand
CGGGCTGTAGACGTCCCAGTGTTTGTAGCCGGCG
Organism: Tepidisphaeraceae bacterium; assembly: GCA_036388295.1. Taxonomy (GTDB): domain Bacteria; phylum Planctomycetota; class Phycisphaerae; order Tepidisphaerales; family Tepidisphaeraceae; genus RYN-431. The sequence continues at coordinate 2,620 of DASVSC010000173.1, read as the reverse complement.
TCGCGCACCTTCTTGGCCGCTTCCAGGACGCTGGTGACGTCTTCGTATTGGGCGACGAGGCCGACGACCACCGGCGCGTCGATTCCCACGGAGGGAATCGTATTGCTGTGGTGCGGGACGTCGCCGCCGTGCAGTGGACTGGTGAGGGTGGTCATGGGGGTATCCACGTTCTAGTGTGCCGGTTTGTAGTTCTCGTCGGGGCGGAAGTCGCCGCCGGCCATTGCGCCGACCTGTTGGTCGGGGTCGTGCGGGTGGGCGTGCGACTCGGGCGTGATCGACTTCACTTCCGCCATCGCCACAATCGGTAGGAAGCGGCAGAACAGCAGGAACAGCGTGAAGAACAGCCCGAAGCTGCCGACGAACATGGCGATGTCGACGTAGGTCGGCCAGTACAGACGCCACATGCCCGGCAGGAACGTGCGGTTCAGCGACTGAATCACGATCACGAAGCGTTCCCACCACATGCCGATGTTGCCGATGTTGGCGATCAGGAACAGCGTCCACGGGTTCAGGCGGAACCGTTTGATCCACAGCAGCTGCGGCACAATTGAATTGCAGAAGATCAGTGCCCAGAAGCTGAAGGCGTACGGGCCGTCTTGTACCCGGAACAGGAACGCGGTCTGCTCGTAGTGAGCGCCCGAATACCAGGCGATGAACAGCTCCATGCAATAGGCGTAAGTGACGATCATGCCGGTGGCGAGCATGATCTTGGCGCAGTTGTCCAGGTGGCGCAGCGTGATGATGTCTTTCATCCCGAACCACTCGCGGGCGGGGATGGCCAGGACCAGCACCATCGCGAAGCCGCCGAAGATAGCCCCGGCGACGAAGTAAGGCGGGAACAGCGTGGTGTGCCAGCCGGGCACGTTGCTGGTGGCGAAGTCGAACGACACGACCGAGTGCACGCTCAGCACCAGCGGCGTGGCCAGGGCGGCCAGCAGCAGGTAGGCCCGTTCGAAGCGGTGCCAGTGCCGGCTCGAACCGGTCCAGCCGAGGCTGGCGACGCTGTAGGCGATCTGGGCGATGCGGTTCTTCGTGCGGTCTCGTAGCGTCGCCAGGTCGGGCAGCATGCCGACGTACCAGAACAGGGTGGAAACGGTGGCGTAGGTCGAAACGGCGAACACGTCCCACCAGAGCGGCGAACGCGTCTGCGGCCAGAGGGCCATCTGGTTGGGCAGCGGGAACAGCCAGTACGCCATCCAGACGCGGCCGACGTGCAGGCCCGGGTACAGGCCCGCGCAGACGACGGCGAAAATTGTCATCGCCTCGGCGAAGCGGTTGATGCCCGTGCGCCAGTTCTGGCGGAACAGGTACAAAATGGCGGAAATCAGCGTCCCGGCGTGCCCGATGCCGACCCAGAACACGAAGTTCACGATCGGGAAGCCCCACGAGACGCTGTTGTTGTTGCCCCACACGCCGACGCCGGTGGTCAGCAGATAGGCCACGCTCAGCACGTAGACGCCCAGGAGCGTCAGTGAGATGCCGAAGCCGATGTACCAGGCCAAGGGAGCGGGCTTGAGGTTGACGTCGGTGACGACGTCCGTGATGGACGTGAAGTTCCGCCCGCCGACCACGAGCGGCGCGCGTTGGCCCGGCGGTTCGTTGGTGTTGTCGATCTCGCGGTAGATCACCGTCTGCGGGTTGCTGTAGATCGTGGCCATGTTTGTGGGGGCTGGAGGCTGATGGCTAATGGCTGGCGGCTAAGAAAGACGACAATCGAGTCTTTCTTAGCCACCAGCCACCAGCCACCAGTCACCAGCCTCTTCTCCAACTTCGGTCTCTCAAATCCGTCTCAAATCTTAAGCCGTCGGTGCACTGTCCGCCCCGGCCTTCTTCTGCGTTTTGACCGGCTCGTGCACCGGGTTGCGGAGCTTGGCCAGGTGCTGCGTGCGGGGACGCGTGTTCAGTTCCTGAAGGACTTGGTACGCCCGGAGGCCGCTCTGCTCTTTGCTCACCAGCGCGTTCGGATCGTTCAAGTCGCCGAACACGATGGCCTCAGCGGGGCAGGCGTTCTGGCAGGCGGTGACGATGTCGAAGTCGTCGACCGTCGGCTTGGTGCGCTTGCCGTCGAGCCATTCGATTTTTCGCGTGTTGGTCACTTCCTTGATCCGCTGCACGCAGTAGGTGCACTTTTCCATCACGCCGCGCATGCGGACGGTGACGTCGGGGTTGAAGACCAAGGCACGGATTTTGTCGACCGATTCGAGCTGCTCGGTGTCCGGTATGCCCAGCCACGGCCGGCCGTTCTGGTCGGGCAGGCGCGCCTGGTAATCGAGGTAGTTGAAGCGCCGCACCTTGTACGGGCAGTTGTTGTTGCAGTACCGCGTGCCGATGCAGCGGTTGTAGACCATCGTGTTCAGGCCTTCGGCGTCGTGCACGGTGGCGGCGACGGGGCAGACCTGCTCACACGGGGCGTTCTCGCAGTGCACGCACATCATCGGCTGGTGCGTGACCTCGGGATTCGGGTCGTCGATCGCGCCCTTGAAGTAACGGTCGATCCGCAACCAGTGCATGTTGCGGTTCATGATGACTTCGTCTTTGCCGACGATCGGGACGTTGTTTTCCGCCTGACACGCCACGACACAGGCCTGGCAGCCGATGCAGGCGTTCATATCGATGGTCA
>DASVSC010000172.1:0-7529 GCA_036388295.1 Tepidisphaeraceae bacterium | reverse complement strand
CGCGGCAAGACCCCGGCATTCCTCTGCCGCCGCCGCAATCCGCCGCCGCCGATTTTGTGGCTTTGAGCAAGGCTTGAGGTAGATCAGCGTGTTTCCCTGAAATGCGTGCGGCCGGCGATCCGATTCGCCGGCCGCACGCTCCGTTTCAGGGGCCGAAACTTACTTCGCCTTGACGGTGATCTTGCTCGACCAGGCCGACGCGCCGACGGTGTTGACTGCCTTGATGCGGTAGTAATACGTCAGCCCGGCGATCAGGCCGGAGTCCGTGAACGTTGTGGCGTTCGCGGCGACGGTCTTGGACGACGACAGGATCAGGAACGAGCTGAACAGCGACCGCTCGATGACGAAACCGGTCTCGTTCGTGCTCCGGTCGGACCAACGCAGCGTGACCTTCCCGCCCGCCTGCGGCGTGGACGAGAACGAGTTCGGCGCGGCCGGCGGGGTCGTGGGCGTAGGCGTGGGAGTCGGAGTAGGCGTCGGGGTCGGCGTCGTTCCACCGACCGGGAACGTCAGCGTGTTGCTCCAGGACGACCCTTCCGCGCCGTTGACGGCCTGGATGCGGTAGTAGTACGTCGTGCCGGTCGTCAGGCCCCAGTCGTAGTAGGTGTTGCTGCCGGCGACGGCGCTGAGTGTTTTTTCGACGGTGGCGAATGTGCTGCTGGTGGACCGCTGGATCACGAAGCCGGTTTCGTTCGTCGCGTTGTCCGCCCAGCGCACGGCCACTTCCGTGGTGGAGGTGGCGCTCGGGGCGCCGGTCAGGTTGGTCGGGGCGGCCGGGATGCCGGCGGGCGGCAGCGGGATCGCCAAAGTCGCGACATTGCTCGCCAGGCCCGCGCCGAGCGCGCCGGTCGCACGCACGCGGTAGTAATACGTGCGGCCCAGCGTCAGGCCCCAGTCGTTGTACCGCACGGTGTCGGCGGCCGTGGTGATCGACTTGTCGATCGTCTCGAACGTCGCTGACTGCGAGCGCTCGATCACGAAGCCGGTTTCGTTCGTGCTGTTGTCGGTCCAGCGCAGCTCGGCCTCGGTGGCCGAATAGCTCGGCGTGACGGCCGTCATGTTCGACGGGGCCGTGGGCGCGCCGGTCGACACCACGAATCGCGTCACCAGCGGCGCGGCCAGCGCGGTGCCGAACGGGTTGGTGATCGTGGTCTTGGCGGTGAAGCGGTAGTTGCCGTTGGGCATATTCCCGACGGCGAAGTCGATTTTATTGCTGCCGTAGGCGTAGTTGCTGGCGATCGCGGTCGGCACGATCACGTCGTCGGCGGTATCGAACAGGTTGTCGACGCCCGCGCCGCGCAATTCGAACGCCGCACTGTTCACCGTCGCGGCGTCCAAAACACTGAGCGTGCCGAGCGACAGCACGGTCGGTGCTGCCGTGAGTGCCGCACCGTCGGCGATGCCGGCCAAGCCGCGCAATTTGGGGGCCGTAATCGTGGCCGACACTGCCGAGTAAGCGTTCACCCGGCCGACGCCCAGCAGGCCTGCGAAGGCGGGGTTCTTGGCGTCAATGTTGTCGACGGTGTCGAGCAGTTGCGCCGCGACCTGGTCACGCGTCCAGGTCGGGTGCTTCGACCAGATAAGGGCCGCGATGCCGCTGGTGATGGCCGAGGCGAAGCTGGTGCCGGTGACGGGGTAATACTGATTACCTGGGGCGGCCGCGCGGACGTTCGTGCCGGGGGCGCTGATGTCGGTCCCGCTGCCGTAGTTGCTGGTGGCGTTGCGCACGTCTTCGCCGTCGACGTTGTTAACGAACAGGATCTTGTCGATCGTCGTGCGCGGCGGATTGCTGACATTGTTGTTGCCGCTGGAGTTGAGCCACAGCACGCCCTTGGCATACGCCAAGTCGACGGCGGCGTAGAACGCCGGGTCGTTCATGTACGGGTCGAAGCTGTAGCTGAGGTTGATGATCTTAGCGCCGTTGTTGGCGGCATACGCGACGCTCTGGGCGATGCCGGCGCTGGTCACGACGACGTCGACGCCGCGGAAGCGGATCGGCATGATCTGCACGCCCGCCGCCACGCCGGCCATGCCAACGCTGTTGTTCATCGTCGCGGCAATAATGCTGGCCACCTGCGTGCCGTGGCTTTCGGTCAGGTTGTACGCGACGTCGACGGCCGGCGCGGTGTTGGCGTCGTTCGAGCCGAAGTCGTAGCCGTGCACGTCATCGACATAACCGTTGGCGTCGTCGTCGATGCTGTTGCCGGCGATTTCGCCCTTGTTCGTCCAGGCGATCGTCTTGAGGTCTTCGTGTGTCGCGTCGAACCCGTCGTCGATGACGGCGACGATCAGCTTGTTGTCGCCGGTCGTGATGTCCCAGGCTTTTTCGAGCCCTATCTGCTTGATCGGGTCGATTTGCGTGGGGTAGCGCGGGTCGTTCGGGGCCGCGTCGCCACGCTGCTTGCCGTAGACGTAGTTCGGCGACGCCCAGGCCGCGCCGGGAACGTTTTTCAAAAGCTTCACGGCCGCGTCGACCGTTACGCCTTTGACTAATCGCACCTGCACCAGCGACTTCTGATTGCCCGCGAACAGCTTGCTCGACCGCTTCAGGTCGACGTACTTCGCCAGCGTCGCCTTGGGGTTGGCCTTCAGGTACGCCTGCACGTTCGCCAAGCCTTTGTCGTTGTTGAATTGGGCCAACACTTCCGTGCTGCTGACGGCGGCGGCGAGCAACTGCCGTGATTCGAGGCGTTCGAGGTCTGATAACGATTGGCGACGGATCATCGAAAAGGCTCCGGGATTCGAGACGTGAACAAGCTATGCCATGCCGTCCGCCCAGGATGGCCGGGTGCGACAACTTCGCACGCATCGAACGCGCCGGCGGCCGCAAGGTGGGGAAAGCCTGACGCCATTGACGTCTGTGCCGCTCGCGTCGGCCGTCGGCGCGTCCTACAATCAAGACCCCTATGAGCGAACAGACTTTCGACGTAATCGTGATCGGCGCCGGCCCCGGCGGCTACGTGGCCGCCATCCGGGCCGCCCAGCTCGGCCTCAAAACCGCCTGCGTGGAGCGTGAGTTCCTCGGCGGCACCTGCCTGAACATCGGCTGCATTCCCAGCAAGGCCCTGCTCGATTCGTCCGAACGCTACTACACGCTCAAGAACGGCCTGGACAAGCACGGCATCGGCGTCGGCAACGTCACGCTCGACCTCGGCAAAATGCTGGCCCGCAAGAACGACGTCGTCAAAGGCCTCACCGGCGGCGTCGGCATGCTGTTCAAGAAGAACAAAGTCGAACACCTGAAGGGCACCGGCGCGATCACCTCGCCCGGCACGGTCCAAGTAACCGCCGCTGACGGCTCCATGCAGTCGTACCAGACGAAAAACATCATCATCGCCACCGGCAGCGCCCCGTCGCAGGTGCCCGCCCTGCCGTTCGACGGCGTGAATATTTTGTCGTCCACCGAAGCGTTGTCGCTCAGCGAAGTGCCGAAGAAGCTGATCATTGTCGGCGGCGGTTACATCGGCGTCGAAATGGGCAGCGTCTGGAGCCGCCTCGGCGCGGAAGTCCTCGTCGTCGAGTTCCTCGACGGCATTCTCCCCGCCAGCGACCGCGACATGGCGGCCGCGCTGCAGCGTTCGCTCGAGAAGCAGGGGATCACGTTCAAGTTCAACACGATCGCCGAGGGTGCGACGATCGGCGGCGGCAAGATCGAGCTGCGCTGGAAGAGCAAAGACGGTTCGCAAACCGGCGTCGAAGCAGCCGACAAAGTGCTCGTCTGCGTCGGCCGTCGGCCGATCGTGGACGGGCTTGGCCTGGACAAGGTCGGCGTGAAGCTGGATGCCAAAGGCTTTGTCCTGGCCGACGCGCACTTTAAGACGAACGTCGACGGCGTCTACGCCATCGGCGACGTCATCGGCGGCATCATGCTGGCCCACAAGGCCGAGGAAGAAGGCGTCGCCGTCGCCGAGATTTTGGCGGGCAAGCCGGGTCACGTGAACTACGCCAATTGCCCCGGCGTCGTCTACACGCACCCGGAACTCGCCAGCGTCGGCGCGACCGAGCAGCAGCTCAAGGCCAGCAACACCGCGTACAAAGTCGGCAAGTTCAACATGGCCGCCAACGGCCGCGCGCGCGGCATGGACGAAACCGAAGGCTTCGTCAAAGTCCTCGCCGACGCGAAGACCGACCGCCTGCTCGGCGTCCACATCTTCGCCGCCCACGCCAGCGACATGATCGCCGAAGCCACCCTGGCGATGGAGTTCCACGGATCGGCCGAAGACCTCGCCCGCGCCTTCCACGCCCACCCGACGCTGCCCGAAGCGCTCAAAGAAGCGGCGATGGCGGTGGATAAGATGCAGATTCATAGCTAAGGCCTTACGCCACGAGTGCGTCGTGACGCTCTTCTGCTCCCTCTCCCGGTACGGCCGGGGAGAGGGAGCCAGACGCCGCACCGGCACGCGATTATGCTTCGCTGTTTCTCGTCCGCTTGAGGTACTATCGAGCGTGCCACTTCGATGGCTTTGCCACCGGATAGGAGCTTGCCATGGCTCGCCGCAATGCCCGTGCGTTTTCAGTTCTCGAATTGATTGTGTGTGTTGGCATTCTGCTTGCGATATTGATCTACTTCTTAGCTGTTCGTAGAACAAGTCGTGGTTGGCCGGCGGATCGTATTAAATGCGCTGCTAACCTTCGGATGATCGGTTTGGCCATGAAGATGTACGCCGTCGGAGAGACGCGGACGAACGCGTTCCCGCGGACGGTCCACGACCGGGCCACCGCCGATTTCCCGACGGCCTACACGAACCCGAACGCGGCCAATCCATTCGCGGCCGGCGGCCCGTTGCCGAATGACGTGACGGCCGCGATGTTCTTGATCCTGCGCACGCAGGAAATTACCACTGGCGTGTTTCTCTGCCCGGAGGACAGGAACGGCACCCCCTTCCCCATTCCGGCCGGCAAGACGATTCAATCGTTCAGCAACTTCCCGTCGCAATCCCACCTGAGCTACGGCATGCAGAACCCGTACCCGACCGAAGCCGCCGAGAAGGCCGGCTTCATTTGGGCCGACACCATGAGCCCCGACACCGCGATTCTGGCCGATTTCAATCCCGGCGTGCCGGCGGTGACGACGGTCACCTTCAACGCGTCGGGAGTCGACCAGCGGAAGGCCAACAGTCCCAACCACGACTACGACGGCCAGAACGTGCTCTACGCCGACGGCCACGTCGACTGGTCGGCCAGCGTCTGGGCCGGCGCGGGGCAGGACAACATTTACGGCTTCAACGCCCCGTCCACGACCATTCCGGCGTCCCAGCCCACCCTGAACACCCCCGCTACGACCACACCGGCCACGACCAACCCGACTAATCCGCCCGAGCAGCCCGTCGGCATCGTCGGCCCGCCCGACGGGCCGGATGACAGCGTGATTCTGCCGGCATGGGATCTGAAGATTCCGCGGCCCTAAGACTGTTAGTCCACCAAGGCAGCTTCTGCTCCCCCTTCCCTTGAGGGAGGGTTTCTGCGACCGTCAAGGTGCGCGGCGGCCGCAGACCCTCCCCCTAACCCCCTCCCTCAAAGGGAGGGGGAACCAGAGCGGCCGCCGCGAACGGCAAACGCGTCTTTCCGCTTACACTCGCGCCCCCATGCCCGAACAGGCCCTCGGCCAACTCTTTGCGATCGCGACCGCGTTGCTCTGGGCGTGCAGCGCGGTCTGCTTCGAAGCGGCCGGGCGGCGCGTCGGGTCGTTGGTCGTCAATCTGCTGCGGCTTTCGATTGCCGCGGTGTTGTTGGGCGGATTGTGTTATCTCCGCCGCGGCCTGGTTTGGCCGGGTGATGCGTCGGGGCACACGTGGGCGTGGCTGCTGGTCAGCGGCGGGCTCGGCTTCTTCGTCTGTGATTTGTGCTTGTTCAGGGCTTACGTGCTGATCGGCGCTCGCCGCAGCACGCTGGTGTTGGCGCTAGCGCCGGTCTTCGCGGCCGTGCTGGACGCGTTCGTGCTGCGGCGTTCGCCGACACTGCTGCAAGGCGTCGGCATGGCGGTGACACTGATCGGCGTGGTCTGGGTCATCGCCGAACGGCCGAACGACGAAGCGGTGCACACTGCCCGTGAGCGCCGCATCGGGATCGTTCTCGCGCTCGTCGCGGCCGTCATGCAGCCACTCGGCGCGGCGTCCGCGGCGGTCGGCATGACGCTGCCGGGCGGCGGCCAGTTCGATCCGATGGCGGCGACGTTCATCCGCGTGCTGGCGGGCGTGGCCGGTTTCGTTGTGTTGGTCCCGCTGTCCGGCCGCACGCGGGACGTCATCGCGGGCGTGCGTGACGCCAGGGCGATGACGCTGCTGGGCTTAGGCGCATTGGCCGGGCCGGTGCTGGGCGTGACGCTGTTCCTCGCCTCGCTGCAGCGCTTGCCCAGCGGCGTGACGCAGACGATTCTCGCGACCATTCCCGTCTTGCTTCTGCCAGTAGCGATGTTCCAGAAGCACGAACGCGTCACCTGGCGCGCGGCGGCCGGGGCGATGGTGGCGGTGGGCGGTGTGGTGATTCTTTGTCTGACTTGAAGCGGAAAACGATTTAGCCGCAGATGGACGCAGATGAACGCAGATAAGAAAAACCATCTCTGGCTTTATCTGCGTTCATCTGCGTCCATTTGCGGCTAAATCTCTCTACCGTCTCACACATGCTGCCGGCACGCGACGGCGATTTGTTGCAGGTAAACGGCCGGGTCCAATGCCCACTTTTCGGTCGAGAAAATCTCGACTTCATTCAGCCCAGTAAAGCCGGCAGTTTCCACCCAATCGCGGATGGTGGGGATGTCGATGCATCCCTCGCCCATCAGGCCGCGGTCGTTCAGCACGTCGCGGGTTGGGAGTCGCCAGTCGCAGACGTGAAAGCCGAACAGCGTCCCCTGCTGGCCGGCCAGGGTGATCTCCTGCTTCAAATCCGGGTCCCACCAGATGTGGTACACGTCGGCGGCAATGCCGAGCCATGGGCTTTTAAGTGCTTCGCACAGCTTGCGCGCCTCGGCCATCCGGTTCACGCAACTGCGATCCGCGGCGTACATCGGGTGCAACGGCTCGATCGCCAGCTTCACCCGGTTCGCCTCGGCGTACGGCAGCAGCGTGGCCAAACCGTCGTGAACGTGGCGGCGGGCTTCCGGCAACGGCACGCCCGGCTCCGCGCCGACGACCAGCACGACCATCTCCGCCCCAATGGCGGCCGCTTCGTCGACGCACTGCTTGTTCTCGTCCGCCGCCGCCTGGCGCTTGGCTTTATCGGTCGCGACGAAGAACCCACCGCGCACCAGCGCCGGCACCCTCAGGCCGCTGCCGCGGACGACCCGGGCGGCGGCGTCCAGCGGCATGCCTTCAAGGGCGTTTCGCCACACGCTCACGCCGCCGAAACCCGCGTTGGCGTAGTGTTCGCAGCACTGGGCGAGGGACCATGCCTTTGTGGTGAGGGTGTGGATCGCACAGTTTTTCAGGTCCGCCATGTTTTGCTCCACACGAACGGTAACATTCCGCCGTCCGATCGCCGATAATCGTAAGACGCCGCGATGCCGAACGATACCCCCCATCCTCGTGTCATGA
>DASVSC010000171.1:0-18458 GCA_036388295.1 Tepidisphaeraceae bacterium | reverse complement strand
CGCAGCTTTTGCCTGCCTTTGCCTTATCTGTGTTTATCCGTGTTCATCTGCGTTTATCTGCGTTCCTCTTCTAACCACCCACAAAGCCCGTTGCGAACCCGAACAAAATCCGTGCATCTCGCACCTGTCGCGTTAAACTGCCCGGCATGATCGCTGTCTGGATTCTCCTCGGCCTGCTCATCGGTGCCGTCGCGGCCGCCGCCGTCACGGCGCTCATCCTGGACCGCCGCTCGCGGCAGGCATTGATGACCGCCCAGACCGGCCTAGCCCTCGCAACCGAACGCGCCGCCGACGCGCAACGCGCCTTGGCCACGGCCACGCAAGCCGCCGAATCGGCCCGCCAACAGCTCGCCGAAGAACAACAGACCCGTGCCACGCTCGCCGCCCGTTTGACGGCCGAGACGGAAAATCTCCGCCTGCAGCGCGAGGCGTCGTCCGCCGCCGTCGTGGCCGTCGAATCCTTGCGTCATGAACTGTCGACGTTGCAGCAGGACCGCTCGGCCCTGGGCGCCAAGCTCGACGCCGAACGCCATTCGCTGCAACAGCTGCGCGAGCAGATGGACCAGTCGAACGCCCGGCTGAAAGAAAGCTTCGCCGAGGCCAGCAAGGACGCCCTCAAGGCCAGTACCGAAAGCTTTCTCACGCTGGCCGAGCAGCGGTTCAAGACGCTGCAAAGCGAAGCCGCCGGCACATTGGAGCAAAAGCGTTCGGAGTTCGGCCAGTTGCTCCAGCCGATGCAGCAGACGCTGGCCGAGTACCGCACGAAGCTGACGGAAATCGAGCAATCGCGCTCGACGGCGTACGTCGACATTAAAGAAAGTCTCGCCGCCGTCGCGGCCGTGCAGCAGAACCTGTCGATCGAAACCAAGCAGCTCGTCACTGCCCTGCGTAAACCCCAGGGCCGCGGCCGGTGGGGCGAGCTGACGCTGCGTCGGTTGTTCGAAATGGCCGGCATGGCCGACCGGGTGACGTTTAACGAACAGGTCAGCACCGACGACGGCCGATTGCGTCCCGACTGCATCGTGCAGTTGCCCGAAAAGCGGCAGGTGATCGTCGACAGCAAGTGCGTGCTGGACGCCTTCCTCGACGCCAGCAGTTGCAGCGACGACGCCTTGCGCGTCGGCCACATCGCCCGCCACAGCCAGCAGGTCCGCAGCCGCGTGACCGAACTGTCCAGCAAGGCGTACTGGGAAAGTTTCGGCCAGGCGACGGATTACGTCGTGCTCTTCCTGCCCGGCGAGGCATTTCTGTACGCGGCCGTCGAGAACGACCCGACGCTCATCGAAGACGCGCTCAACCAGCGCGTGATCGTCGCCAGCCCCACCACGCTCCTGGGCCTGCTGCGCGTGATCGAACACGGCTGGCGTCACAAGGCAATCGAGGAAAACGCCGAAGAAATTCGCAAACTCGGCACGCGCCTGTACGAACGCATCCAGAAAGTCGCCGGCGACTTACAAAAACTCGGCACGCAGCTCGGCCGCACGACGCAGCAGTACAACGAAGCGATCCGCTCGCTCGAAAGCCGCGTCCTGCCCAGTGCCCGTGACATGGCCAAGCTCGGCGTCAGCGGCAAGAGCGAAGCCATTCCGCAACTGGAAGAAGTCGCCGACGCGCCGCAGGATCTGCGGGCCGATCGTTGGAAGGGCTTGCCCCTGATCCCCGCCACGCTGGCGGATGAAGCGCCGTCACTGTCTTAGTGCAATCTATGGCACATTAATTGTCGGCGCGGGACGGGTTGTAGCGCCGAGCGTGGCGGCGTACGCCGTGATGCGCCGCTCGCGTTCATCGGCGGGCAAATCCGCGGGCAGATCGATCGGCCGGCCGGTGACGTCGCCCAATCGTTTCGCGGCCGCCGTCGTCAGACGTGGGTCGTCCAGCGTCAGCGTGTCGAGCAGGAACGGCACGCTGCGCCCCATCCGGTCGGCCTGTTCTGCGGGCAGCGGCTCCACCCGGCGTAAAACGTTCTCCGCGACCGATCGTGGCTCGGGCGGCAGCTTCGACAAGTCACGCCGCCGCAACTCCACCGCCCCGGCAGTGCCGGTGGCGAGCAGATCGTCCTCGGCCTTCGTGCGGTCGGCAAAATCGTCGCCGTCGAGGCGTTTCAGAAGCACGTCGACGCGGCGGGCCATGTCCGCGTCCGCTGGCGTCATCGCCCCCAGCACCTGCCACGCCTGCGCGGCATCGCTGCTTCGCACGACGCCGGCCGCGCCGAGATCGCGCAGGATCGGCAAGAGGGAGTCGCGCACCACGGTCGGATGGTCGCGACACAGTTCGCTGAACGTCGCCGCCGTCAGCCGCACCGCGGGCGGGGCGGGCACCGATGGCACGGCCGGATCGATCTTGATCAGCAGCGACACCGGCTCATCGTTAGCGTTGGCGAACTGCCGCGATTGGATCAGCGTCACCTGCGAAAACGCGAGCGGGCTTTCCGTGCTGCGGTTGATATGCAGGTAATCGGGGTAGGCCGTCACGGACGTGTGCGATTCGGTGGTGTCGGCGTTACTGAGCGCGACGTGGTTGAACAAGAGGAACGTTCCTTCCCGCTGCCGCCCGAAGGTGACGAAGCCGGGCCAATTCTGCAGGTCGACGGCGTAACTGCCGTCGGCGACGCTCGGCAGGGCCCGCACGTGGAGAAAGCCGTTTTCGAGCGTGATGTTTAACAGCCGGCCGACCGGCATTGCACCAAGGCGCGGCAGCCGTGCGTGCTCCCGCACCAATTCCACCCGACGCCCTATGTCGACCGGCTGCGATGCCGGTTGGCCCGCTGGCGTCGTGGCGGGTGGGGCGGCCTCGGCGAAGGCGGCGATACACAGCAACAAAACGAGCGGCGGGCGGGGCATTACGGAATTGTATCCCGCGATGGGGCAAAAAAGAGCAGATTATGGCCGACAGGGCGGACGCCGGGCAGTAGAACGAAGAACGGCCGGCAGGCCGAGCGATGCCGCGCAGCGGCAAGGTTGTTTTCCCTCTCCCGGTATGGCCGCGAGAGGGTCAGGGTGAGGGCTTCGCTGGTGCGTTGGCTGGAAGCGGCGGTCGGTTTTGTCTGCCGCAGAACAGTGCGGGTCGCGACATCGGAAAGGGTGTATGTCGATCGAACCTTCCACCGCCCTTCACTCTAACTCGAGTGCCTGCGGCACCTCCCGGCCACACCAGGAGAGAGAAGCCGAAGCGTCTTCGCGGCACATAAGTCGCTTGGCGGTCTGGGCGGAGTTCGTCGCGCAGCGGCGACCCAATCGGCCGGCCATTGGCCTCGGCCGGCCTTGCACTTACGACGGTTTTCGCCCGAAAGTCGAGAGTAAAATGGCAGGAACAAAATCCGACCGAGTTGCGCGACTTACGCCATCACGCCGCCTGCGCGTGCTGCGGGTGAGACGCGATCAGTGGCGTCAGCAGCGAACGGCAAAGGCTTTCGAGGGCCCGCACCGTCTGCTCGGCGCTGAATCGCTCGGCGGCCCGCTGGCGGTTGGTTTCGCCGGCTTTCGTGCGCAGTTGCGGGTCGCGGATCATCCGGCCGACACGTTCGGCGTAAGCGGCGGGGTCACGCGACACGTGCTCGTCACCGATCAGGGCGGCGGGCGACTGCGGGTCATTGCCGTCGCCGGCCATGGCGACGATCGGCCGACCGGCGGTCATCGCGGCCAGCGTGCCGGCGGCGGCGGGGCGGCCGAAGGGGGTGAGGTAGACGTCGCTCATTTTCAGAAACTCGGCCGTGTCCCGGCGGCGGCCGATGAAGCCGGCCCGCTTGCCCAGGCCCGCCGCTTCCATGCGGCGCTTCAGGGCGGTCGTGTCGCTGTCGCCGACCGTCAGCAGCACCGCGGTCGGGTGCTGGCGGAGCAGGGCGACAAGTGTGTCCACGAATGCGGGCGGCACGGGGCCGTCGACGTCGTTCAGCACGGTCGAGAGAATCACGCTGGCCTCGGGAATGCCGTAGGCCGAGCGCTGCGGAATGACGCTGTCCTGCTGCAGGACCTCGACGCCGTCAGGCAGCAGATGCGATTCAGTCCCCTCGGCCAGCCAGTGGCCGCCGTCGGCCTGGCGGCGGGCGGCGTCGAAGTAGGCGACCGCATCGACCGCGCCGCTGCGAATCGCGACACGGCGGGCAATATGCAGCGTCGTCCGCGCCGGCTGCCAGCAGGTCAGCACGCTGGCGACCGGATCGGTCGGGGCGCTGTCGATGATCAGCACGTCGATCTGGTCCTTGTGAATCTGCGTGGCCAACTCGCGGGCGGCGGCGGCCAAATCCTGGTCGAGCGGGGCGAACCACAGGGCGGCCTTGCGGCGCGTGAGCTGGTCGATCGTGTCGCGCCCTTTCTTGCTGCTGGCCGCGGCGAACGGGCCTTGCGTGAAGGCCTGTTTTTCGCGGCGGACGGCAGCTTCGGTGGCGTAGACGTGAAGTTTGGTGTGCTTGGCGTCCAGGTGCCGGGCCATCGCACCGGCCAGGCGAGCGGGGGCTTCGTCGTCGGCCAGCGTGGTCGTGACGTAGCCGATCTTCAACTGCGGGTTCTGCCAGTCGCACGGGCCCGGCGGATACCAGCCGATGACGGCGGCGGCGCGTTCGTACTGCCGGGCGACGAACGTGGCCGTCTCGCCGTCGCGGACGAACGGGCCGTCGTTGGTCAGGTCGGCGGCGACGCTGCTCTGGAAGGCTTCGAGGGCCAAGCCGATTTCACGGCGGTTGACGGCGGCTGCGCCGAAGCGGAGGACCGGGCGGGTACGCTGGTCGGTCAGCCCGAGAAAACCGAGCACCGACAGGAACTGAAACAGCACCTTCTGGTCGGCGTAATCGATGGCTTCCAGGGCTTCGAGCAGGTGCGTGTACGAGCGACGCAGATCGAGCATGGCCCCGGCATGGTTGGCCAGGAACTTCTCGGCGGCGTTCGTGGATTCCTGATAGACCTCCAGCTGCTGGGGGTCGATCAGTTCGCCTTTATTGATCCGCTCGGTGAGTTCAAGAAGCGAGGCCATGTCGCAACTATCGAACCGAACCGACGCGGGGTTGAGAAGATAAGCCGGCTGTGCGGGCGGGGCGGATGAGTGGCCGCAGATGAACGCGGATAAGAAAGAAATGAAGTGTCGAACTCAGAATGTTGAGCCGCCAAGCCACGCGTTCCACGTTTTGCTCTGCCTGTCTTATCAGCGTTCATCTGCGTTCATCTGCGGCCACTCAACCCACCAAAACCGCGGCTTGGCACAACGGCGAGAGGACAGGTGAAACCGGCAGCCGTCCGGCCTGAATGGCGGCAACGTCCTGTAACACGCGCTGGGGCGTGCGGCCAAAGGCGCGGAGGACGGGGACGGCGAGTGAGCGAACGGGGTGGCCGGCGGTCGTAACGAACGGATCGATCACGCCGCCGCTGGACGCCACGATCTGATGGAAGGCTTCGCGGTCGGCAATGGGGCCACGATCGTAGGTAGAGAGCGTCGTCTCCCCGGACCAGCCGCGGCCGTGAAGGGTAAACGGCACGCCTTTGGCCGCCAGCCAGCCGGCGATGCCGACAGTGAAAGCGGGGCCGACGAGCGCGTCGACGAACCGCCCTGTGGGGAAGTCGACGGCGGGCGGCAGATTCAGCCGGGATGGGGCACGCTCGACGTAACGCGCCGGGTCGTCGCCGAGTGCGAACGGGTCGCGCGTGAGTTCCTCGCGAATCGCCTCCCACACCAGCAGGCGGCCGGACAGATCGCGGACGTCGGCGGGCGGGTCGAGGTCGGGGTGATCGGCGATCAGCGCCAGCGGCCGCCCGGGCGTGACGGTGATCGCTTCCGCGGGCCAGCGGGCGACGGTCAATCGGTCGACCGGCCAGCCGGCGGCGCGGGCGAGCGGAAGCCAGCACTCGTCGGCCAGCAGCAGCGCGTCGCGGGCGAACGCCGGCTGATACGGCGGAATCGTCGGCCGCGTCAGCCAGGTGATCCAGGGCCGGTCCCACGTCGCCCAGGTGGGGCGAGCGCGGTCGCTGAGAACACTACCGGCGGCGGCCGTGCGCTCGGCAAGAACGGCTTCGGCAGAATGAAGCGGGTCGTCGGCGTTCAGGACGACATCGCCCGCGCCGCAGACGCGGGCCAGGGTGTCGCCGGCATCGTTCCAGAGCCGGAAGTGCCGGCCGACGAGTATGCAGCGGCCGGTCGTCGCCTCCGCCCGGGCGGCGCTGCGCATGCGAACGGCGTGGTCCCCGGTGATCGGGCTCAGCACGTTCTGCGTCCAGGCTTGTGCGGCCGCGACGGCGTCCGGATCGACGTCCGGCAGCCGCACCATCTGCTGTGGGACGGCCAGGCCGGGATGATCGGCAAAGACACGGCGCAGCGACGCCTCGTCCCAGGCAAAGTGCAGGCGGCCGGCGACGATCGCGGCGGTGAAGTCGCAGCAGGCGAGGACTTCGGCGAGACAGTCGATCGACGGGACGACGACAACCAACGCCTTCGTCGGCCCGAGCCGGTGCAGGCAGGCCGCCGCCTGATGGCCGTTCGTCGGCGTCAGCAGGCAGAGCGAGCGGCCTTTCCAGTGCTCGTTCCGAAGCATCACGTCCGCCGCCCGCCGCGGCACGGAACAGCCGGCCAACCACTGGCCGCCGCGCTTGGCCGAGAGTGAGCCGTCGCGGGCGATGGCGAAGTCCAGCTCGGGGAAAGTAAGCGTCATGCCGAGCGCCGCGCAGTTGTCCGCAAAACGCCCGGCCGCGAGGGAAACGAGCGTCTGCGTGTCGTCGGGGGCAAGAGTAGTCGGCACGACGTCTTTATCGGACGTATCGGACGGATAACTGGAGGAATCGCTTCAACGGCGGAAAAGTGAACCACGAAGCACACGAAGGACGCGAAGAGGGGCCAGAGGCTTGGTGGGTATCAGGTTCTGACTCATTCTTTATAAAATGGAACAGAGCTGATCCATAGAGCGACGTCTGATCGTCAGTCATCTCTTCGCGTCCTTCGGGTGCTTCGTGGTTCAATCCTCTGCCGTATAATGCCCCGTGACCATGAACTTCACGAAGATGCACGGCCTCGGCAATGATTACGTGTACGTCAACGGCTTTGCCGAAACGGTGGACGACCCCGCGCGCGTCGCGCGGCAGGTGAGTGACCGCCACTTCGGCATCGGCAGCGACGGGCTGATCCTGATCCTGCCCACGCGCGAAGGTGAACCGCAGGCCGACGTGCGCATGCGCATGTTCAACGCCGACGGCAGCGAAAGCGAAATGTGCGGCAACGGCGTCCGCTGCGTCGCCAAATACGCCTACGACCACGGCCTGGCGAAAACGAACCCGATGCGCGTGCTGACGGGCAACGGCGTGCTGTCGATCGCGCTGGACGTCGACGGCGGGAAGGTCAAGACCGCCACCGTCGACATGGGCGAGCCGGTGCTGGAACTGGACAAGATCCCCGTGAAGCAAGGCGCGGTCGGCCGGAACGCGGCGTTCAAGAAGCGCGGCGAGCACGAATACGAACTGGCCCTGGAAGGCCGCGGCGTCACCACGCCGGCCACATTCGTGAGCATGGGGAACCCGCACGCGACGTTCTTCGTAGACGACGTCAGCAAAATCGACTTGAACGTCAGCGGCCCGGCCGTCGAAAACTACGTCGCCTTTCCGCGACGGATTAATGCCCACTGGGTGCAAATCGTGTCACGCAACGAAGTGATCATGCGCACCTGGGAACGCGGCAGCGGCATCACGATGGCCTGCGGCACCGGCGCGTGCGCGGTGGTGGTGTCGGCGATCCTGACAGGCCGTACCGATCGCAAAGTGCTGGCCCATTTGCCGGGCGGTGATCTGACGCTGGAATGGCGCGAAGCGGACAACCACGTTTTCATGAACGGCCCGGCGACGGAAGTGTTCAGCGGGACGTGGAACGAATAAGAGCAGCCGCAGATAGACGCAGATGAACGCAGATAAGTGTGTCTCTTTTCGATCTGCGTCTATCTGCGTTCATCTGCGGCTCATTAACTCCGCCACGCTACATCGTGGAACGGCCGACGAGGTCCGCCAGCATCGGCAGCAGTTTGTCCTGCGGCACCGTCTGCTGCTCGTGGGCGTTGAGGTCCTTCAACACCACATTGCCGGCGGCCAGTTCGTCGTCGCCGACGACCACGCACCAGCGGGCCTTTTCGCGGTCAGCCATCTTCATCTGGGCCTTGATTGAACGTCCGGTGAGGTCGAGGTCTGTGGCGATGTCGGCTTGGCGCAGGTGATTGGCGAGCGTCAGGTTGAACTCCCGGCCGGCGTCGCCGTGGTGGGCGAGCCAGACGAGCGGGCGGCGCTTCACCGGCAGCTCGACGTTCTGACCTTCGAGGGCCAGCAGCAATCGTTCCAGGCCGCTGCCGAAGCCGACGCCGGGGGTGGGGCGGCCGCCGAGTTGTTCGACGAGGTTGTCGTACCGCCCGCCGCCGCCGATCGCCGCCTGGCTGCCCAGGCCGCCGGCGGTGACTTCCCAGAGCGTGTCGGTGTAATAGTCGAATCCGCGCACGAGTGAGGCGTCGACTTTAAACGCGACGCCGGCCGTCGTCAGCAGTTCGACGACGCGGGCGAAATGCGCCTTCGACTTATCCGACAGCGAATCGGCCGCCGCGGGCACGCCTTCGCGGGCGGCGACGTCGCGCGGGTCTTTGCTGTCGAGGATGCGCAGCGGGTTGGTCGTGAGGCGGCGCTGCGAATCTTCGCTGAGTTCCGCCTGCTTGGGCGTCAGGAACTTAACGAGTGCGTCGCGATAGCGCTGCTTGCTCTCGCGGTCGCCGAGGCTGTTGACGCTGAGTGACAGATCGCGGACGCCGCAGCGTTGATAGAACGCCAGTTGCAGCAGAATGCATTCGACGTCCTGCTCCGGCGTCGGCACGCCGAAGGCTTCGATGCCGAACTGGTGGTGCTGGCGGAGCCGGCCCTTCTGCGGGCGTTCGTGGCGGAAGTTGCTGGCGATGTAGAAAACTTTGACCCGTGCGCCTTCGAGGTTCAGCAGGCCGGCTTCGATAACGGCGCGGACGACGCCGGCGGTGCCCTCGGGGCGGAGCGTGACTTGGCTGCCGTCGCGGTCAGTGAAGGTGTAGGTTTCCTTCTGCACGACGTCGCTGGTTTCGCCGACGCCGCGGTGATAGACGTCGGCCGATTCAAGGACGGGCGTGCGGATTTCGTGGTAGCCGAACGCGCCGGCGACGGAGCGGGCGGCGGCCTCGACGTGCTGCCAACGTGCGGCGTCGGCGGGGAGCGTGTCTTTGAAGCCGGTGAGGGCGCGGACGGTCGGTGCGGATGCCATGAGCGATTCCTTCTTCTCCCCCTCCCCTTGAGGGAGGGGGCGGGGGGAGGGGTTTCTGCCGTACTCGGCAGACGTCCTTGTTGGGTGGCTCTCGCGGCGTACCGCGAAACCCCTCTCCCTAACCCTCTCCCGCAAGGGGAGAGGGGACCAAACGCAGATGACAAGGCCAAGGCCTTGTCATCTGCAGCAATTCAAGTCATCGGACCGACGGTTTACGCCTTGAGCGCGTCCGGCTCGACTTCTTCGATCGTCGCTTTTTCTAGGATCTTGTCGATCGCCTTCAGTTCGCGGAGGCGCAGGTACAGGTTGCTGAGGGTGCCTTCCTGCTGCATCTGCTGGCGGAGCTTTTCGGGGCGGAGGCCACGCTGTTCGGCGATGGCGGCGATGTTGCCGTTCAATTCGCCGTTGCTGACTTCAATTTCCATGCTCTCGGCGACTTTGCCGAGGATGAAGAACAGCTTCAGTTCGCGGGCCGCTTCGTCGCTGGCGCCGCCCTTGAGCATTTCGATGTTTGCGCCGATCTGCTCTTCGGGAACGCCGCGCTGGACGAGGTCCATTGCCCGGCGTTGCACGATGCGCATTTCCTGGTTCTTGCTGAGCTTGCTCGGCAGTTCGAACTGCGTGGCTTCCAGTAGGGCCTTAGCCACTTGATCGCGCATCGCGTTCTGTACGTCGTTCTTGACGCGGTTTTCCATCTCCTCGCGGAGGGCCTTGTTCAGCTCTTCTTCGTTTTCGAAGCCGAGCTGCTGCAGGAACTCGGCGTTGATTTCGGCCAGTTCCAGCTGGCGGATGTCGTTGATCTTGAACTCAACGGTGAGTTCCTTGCCACGGAGGTCTTCACGCTGGTGCGTTTCGGGCGCGACCGCTGTGGCGGTGCGGGTTTCGCCGGGCTTGGCACCGGCCAGGGTGGCGGGCAGGTCGTCGAACTGCAGCGCCAAAAGGGTCATCGGCTTTCGGGCGTAGAACTGGAACTGCGGCTGGTGCACGAGTTCCTCATCGCCGTTCTTGATGACAATGTCGGCCTCGACGGCGTCGCCTTCCGCGACGCCACGGTCTTCGACCGGCAGCAGGGTGCCTTGCTGCTCGCGCAGGTTCTTCAGGGCCTGCTCGACGTGCTCGTCCTTCACTTCGATTTTGGGCTTCTTGATGGTGATGCCGCTGAGTTCCGGCAGGGCAAAGTCGGGTTGGACTTCGACGCTGAAGGTGTAGCTCAGGTCGCCGCCGCCCTCGGGCAGCTTGATGCCTTCTTCGTTCTCGAAGCTGGGCTCGCCGAGGACCTGAAGCTTGTTCTTCTCGACGGCCTGTTGGTAGCTCTCGCGGAGGAGCGTCTGCGTGACCTGGTCGCGCACGTCCTTCGTGAACTTCTTTTCGATCAGCTTCTGCGGCACACGGCCCGGGCGGAAACCGGGGAGGGCGGCGCTGGAGCGCAGGTCTTTGAACTGCGTATCGATCGACTGCGTGATGCGGTCGGCGGGGATCGTGACGGTGACCTTCTTCGTGGCCACGCCCGCGTCCTCGACGGTAACGGGGTAGAGGAACTCGGCTTCTTCCTGTTCGGCCACGGCGGCTTGGCTTTCGGTCATCACGTCCTCGCTCTGAAAAAATAGCAATCGCGCGGATCGGTTCCGCGCGAGGGGCCGTGCATCCTAGTCCGCCTCACCGGTTTGTAAAGCGCAGTGCGCCCCGCTTAGCCGGCGGATTCGTCTGCTGGCTAAGCGGGATGCCTAAAGATTCTTCGGATCAGCTGACCGGCTTGATCGTGGGGGCGGGGCCGTCGAGCTTTTTGAGGTACGTGGCGGGCTCTTTCTTGAACGCCGTCACGCAGCCGCCGCAGCAGAACTTGATCTCACGGCCTTCGTGGGCCATGACGATCGGCTCGCCCATGCTGCCGAGGTCTTCGTCGCTGACTATGCAGGTCTTGAGCGGGTAGGGCGTGACGGGCTGCGTCGTCGGCTGCGTGGCCGGGGCGGCCAGGGCGAGGCCGGCGGTGAGGGACAGGCCGAGCAGTAGGGCGGTGAGTTTGCGATAAACCATCGAATGTTCCGTAGTTAGAGGCGACCGGATGTTAACCAAGGGCCGGCGTTGAGAACAGCGACGGCCGCTCCGGCAACTTATACGCCGTATTCGGCCCAGCGGCGCGCGACTTTTTCCGTGGTGAGACGGTCCGTCGCCAATTCCTTCGGCCACGCCCGCACGGCCCCTTCGCCGGGCAGCTTTTTCGTCGCGTCGAAGCCGATTTTCCCGCCCCAGCCGTATTCGATGCTGGCGTGGTCGAGGATGTCGACCGGCCCTTTCACGGTTTCGACGTCGCGCAGCGGGTCGACGTTGGCAAACAAATGGAACAGCACGCTCTGCTCGTCGTGAACGTCGACGTGCTCGTCCACGACCACGATGAACTTGGTGAAGCTCATCTGGCCCGCCCCCCAGATCGCGTGCATCACACGCCGCGCCTGCTGCGGGTATTCCTTTTTGATCTTCAGGAACGCGCAGTTGTGGAACACGCCGCTGATCGGCAGACAATAGTCGACGACGTCAGGCACCAGCATCTTCAGCAGCGGCAGGAAGATGCGCTCGGTGGCTTTGCCGAGGTAGTAATCTTCCATCGGCGGCTTCCCGACGACGGTGGCGGGATAGATCGGACTCTTGCGGTGCGTGATGGCGGTGACGTGCAGGGCGGGGTACCAGTCGGCCATCGAATAGAAGCCGGTGTGGTCGCCGAACGGGCCTTCGTACAGCTTCTGCTGCGGGTCGACGTACCCTTCGATGACGATCTCGGCGTTGGCGGGCACGCTGAGGTCGATTGTTTTGCACGGCACCAGCTCGATGCCGCCGTTGTTCAGGAAGCCGGCGAACAGCAGTTCTTCGACGCCCGGCGGCAGCGGAGTGGTGGCCGAATAGGGCAGCACGCTTTCGCCGCCGAGGACGATCGCCAGCGGCATCTTTTCCCCACGCGCCTGGTACGCGCGGTAATGGCGGGCGCCGTCGTGGTGCATGTGCCAGTGCATGGCCGCGAGGCGCGGGCCGTGGACCTGGACGCGGTACATGCCGACGTTGCGAGCGCCGGTTTCAGGGTGTTTGGTGTAGATGCCGCCGAGGGTGATGTAGCGGCCGGTGCCGGTGTGTTTGCCGGAATCCAGGACTTGCGCCGCGGCGTGATTGTCTAGAACCTGTCCGCTGCTGATGTCGCCGTCGAGGGGCCAGCATTGCGGAATCGGCAGGCGCGTGAGGTCGGCGCGGTCGCCTTCCAGGACCACCTGCTGGCAGATGCCGCTGCGCACGCTCTTGGGCGGGTAGCCGGCGATTTTCAGCAGGTCCATCCCTTTCTTCATCTTGTCGAGCAGGCCGGTCGGCAGTTCCGGCTTGATCAGCTGCTGCACGCGGTCGGCCAAGGCATCTAGAGATTCGCAGTTCAGCGCCTGGCAGACGCGCCAGTAGCTGCCAAAGGTGTTGATAGCCAGCGGGATGTCGCTGCCGTTGACGTTTTCGAACAGCAATGCCTTCCCGCCCAGCGAGGCGGCCGGGTTGCGATCGCGCTCGCTGTGGCCATGCAGCGCGGGCGTCTTGCCGACCCGGTCTGAAATGGCGGCGATCTCCAGCACCGGATCGACCGCCGCGCGCACACGGGCCAACTCACCGTTTTTGCTGAGGTGGTCCAAGAAGTCCTGCAGAGTCGAAAAGGCCATAAGCGATACGCGTTCGTTAGGACTTGGCTGGGACGGGTTCGGCCAAGAGTTTCTTGACCATGGCATCCACGCCGTCAGGCGTCAGGCCCGCGGCGCGGACCTTGCCGCCGCGGTCGACGACGACGTACGTCGGATAAAACCTGACGCGGTATGCCTGGGCGGTGGCGGTGCCCGGATCCTTGGCAACCGGATACGCGATCTTGTGCTGCTTCGCCACAGCCGCCAATTCCTCTTGCCCATTGGCGGAACTGCAGACGCCGACGAGCACGAGGCCGTCTTTGGCGTGCTTCTCGAACAGTGCATTGTTGTGCGGAATGGAGGCGATGCACGGGCCGCACCAGGTGGCCCAGATGTCGATGACCACGACCTTGCCGCGCATCGATTCGGCCGTGACCGGCGTCCCGATCCAGTCGGCCACTTTCAATTCAGGAGCCGGCTGGCCGACGAGGGCTTCCAACGGCTTCTGGGAAGCTGCGTCGGCCTTGTAGAAAAAGTTCTCGTCGGACACTTCTCGCTCTGCCCACGCCGTCTGTACGACGCCGAATGAGCAACCGAACGCCAATGCTACCGCCGCAATACGGATCGAACGCTTCATGGATAACTCCTGGCCGAAGAAATTGAAGGACCGACAGCGGCTGTGAATCGTACGCTCATCCGTCACTGCCGCAACCGCAAGCGACTTTCACCTGTTTTGATTCGGGCCGGATCCCGATCTAATGCCGGCCGCACGGCGATGTCACACCTGTTGTCCCCTTTCACCCTCCGCGGCGTCACGCTGAAGAACCGCATCGGCTTGTCGCCGATGTGCACCTTCTCGGCGCGCAACGGGCATGTCACGGACTTCCACCGCGCCCACTACGCCGCCCGCGCCTGCGGCGTCGGGCTGGCGATGGTCGAGGCGACGGCCGTCGAGGCGCGCGGTGTCATCGCACCGGACGACCTGGGCATCTGGTCCGACGCCCACGGGGCCGGCTTAACCGATCTGGCCGCGCGCATCGAAGCCGCCGGTGCGGTGCCGGGCATTCAGCTCGCCCACGCGGGACGCAAGGCCGGCTCGTACCCGGTCGATGACGAAGGGCACACGGCGATCGACGTCGTCGGCCCGAGTGCGATCGCGTTCGACGCAAAACGGCCCGTGCCGCGCGAGATGAACGCGACGGAGTTGACCGTCGTCTGCGACGCGTTCGTCACCGCCGCCCGCCGGGCCGTCGCGGCCGGCTTTTGTGTGATCGAACTGCATATGGCGCACGGCTATCTGCTCAGCTCGTTCCTCTCGCCCATTCCGAATCAGCGATCGGACGAACACGGCGGCGACGTCATCGCGCGGTCGCGTTTCCCGCTGCGCGTAATCGACGCCGTGCGTGCGGCGGTGCCGATCGATCTGCCGCTGCTGGTGCGCGTCAGCGCGATCGATCCGGAACCGCGTGGGCAGACGATTGAAGACACGATCACGTTTGCCCGGATGGCCCATGACCACGGCATCGATCTGATCGACTGCTCCGCCGGGGGGCAGACGCCGCGCGGGTGGCTCAAGGCCAAGCCCGGTTACCAGGTGAAGTTCGCCGACGCCGTGCGGCACGGGGCCAACGTCCCGACGGCAGCGGTGGGCGTCATCACGGACGCGCATCAAGCCGAAGCCATTGTGGCGGCGGGCCGGGCGGACCTGGTGCTGATCGGCCGGGCGTTGCTGGAGAACCCGCATTGGGCAGCCGCGGCGGTCGCCACATTATCGGCCGGTGCGGGCGGCGAATGACGTCAACTTCCAGTCGCGGCGTCTGTTAAGTCGCCTCCCGTGGCCGCCGATACCGGAGACATGAGCCGCACTGCCCCTCTCGCTAGCCGTCCGATGTTTGAAGGCCTGGAAGCCCGTTCGCTGCTGAGTGCGACACCGGTGCTGGGCCCGACGACGCCGCCGTCCACGGGGGTTTCTGCGCCGCCGCCCGTCGCCTCCAGCTTCGTCAGCGCGGCCGTCACGACGGTGCTGGCCGGCTCGGCGTACCAGTACGACATCGACACGTCCGACGAGAACGGCGACCCGCGCACCATCGTCGCCGTCAGCGCGCCCGCCTGGGCCACGCTGACCGATAACGGCGACGGCACCGCCACCCTGACCGGCACGCCCGCCGGCGCGGATGCGGGGTCGACGGCGGTTTCCCTGACCGTCAACGACGGCACGTTCACGACGACCCAGTCTTTCACGCTCAACGTCCACACGCCAATGACGGCCGTGCTTAATGGTGCGGTGTTGACGGTACATGGGACGAACAGCCACGACACCATTCACGTCTGGTCGCCCAAGGGCCGGCCCGAAGTGATGCGGGTGACGATGGACGACCGCATCTGGAACTTCACCCGCTCGGCCGTCACCGGAACGGAAATCTACGGCTATGCCGGCGACGATTCGATTATCGCCAATTCCAACATCACCGCTTACGCCAACGGCGGCGAAGGCAACGACACACTGACCGGCGGCGACGCCAACGATTCCCTCACCGGCGGCATGGGCAATGACACGATCGAGGGCGCGGGCGGCGACGACTGCCTCCGTGGCCATGGCGGTGACGATTCCATCAATGCCGGCGACGGCAACGACCGCCTCTACGGCAACGCCGGCCGAGACCGCTTGTCCGGTGACGCCGGCCGCGATCTGTTCGACGGCGGCACCGGCCGTGACGTGTTCTTCAGCCGCGACCAGACGGCCGACGTTCTGATCGGCGACGAAAGCGACGCGGCCCAGGCTGACGACGCCGACGAGATCAGCGGCGTCACCACGCAGGTGGCGTAACCCTCACGCGAGGCGGCTATCATCAGGCACCCCGACCGGAGTGCCCGTGCCGACCGCGCATCAGATCATGAAACGAATGCTCGCCGCCCGCCGCATCGCCGTGGTGGGCATGAGTGAAGGCCGCATCAGCGGTCACATCGGCGCGTTCCTCGCTGCGAACGGCCGCGAGGTCGTCCCCGTCAATCCCATGCAGGCGACCGTCAACGGCCTGACGTGCTACCCGTCCCTCGCGTCCGTGCCCGGGCGGATTGATCTGGTGAACGTGTTCCGCCGTCCCGAGTTTTGTGCCGACGTGGTGCGCGACGCGATTGCCGTCGGCGCGGGCGGCGTTTGGTTGCAGTCGGGGATCATTTCCGAAGAGGCCGAGCGCCTGGCCGCCGAGGCCGGGCTGCCGTTCGTGCAGGACCGCTGCATTATGGTCGAACTCGCCGGCGGCGATTGACATTACAGGCCGGCCAAGCGGCGCAGGCGGTTAAGTCGCGTGCCTTGTCGGGCGATACGAAGGGTATGCCGTTCTCGCGTCGCCCCGTGTCATCGTCCCGTGCCTTCCTGATGGAAGTGCTCGATCGCCGCGCGTTGCTCAGTGCGACCCTCGTCGTCAGCGATACGTCCGACGGGTCGTCCGGCAGTTTGCGCTACGCCATCGAACACGCGGCCGCCGGCGACGTCGTCGACGCGCGCGGCCTGTCGGGCACGATCACGCTGTCACGCCCGCTCGACATCACCCGCGACGTCACCATTCTCGGCCCCGGGCCGGATCGCCTGACGATTACACGAAACAGCGGTATCACGCGCGGGTTCTATCTGGCCGCGGACCTGAACGTCTCGATCAGCGGCTTGCGCATCAACGACACGCGCAGCGGCCGCATCCGGGACGTGGTCGACAGCGGCGGGGGCGGCGCGATCTTCGCCGCCGGCGACACCAACTTTGCTGCCGGGCGACTGTCGCTCACGGACGTGGCGATCACCAATTGCGTCAGCGAAACCACGGGCGGCGGCTTGGCGGCGACGTTCTACCAGGTCGTCCTTACCCGCTGCCGCTTCGCCGGCAACACCGCCAGCGCCGGGAACAACGCGATCGGCGGCGCGGTCTATATCAGCGGCGGCGGATTGTCCGCCACCGACAGCACCTTCGACTACAACACCGCACACGCCACGGGCAACACCACGGTTTCGACCGGCGAAACCGCCGCCCTCGGCGGCGGCGTCGCCCTGCTGGGCGCGACGGGCAGTTCGTTCGTAAACTGCACCTTCGCTCACAACACCGCCAAGGCCGACAAGGGGCCGGCCGTCAGTGAATACTTCACACCGACGGCCGAGGCTTACGGCGGCGGTCTGCTGATCGGCATGGACGGAAACCTCACCCTGGCCAACTGCACGTTCTCCCGCAACACCGTCGGCGGCCAAGGGGCGACCGGCTTCGGCGGCGGCGTGCAGGTGCTGACGTTCGGGGCTTCGAATCCCGACGCCAGCGATACGCTCAAGATCGTCAACACCGTGATCGCCGCCAACACCGCCGACGCCGGCCCCGACGCGTTCGGCCTGGACGTCAGCGGCTCGGCCCGGACGAACTTCAAGAGCAACCTGATCGGCATCGGCGACTACAGCGGCATCGCCGGCGGCACGAACGGCAACCGCGCCGGCTCGGCCAGTAATCCGCTCGACGCCGAACTCGGCGCACTCGTCGACAACGGCGGCCCGATGCCGACGATGATGCCGCAAAGCGGCAGCCCGCTGCTGGGCATCGCCAGTGCCGCCGAAACGTCACCGCGTGACGCCCGCGGCTACCCGCGCTCGCCCTCGTATGACATCGGCGCGGTCGAACGGCAATCGAACTATTCGCCCACGTTGGACCGTCGTCCCCGCCTCGTCGCCACCGTCGGCTTGCCGTATGCAGCCCGTGTCGCCGCCAGCGACGTCGACGGCAACGCGATCACCTTCTCGCTGCAGTCGGCACCGGCGTGGCTCACCCTGACCGACCACGCCGACGGCACGGCCACGCTGCGCGGCACGCCGGACGTGGAGGACGTCGGCGTCGCGCGGATGACCCTCCGCTGCAGCGACGGCCTGTTGAATTGGGACGAAACCTACGACCTGACCGCGCTGTACGCGCCGATCCTGCTGAACGACGACGGCGTGCTGAGAGTGACCGGCACGGACGCGAGCGAAACGATTCACGTCTGGCAGCCACGCGGCCCGGGCACGACCGTCCGCGCGACGATCGGCCGTCGCAAATGGAATCTCGCGTTCGAACGCGTGAAGGAGATCCAGATCTTCGGGCGCGCCGGTGACGACGTCATCGTCGCCAACAGTGACGACTGGGGCGCGTACGTGCAGGCCGGTGACGGCGACGACACGGTGACCGGCGGCGAACACGCCGACAGCCTGACGGCGGCCGCGGGTGACGACCAGGTGCTGGGCATGGGCGGCAACGACTGGATCGACGGCAACAGTGGGCGCGATGACCTGCAGGGCGGCGACGGCGACGACCGTATTTACGGCGGCAACCATCGCGACGCGATCAACGGCGGCGTTGGCCGGGACGTGCTGTACGGCGAAGGGGGCGGCGACTTGTTCATCACCCGCGACCGCGGCCGCGACCGCATCTTCGGCGGCGAGCCGGACATCAACTACGTGCAGGGCGACAAGCGCGACATCGCGTTAGACGCGACGTTTATCAAATAGCGGGGACAAAACCTGAGCGTGGTTTGTCCGCCAACTCGTTGCGCGTCCGGACTTGTATTCGCTTCGTGGCGGGGGGG
>DASVSC010000170.1:0-11750 GCA_036388295.1 Tepidisphaeraceae bacterium | reverse complement strand
CATGTCCAGTTCGCCACTGTCGACGGTGCGGCCGCCACGGCCGACCGCCTCGTCGTCGTCTACGCTCGTCACCACGCTGCTGGCCAGTGTTTGGCGCTGCACCGGGGCGGCGTGCTCCAGCTTCTTCTTGCGCGGGACCTTTTCCTTCTTTTCCTTTTTCGCCTTCGGCTTGTGCACGGCCTTCTCGACCGTGAGCTCTTCCGGAATGTAAAGGATGCGGCCGCACTGGGGGCAGAAGCTGAGGTCGTCGCGGCTGTGCAGGCGGTTGTACATGTCGACCGTCAGGTCGATGTTGCACGTCATCGCGATGTATTCTTCGCGCTTCGGGTGCGGCTTGTCGATGGCTTCCATCGCTTCGCCTTCGTAGCGCTCGGCCAGACGGTTGTAGACGACCATCGCACGCTCGGGCACGTCGGCGGCGGCTTCGTCGCGGGCGGGCTGCAGGCTTTTGATCTCGGCCTTCAGGTTTTTCACGCGCTCGTCGATCTGGCCGCTCATCGCGTCCAGCTTCGTCTGCTCCGTTTCCTGGAGCCCGGTCAGCGTCTGCACCTCGGCGGCCCGCTTTTCCAGCGTTTCCATCACGCCAAGTGCTTCTTCTTCGAACTTCGCGCGGTCGACCTTCAGGGAATTGATCTGCACCAGCAGGGCCTGGTATTCGCGGTTGGTCTGGGCACCGTTCTGCTGCTCGCGCAGGTGCTCGATCTTTTCCTCGCGTGATTTAATTTCGAGGTTCAGCTCGCCGGAACGGGCCTGCAGGTGCTGGTGGTCGGTCTTGGCCGTGGTGCGGCGGGCATTCAGGTCGGCGACCTTATTCTGCTGGAGACGCACATTTTTAGTCGCGGCTTCGAGGCGGCTTTGGGCCTCACGCAACTGCGTATCGGCAAAAAACAGCTTTACGAGCGCCAGATTAATCGGACCCATCGGTACGTCCTTTTCGGTAGAAGTCGAACGATCCATGATGCCACAACCCGCCCGGTTTGGGAAGCCGGGCCTGTTGGGACGCCGCGGGTTGCGGCGAAAAATCGCAGGCGGGCAGATTTTTGTAACAAGTTTGGAACGGTATCGTTCGATAATAAGTAGAACCCCGTTCTGGCGCGTTTGGCGTCGGGCGCAGGGTATTGGACACTTTTTGCGGACGTCTGACTTCCCCGGCAGTGACCGGCCCCGTCCGAATCGGTACTCGAAAGGATTTGTTTTATGTCGCTTCGCAAGACTGCTATCCGCGGGACGGAACCGGCCCCCTTCTCCATGGTCGAAGGCCTCGAACGCCGCCAGCTGATGGCCGCCACGCCCAAGATCGTGGAAATCAAGATCGCCAAGGCCGCCGACACGGACGGCACTTCGCTTAACAGCAACCGCATCATCATCTCGTTCGACCGCTCGATCCGCCTGCTGGACACCAGCAAGTTCAGCTCGTTCGGCTACGCCAACGACATGACCGACATCACCAAGCAGGTGAAAAAGCGCGTCACGCTGACCGTGACGAAGCCGGAAGTGGACGAGAACTACATCCAGATCAACACCGACCGCCTGGTCCGCAAGGGCAGCCGTCTGACGATCGCCCTGGGCGGTCTGAGCGACACCAAGGGCAACCCCCTGGTGTACGACGCCTCGACCCCGGCCAAGACGATCACGTTCAACAAGGGCCAGAACAAGCCGCGTTACACGCTGTCGAACCGCCAGTTCGTTCCGACGGACTTGTCGTACTTCGACCGTGACGTGTTCGCCAGCGCCCCCAACGCGCCGGCCGCCAGCACCACGCCGGCGACGACGACGATCCGCAAGCGTCTCGTCTCGTTCATGAACAAGAAGGTCGACGCCGGCCAGATCACCAAGGCCCAGGCGAACGCCGCCATCGCCGACTATTTCGACAGCTCGACCGTCGCCGGCATCATGCCGAATGCCAACCTGCGGGCCGCCCTGGCGTCGCTGGTGGGCACCGTCGGCGAGCCGGCCATCGAAAGCTACATCGGCCGCAGCAACGTCACCCGCAAGAGCTACACCAGCGTCACCTTCGGCAGCGTCAGCAGCAGCGCCCCGGTCGGCGAAACCAAGCTCAGCCCCGGCGGCCGTCTCAGCCTCGAAATCAACCCGATCTACGCCGGCGAGCCCTTCCAGGTCCTCTCGGCCACCCTGGCCCACGAGATCCTGCACCAAGACGCCAGCACCAATAGCTCCAGCGGCACGACGCCCAGCAGCCAGGACGAAGAAATCATCGCCAACGCGGTGGAAACGATTGTCTACGCCCAGCAGCTGCTCATCGACCCGAGCCCCGCGGGCAATGCCACGGCTTTAATCGTCCGCACCAACACCCGCCTGCTGGCCATGCTGAACTCGGGCGACAAGCTGTTCCCGTACGGCGGCATCCTGCAGGCCCCCGCCCTGAAGAACAACGGCAACGTGTTCGTCGGCGCCAAGGCCAACCCCGGCAACTTCGGCGGCACCGGCACGGTCCGCAGCTTCGAGAACTGGATCCGTCGCGAGTACGTGTTCCGCGGCTTCAGCGCCGGTGGCACCAACACCAACCCGACCGCCGTCGCCATCCTCGGCAACATCTTCGGGACCACGAAGGTCAACCTCACTCTGTTCGGGACCGGTGTCGAAAACTTACTCGACACCCAGAACACGATCCTGACCGACACCACCTACGTCCGCCTGGCCTCGGCCCTCAAGCTCACAATCTGAGCCTGATCGCCTGCCCTGCGGTAAACGTTTCAACCCCGGCCCGCCGACCCAAAGTCGGCGGGCCGGTCTTTTTGAGCAATGACCATGGCGCTGCGAAACGTCCCGGCGGGGTCACAGCAATGGAAGCACCCGCCTGCGTCAGTCCAAACTTCGTGCGGCGTCTTTCCCCGTCCGCTGACTCGTCGCCTCGGTGTCGGCCACGAACGGCAGGAAGTTGCGCAGTGGCCACGCCGCGAGCTGTACCAGCAGCGCCGCCGCACACCCGACCAGCACGGCCGTCACGCGCTCCACGACTGACAGCGTGAGATTATGATCGTTCGCGCTCATCACGATCACGGTCGCCACGCACGCCGTCCGCAGGGCCAGATCCATGCGCAGGATTTCGCCGACGAAAATGGTGACGACCAGGGCCAGGATCATCTCGCCCGTCCCCGTGCCGATGGCGTAGCCGATCGCGAACCCGATCGCCGACCCCAACAGATTGGCCGCGATGCGGAGCAGCGCCGCCGACAGCGACTGCGTGATGCCGGGGTACAGCACCAGAATGGCCGAGATGATGGCCCAGCTCATGCCCGCTGACCTCTCGACGGCCGCGTAAGCGAGGCTGATCGTGCCCGACGCCACGCCGATCAATACCGCGAAATACGTCCCCGCGATCAGCGACTGCCGCAAGCTCCGAGGCGGCACAGTGATTACGCTCTTCAGCCAGATCATGCCGCGGAAGTGTAGCGACCCGCACGCGCCAGCCAATGCGGCAGATAGGGAACCGCCAAGACGCCAAGGACGCCAAGAAGAAGGCAGAAAGCTGTTTTCGAATGCCGTGTCCGCACGCTTCTTAGCCTTTCAATTCTCCTCTTCTTGGCGTCCTTGGCGGCTTGGCGGTTCATCTCTTTCCCGAACGCGGTTAGACTACGCCGATGATTTCACGTCGGCAGACGCGGCAGATCGTGGTGGGCGACGACCGGGTCGGCCGGGTCAAAATCGGTGGCGGCGCGCGCGTCAGCGTGCAGTCGATGACCGCCGGCTACACCTATGAAATCGACAAGTGCGTGGCCGAGATCCATAAGCTGGCCGCCGCCGGCGCGGACTTGGTGCGCGTGGCCGTGCCTGAAAAGAAGGACACCGAGGCGCTGCGCGAGATCATCAACCAGGTCAGCGTGCCGATCGTGGCCGACGTGCACTTTCACTTCCAGCGCGCGCTCGAAAGCCTCGACAGCGGCGTGCATAAAATCCGCCTGAACCCCGGCAACATTTCCGACCGCGACCAGGTCGCCAAGGTCATCGACGCCTGTAAAGAACGCGGCGTGCCGATCCGCATCGGCGTCAACGAAGGCTCCATCATCGAGCGCCGCGACAAGCAGAAGCGCATGAAGGAACTCGGCGGCGTCTTCGGCGACAACAAGCACGGCCATTTCCTGGCCATCATGGTCACGAAGCTCGAGGAATACCTCGACATCTTTTACGAACGCAACTTCTACGACGTCTGCATCAGCGCCAAAAGCATTGACCCGATGCTGGTGATCGCCGCCTACACCGAGATTGCCAAACGTTTCGACCACCCGCTGCACTTAGGCGTCACCCACGCCGGCCCGAAAGAAACGGGCACCATCCGCAGCGTCGTTCCCCTCGGCCATCTGCTGGCCAGCGGCATCGGCGACACCATCCGCATCAGCTACGCCAACGACCCGATCTACGAAGTCCAGGACGGCCTGGAAATGCTCTACTGCCTCGAACTGCGCGAGCGTAAAGGCGCAGAACTGATCGCCTGCCCGACGTGCGGCCGCATTCAGGTCGATTTGTTCAAACTGGTGCAGGAAGTTCGCAAGAAGCTGGAAGCCGAAATCGAAGTGCCGATCAAGGTGGCCGTCATGGGCTGCGTGGTCAACGGTCCCGGCGAGGCCGAGGGGGCCGACGTCGCCATCTTCGCCGGCGACCGCCGCGGCATCATCTACGTGCAGGGCGAAAAGGTCGCCAACGTGCCGGAAGAAGAGATTCTCGAACGCCTGCTGGAAGAATGCCGCCTGTTCCAGCACAAAGTCCGCACCGGCGAAGCCAAGCTTGGTGAGAAAAAAGTCGACATCCTCCCGCCCGACCCCATCGGCGAACTCGGCAGCGGGTGGGAAAAGATCCAGAAAGAAAAGAACGGCATCGCGCTGCCCGTCGTGCGGTAAACTGTTGCCATGGTTGCCACCTCCCAGCCTGACATCCGCCTCGCCCCCGCCGGCACGCACGTTCTGTTCAACGGCATCTCGTGGGAAACCTACGAGCGGCTATCGATGGAAATCGAACAGGCTGGCCGTCGGTGCCGCATCACCTACGACTCCGGCAACATGGAAGTGGAAATGCCGACACGCCTACACGAAATCATCATCGCGCTCGTCTGCGAGATGCTCGAACATTATTGCATCGGCAAAGACATCGCGTACATGCCGACCGGCGCGACGACGTGGCGACGGCGGCTGCTCGAAAAGGGCATCGAAGCCGACGCCAGTTACTACGTCCAGAATGTCCACATCGCCGAGGCGGCGGCCGACGAAGATTTAGACCGCTGCCCGCCGCCGGACGTCGCCTTCGAAACCGAAATTACTAAGCCGCTGCTGCCCAAACTTCCTGTCTACGCCGGCATCGGCATCGCGGAAATCTGGCACATGCGCGGCGACCTCACCGCACAAATTTTGCGGCTGAATGACAGCGGTTCGTACGAGCCCGTACCAAACAGCATTGCCATTCCCGCGTTCACGGCCGGCGTGCTCGCGCATTGGCTCGACGTACGCAGCACGCTCACGCATTTCGAAACGCTCAAACGATTCCGCAACGAATTCGTCAATCTCGACCATCCGCGTTGACATCCGGCTCCGGGTTCGTACTTTGTTTGGGTGCTGCCGGTTGATGATTTCACCTATCGTGACGCCCTGCCTGCCGGCCCCGCTCATCGCCGCGGCGCTGGCTTGAATCCTGGCAACCGCTTCGAATCGACCCGCCTGCACGTCCTCGGCGAAGAACTCGATCGTGAAGCCGTGGAGCGCGAGGAAAACGGCGGCCGGGTTGTTGTGCAGCGGCAGGTGTTCAATGATCGCACGAAGACGATCATCAACCGCGTCGACCGTTCCGCCGACGTGCCTTTCGATTGGACACTGAACCCTTACCGCGGCTGCGAGCACGGCTGCATTTACTGCTTCGCCCGGCCCTTCCATGAGTTCCTCGGCTTCAGTAGCGGCCTCGATTTTGAGACGAAACTGATGGCCAAGCCGGACGCGCCGGAACTGCTGCGCAAGGAGCTATCCGTCCCGTCGTGGAAAGCCGAGCCGATCGTCATGTCGGCCATCACCGACATTTACCAACCGATCGAACACAAGCTGCGCATCGCCCGGCAGTGTCTGGAAATCATGGCTGAGTGTGGGCAGCCGGTGACGACGATGACCAAGAGCGCGCTCGTGCTGCGCGACACCGATCTGTGGGCGAAGCTGGCCGCGAAGAAGGCCGGCCGCGTGACGGTGACGCTGGTGACGCTCGATCACGATCTGGCGCAGAAGCTGGAGCCGCGTGCCAGTTCGCCCGCCGCCCGATTGCGGATCATCCGCGAGCTGACCAAGGCCGGCATTCCGGTCAGCGTGAACATCGCCCCGGTCATCCCTGGCTTAACCGACAGCGAAGTGCCGGCCATTCTGAAGGCCGTCGCCGACGCCGGGGCCACACGTGTGTTCTGGGTGCTGCTGCGGCTGCCGTATCAGCTCAAAGAACTGTTTCTCGACTGGTTGCAGCGCAGCGTTCACCCGCAGCGGGCGGCGAAAGTCGAATCCCTGATCCGCCAATCGCGCGGCGGAAAGCTCTACGACAGCAGCTACGCCGCCCGTCGTCGTGGCAAAGGGCCGATGATCGATTCGCTGGCACAGACGTTCGACGTATTCACCCGCCGGTACGGGCTGGACAACGACATCGGTCCGCTGTCGAACGCCAGCTTCCGTCCGCCGGTGCCGCGCGGCGGACAACTAAGTCTTTTTCAGTAGGAGTGCCAGTTTGGCCTAACAGATCCAAGTGATTGGGTGTCTTAGATAGCGCAAAGATCGCAAAGATGCGAAGACCGCAAAGAAAATAAGAAGCCAAACTTGGCACCAAAAAGCTCTCAATTTGATGTTTCCGCATCTCTATTTTCTTTTCTTCTTTGCGATCTTCGCGTCTTCGCGGTCTTTGCGTTTCCCCAACCCGCCCCGAGCCTGCACGCGTCCGGACGTTTTGATATCATCGGCCGTCTATGTCCATTCGCGTCGGCATCGTCGGCATTGCGGGGTATGGCGGGGGCGAGACGCTCCGCTATCTCTGCCAGCACCCGCAGTTCAAGCTCGTTTACGCCGCCGGCGAAAGCACGGCCGGCCAGCGCGTCGGCGACCGCTACCCCGGCGTGCCGCTGGACCTCGGCAACCTCGTTATCGAGAAGTTCGACCCGACGAGCATCGACAACGTGGATCTGCTGTTCACGTCGTTGCCGACGGGCGCGAGCCGTGAGCCGCTGGCGCTGGTCGGCCGGAACGTGAAGATCGTCGACATCGGCGGCGACCACCGCTACGTCCCCGGCTGGACCTACGGCCTGGCCGACGCGTGGCCCGACGACATCCGCGGCAAGACCCGCATCGCCAACCCCGGCTGCTATCCCGCCGCCAGCCTCACGCCGCTCGCCCCGCTGCTGGCGAACGGTTTGATCAGCCCGAACAACATCATCATCGACGCCAAGAGCGGCGTCAGCGGCGCAGGCCGCGGCGGCGACAACAGCAAGTTCGGTTACGCCGAGGTCAACGAAGATTTCACCGTCTACGGCCTGCTCAAGCACACGCACATGCCGGAAATTACCGCCACCATCGACCGCCTCACCCATGCGGCGGCCAAGCCCAACGCCGGCGAGCCCGCCGCGTCCACCGGCCTGGTTTTTACGCCCCACCTGGTCCCGCAGACCCGCGGCATCCTCGCCACGGTCTACGCCCGAGGCACCGCCACCACCGAACAGTGCTTGGCCGCCGCCCGCAGCTATTACGCGGATCGTCCGTTCGTTCGCGTGACGGATAAGCCGCCGCACACGAAGTGGACGACCGGCAGCAACCTCGCCTTCATCAGTTATGCCGCCGACCCGGCGCGGGAACTGGTGATCGCCCTGTGCGCGATCGACAACCTCGGTAAAGGTGCCGCCGGCCAGGCGATCCAGAACGCGAACCTCATTTGTGGATTGCCGGAAGACATGGGACTGAACGTCGCGCCGTTATGGCCGTGACGGGCTGATCGAAACAGTTCGCAGGTCTGAATCAATTCGCGGACTGCGAGTCTTACGTTGACGGTGCGAATGCGCCGTAACGGCCGGGGTAATATGCTTGGCAGTCCCGTACAGTCACTTCAACGGTCCATTTTTGACTTTGGCAACAATTTCGATCATCGTTTTTCTGCCACGTCTTGACCAATCTACGAGTTCGCAGCACTTCGTGACGGGTCCGATTCAGGGAAGGCTTCATCGCCACGCGGCCGTTGGCGGGTTGCTTGAAGGGACGACATGATCGAGTTTAAGTGCCGGCACTGCCTCACAAAATACGCGGTGAAAGGATCACTCGCCGGCCGGACCGCCGAGTGCAAGTCGTGCAGGCGGCGCTTCATGGTGCCGTATGCTTCTCCGGTCGTCATGTTGGGAGACGAGCACGTCGCCGACGATGTCGATCAGGCGATCCCGATTGAAGAAGATATTGAAGTTGCTGCCGAACCTGTCATGACCCCGTCAGCGGTGCCCAGTCGGCCGCTGCGGAGCTTCCCCCAGTACGGGCCTTCAAAAAAGCACGTAAAAGCGCCGTTCGAAGAGCCACTGATTCCGCTGCCGCCGATCATCAGTCAGCTGTGGCTTCCCATTGGGATGATCGTGGTGCTGTTGGGCGCGGCCTCTTACG
Organism: Tepidisphaeraceae bacterium; assembly: GCA_036388295.1. Lineage (GTDB taxonomy): Bacteria > Planctomycetota > Phycisphaerae > Tepidisphaerales > Tepidisphaeraceae > RYN-431. Next base: position 3,147 of record DASVSC010000170.1, on the reverse strand, counting down.
CCGTACTCGACCATGTGCTCCAGAGTGATGGCCGCCTCGGTGGCCTGGCTTTGATTGCTGTTGGCGTGGCGTCGCTCTTGACCATCGCGATGCGGCTGACGCTTCGCACGCTTGAGGGCGCGGCTCATACGTTAGACATTCATCTTTCGAACGCCGTCTTCCTGCAGACAGTCGCCTGCGTCAGCTTGCCGACGATGAGCGGCGTGTTCGGACTCATTCATGGCGGCGTCGCCGGCATGGCACTGGCCGCCGGGCTGACATCGCTGTTCTGCCCGTTACTGATGACAATGCTCTTTCAGTTGCCCGCGGGGAAAGGCCTTCAATCCGGCGTTCTCGCTTCGATCGCGTTTGTCGTGGGTTACGCGTGCAGCGGGTTACTCGTCGCGGCGGCTGCGAATGTGATGTTCACTGCCTGGTCCGTAGATCTGCCATGGAAGATCCACGTCCAGACACAGCCCGTAGCGGCCATCGCGCTAGCCCATACGATCCCGACAGCATCCATGCCTCAGTCGGTGCCGCCGACACCCTTCGCCGCGCCGCCAGTGACCGAGGCAACGAACTTGTCACCCGCCATCCCTGCTTCGGAGGCATTGCCCGCGATTGCGTCCGCGGGGACCGGAACTGTCGTACCGACTGTAAAGCAACCGAACGTGCGGCCCGTTGACGTTCCTCATGCGCCGGCTAACGCCCCGCAGCCGTCCGTTGGGAAGCCGTTGAACGAGCTCGCGGCTTCCGTCGTGCCGCCCGCCCGGGCAGAGGATTTTCCGTCTCCGACGCTTCGCCAGGCAATGGGCGAGCTGTACGCCGGAAAACATGCCGAAGCGGCTATCACGGCGAAGGCGTTTCAGGACCGCCTGCCGAAACAAGTCGGTCGGTTGACGGATAAAGCCTGGATCGACAGCCTGCACATCCAGGCCGTCGCGCTCCTCAAACTTGGCCAGCCTGCCAAAGCCGCGCCGCTGCTACAACGGCTTATCGACAGCGGCATCACCGATTCGACAATCGTGATTAATCATGCCGTCTGTGACATCGTCCAGAAGACGAACGCGATGCGTGCGGTGAAGAACCTGAAGGCGTACGTCGGCGCTCATCCCGATCACGAACTGGCCGTCACGTTATGGGGTGTCGCGCTTGATATCGCCGCGACCCGGCACCAGTTCATCCGGCTCGACGAGCACGCCGACGATTACCTGCGGGCCAACGCCATCCTGGAACGGACTCGGCCGGGAAAATATCACTGGGGGACGAGATGGATCGATGCCTTCGAATGGAACTCCATCCAGAAGCGCCGGACGTCAGGCTTGACCCACTTGAACAACGCCAAGCGTGAACTTCGCGAGGCGAACATCCGCCTCGACCGCGCGCAAAGCGACGCCCGCAAGTTGAACGTCGTTATCATCGGGCAACGACTGACAACGGATGAGCAGCGCATCCTTGCCAGCAGGCAGCGATTCGCGGCGGCCCACGTCGATGATTGTCGCCGCCAGGTCGCATCGGCCAAGGCATCAATCGAGCAAGCGGAAGAAGCACTGCCTCGGCCGACGTGGGAAATGGACGTCCAGCCGGTGGACCCTGAATTGCTCAGCGAGTAAGCCAAAACCGTGAACGCCGGGATCTGTCTCGCGACTTAGATGTTCGACATGTCCCACTGAAACAGGCTCGACGGAAGGCGACTTTATGGCAGCAATCGTTCCAAGATCTCCGCCCAATAGCAGATGATCAGGTCCGCCCCGGCGCGTTTGATGGCGGTCAGGCTTTCGAGCACCACGCGGTCGCGGTCGATCCAACCTTGGGCGGCGGCGGCTTCGATCTGGCTGTATTCGCCGCTGACCTGGTAGGCCACCACCGGCACGTTCGCCCGGGCCCGCACGGCGGCCAGCACGTCCAGGTACGGGCCGGCGGGTTTGACCATCACCATGTCTGCCCCCTGGGCTAGGTCGAGATCGACTTCGCGTAGCGCTTCGTCGATGCCGCCGGCCGGGTCCATTTGGTAGCTGCGGCGGTCGCCGAACGCGGGGGCCGAATCGGCGGCGTCGCGGAACGGGCCGTAGTAGGCGCTGGCGTATTTGACGGCGTAGCTGAGGATCGGCACGTTCGGGAAGCCGCCGTCGTCGAGGCCTTTTCGGATCGCCGCAACCATGCCGTCCATCATGCCACTGGGGGCGATGACGTCGGCACCGGCGCGCGCGTGGTTAACCGCCTGGGCGGCCAGGAGTTTCAGCGTGGCGTCGTTGTCGACGTCGCCGCGGTCATTCGTCAGCGGGCCGCAGTGGCCGTGGTCGGTGTACTCGCACAGGCACAGGTCGGTGACGGCGGCCATCGGCAGTCGGCGGCGCTTGGTTTCGCGGACGATTCGGCAGACGACGTTGTCTTCGTGAAGCGATTCACTGCCCGTCGCGTCCTTCTTGGCCGTATCCACAACGCCGAACGGAAGATATGCCTTAAACCCCGCCGCCGACCGCGCGGCCAGCCAGTCGGCGGCAACGTCTGTGGACATCTGGCTTACGCCCGGCATCGACGCGATCGGCCGCTTGATGCCGCGGCCCTCGCAGACGAACACCGGCACAATGAAGTCGCTGCGGCGCAGCGTAACGCGTTTGAGCATGTCGCGCAGCTGCGGCTGTTGGCGGAGGCGGCGCGGGCGATGGAGGCCGTCGAACATGCCGGCATGATAGACGGGCCGACTCCGGGTGCCACGGCTCGCGCGTGGGCCATGTCCATCCGGCCCGCAAATAATGGCCGGGCCGGGGCTTGGGCCGTGGGCGACGGACGTTCGTGAAATGGTAGGATCGGCGGTCCCGCGATATGATGCCGCGGATGTCCGTTCGCTTCGTCATCGGCCGCGCCGGCAGTGGGAAAACGCACTTCCTGCGCGAGCGCCTGGTCGAACACGTTCGGCCCGACCCGCTGAGCGCGAACGTCATTTACCTGGTGCCGAAACAGACCACGTTCAGCACGCAGCGGGCCGTCGCGACCGACCCGCGGATGGGCGGCTACACGAACGTGCGCATCAGCGCCCCGGACGAGGTGGCGGAGACAGCGCTGGTGGAAACCGGCCGCCCCGCCGGCGCGCGGCTGGATCAGACCGGGCGGTCGCTGCTGATCGGCCATCTGCTGCGCGAGTCGGCGGGCGATCTGGAACACTTC